>JAAELM010000194.1 GCA_024226635.1 Oceanicoccus sp. | reverse complement strand
TTATGATTTAGTAAGCAGGACATAGGGGCAAACCCTGAACCTGCACCTATTAATAACAAGAACTGGCTGTAAGGGTTTACGTTTTATAATGACTATTAACGCTGTAGATTTAACTGAACATGTCATCAAACCTACTCTCGATTATTTAGGCGTGCGCTCTCTGGCAGCCGAGAAGCTACTCTTAGGTACCGCCGCCCAGGAGTCTGATTTTGACCCTTTTTACCAGCACTGTGAAAGTCAAAGCCAGGGTATTGGTATTTATCAAATTACTTCTGCACAGCACCGTATAGTCTGGGATAAATATCTGGCTTTTCATCCTAACCTGGCCAGTAAAGTTCGCGGCCTTGCCAGCCAGCATCAATTTTTAAAAGATCCTGATCAAGAGCTAAAAACCAATCTGGCTTATAGCACTGCAATTGCCTGGGTTATTTATTTGCAGTCGGAGCATCAGCTGCCTGAGGCGAACGATAGTGAGGGGCTGGGACATTTTTGGGAGCAGTATTTCTGCCACCAGGGTTCTTGCCACGCTCAGGATTTCTCGCGCTGGATTAACAGCTACGCTGCATAACCCGTCGTCATTCCCGTGAAGGCGGCAACGACGAGGGGGTTTAGGCGCCCTGCAGAGTTTCCTCTAAACTAATCCCTATATCCCGCATCTTGGCTAATTTATAGCGCAAGGTTCTTGGGCTAATGCCTAATTTTTCTGCCGTATTCTTACGGGAACCACCTTCACTCTTTAGGGTGTCCACAATAATTTCAAACTCACGGCGCTGAAGATCATCTTCCAGCACACGGCTATTGGCCAGCAGGTCTTCAGCAGGTTCCGGGCTTATCGCTAAATTAATAGGCTGGCCATTAAACGGATCCAAGCGTAAATGAAAATCAGAAATCACTGTACCGGGTTGCATAATCAATGCACGCTGCATCACATTATCCAACTCGCGCACATTACCGGGCCAGGTATGGCTAGTTAATGCATGTACCGCAGTATGATCAAGATCTACCGGCGTACGGCCCATTTTGGTGGTATGCATCTTTAATAGTTTTTGCGCCAGTGGCTCGATATCCTGCGGGCGCTCCCTTAAAGGTAACCACTGTAATGGGAATACACTTAGGCGATAATATAAATCCTCGCGGAAGCGACCGGCCTGCACCTCTTCAGCCAACTGCCTATTGGTGGTGGCAATAATCCTGACATCCAGTTCGATAGTTTTACGTCCACCCAAACGTTCCACTTCTCGCTCTTGAATCACCCGCAAAATTTTTGCCTGCAAACCGATATCCATTTCTGAAATTTCATCTAATAGCAAGGTACCGCCATTGGCCTGCTCAAACTTACCGGGCGCACTGCTATAGGCTCCGGTAAAAGCGCCCTTCTCATGACCAAACAACATACCTTCCAGCATATTTTCAGGAATAGCGGCGCAGTTAATCGCCACAAAGGGCTGCTGGGCACGGGTTGATTGCTGGTGAACATAGCGAGCCAGAACTTCCTTGCCGGTTCCTGATTCACCACAAATTAATACCGTTGATTCGGTTTCTGCCACACGCTTTGCCAACTGTAATAGTTGTAAACTGGAGGGTTCAACTGCAACGGGTTGGTCATCGGCATTAACACTGGCTACACCGACATAACGGCTAACGGTTTCTACTAATAATTGTGGTTTAAAGGGTTTAACTAAATAATCAACTGCACCATTGCGAATAGCTTCTACCGAGGCGCTAACGCTACCGTAGGCGGTAACTAATAAAACGGGCAATTGCGGATACTGACGACGAATTTCTTTTAATAAACCCAGACCATCCATTGCCCCCATGTTGATATCTGACACCACCATATCCAGGGCCTGACCGGGAATAATCTCTAACGCTTTTTCAGCACATTCAGCTTGTACTACTGTGCAACCTGCAATCTCTAAAGTATCAACTAACGCTTCTCTTAAATCGCGGTCATCTTCAACCACCAAAACCGTAGCGTTTAACTTAATCGGCGAATGACTCATAAGGTAACTCCGTCATTATTGGCGTATTGGTCAAGCACAATCGTTTTGTTAGTACTATCGAAAATCGGCAGGGTTAACACCGCTGTTGTGCCTTTGCCCGCCCTGGAAGAAAGCTCGAACTCTCCATGGTGTGCCAGGGCAACCGCTTTAACCACAGTCAGGCCTAAACCTGTACCCTGTGATTTAGTGGTAAAGAAAGGCTCTTTTAAATTTTTCAGTACTGAGGACTCAATACCGGGGCCGTTATCCGCAATAATAATTTGTATATGTTCACTGTCCAGGTTGCTCACTTTAATACTAATTTCAACACCACTGCCCACTGATTGGATAGCGTTGTTGATCAAGTTCATTAAGGCACCCACCATGCTGTCGCGGTTACATTGAATTATCGCCTCAGCGCAATCGTTAGATATGTTATAACTGGAATGGCTGCTTTCAATAGACACTTCCATAGCTGCTTCCAGTTGGTTAAGTAGTTCAGTAATACCAATAGTATCGGTCAGCTTTACATCGCCTTTGACAAAAATCAGCATATCTTTTACTTGCTGATCCAAATGATTAAGACGGGAGAGAATTTTTTCTGAAAAACGCTGGCTCTGCTCTTGCGTTAGATCGGAGTCACAAAGGTGGCCGGCGTAAAGCATGGCAGCGGAAAGTGGTGTGCGAATTTGATGGGCCAATGAAGACATCATTCTGCCCATTTCAGACAGGCGGCGATGACGGTCAAGGCGGCGCTGCAGTTCACGAGTTTCGGTTAAATCAGTCAGCAAAATAAGCTGACCCGGTTCACCCTGCATGGAGCGGGTAACCATACTGATACGGCGGCCATCTTTTAAGGAAATTTCGTGGCCATCATCTACTTGCGGGGCAAAGGATCTACGGATCACATCTCGCCATACTTCGCCCAGTAAAGGCTCACCCAAAAAATCTTCGGCGGCTGGATTGCAGGAGGTCACCACTCCTTTGCTATCCAATACCACAACGCCTGCCGGCAGCAAGTGCAGCAGGCTTTCCAGCCGGTTACTGACTCTTTCTTTTTCCCTGAGTTCTTGCAGACGTTGTTCAGCAACCTGATGCAACTCCTGGTTAAGCGAGCCCACCCGCTCTTCCATTTCCTGGTAAGTTTCCGCCAGCTGGGCAGAGACATTGTTGAAGACTTCAAAAGCCGACATCAGTTCTTCACGGCTGCGTATAGGCTGCACACTTTCGCCCGCAGGCGTTATGTCTACTGACGTATTTGCAGCGACAGGCTGGCTACTTTCTACAGCAGGAGGTGCCATACTCTTTTTCTCTCAGCAGAAATTTGACGAAAATGGATCTTTTGAGAGTTATTGCAAACACCATGCCGGTTTTAAAAGGGCTTTATAAACATAGAGTTAGGTGATTGGTGGTGGGGGTTTGTCAAGGAATTGGCTGGTGAATGTTTCGGGGGAGGAGTGAGAGCTTAACCCAAAAAAGACGTCATTCCCGCGAAGGCGGGAATCTAGTGCTGTAGATTTCCGCTTTGGCGGAAATAACAGCATAAGCATGCAGGCTGGATTCCCGCCTTCGCGGGAATGACGGTTCTGGACGGGAATGACGGTCCTGGGCGGATGACGGTTCTGGGCGGGAATGACGGTTCTGGGCGGATGAGGGTTCTTTAATAATTACTTGCGCTGCAATTCATACTTACGCATTTTTTCAACCAACGTAGTCCGGCGTATTTTCAGTTTTTCCGCCGCTCGGGCAACAACGCCTACACTGTCATCCAGCGCTTGTTGTATCAGGCTGCGTTCAAGGTTGGTCAGGTATTCTTTCAAGTCGATACCATTAACGGGTAATAGAGCCGTGCTATCCATGGTGGCTACGGCTGGCATACCGTCAGCGCGGGCTGACTCGGGGATTATCAAATCTTCATCGGCTTCATCCACATGGCGGAATTTCTTCGGTAATTCCTGTACGCCCACGACACCATAGGGGTGGAGAATCGCCATGCGTTCAACCAGGTTGGCCAGCTCCCGAACATTGCCTGCCCATTCATGGCGACACAAGGACATAATGGCTGCGGAGTTAAAGCGGATAGAGCCGCGTTTCTCGTTTTCCAGCCGAGTGACCAGCTCATTAAGCAATAGCGGAATATCTTCAACGCGTTCACGCAGCGGCGGCATTTCAATAGGGAAAACATTAAGCCGGTAATACAAATCTTCGCGGAAGCCACCATTGCGAATCATATCTTCAAGATTACGGTGGGTGGCGGTGATGATACGAACATCAGTTTGAATGGTTTTATTGCCGCCAATACGCTCGAAGCAACGCTCCTGTAATACGCGCAGGATTTTGACTTGCATATCCAGCGGCATATCACCGATTTCATCGAGAAATAAGGTGCCGCCCTGGGCCATTTCAAAACGCCCTGCCCTGGCGGTTACAGCTCCGGTAAAGGCGCCCTTCTCATGACCAAAAAGCTCACTCTCAAGTAATTCCCGAGGGATAGCGCCACAGTTGACCGGGACAAACGGCATATTGCGACGGTGGGAATTGTAATGCAGTGTGCGGGCTACCACTTCTTTACCGGTGCCTGACTCACCTGTGATCAATACTGTCACATCTTTATCGGCCACCTGGGCCATCATCTCACGAACTTTCTGGATTTCACGGCTGGTGCCTACCAGGCTGCGAAATAACTGCACATCGCGCTGCTGCACACGGCCAGCGTTAATATCGTACTGCTCCCTGTACACTTGGGCACGGTGCAGGGAATCGATAAACTTGTTATAGCTGGGGGGGAATTCTAACTGGGCTATGACCATGTGCTGCAAGTCGATATTTGCCACTTGTTCAAGCTGCTGCTCACCAGTGAGGATGATCGGGCAGGAACGGTCCCACTGCTGGGCTTCTTCCAAACGCTGCTCTAATGGGGAGCCACCGTTCTCACCAAATACCAGCGCCTTAATCTGGCGGGTATTTTCCTGGGCCTCGGCGCTTTTGCAGACATCTGTCCATTGCCGACAGGAAAAAGTGACCGGGTTCTCCCCTAAAAAGTCCAAAATTACCTGCGCATCGTGTCGACGCTGCTCATTATCGTCAATAACGATAATATTATTGTCTTCCCACATAAACCCTTAACCTTTTCAGCAAAAACCCTTGTTAAAATTGTCAGCTTTTTGACTGGGCGGTACTTTAACATGTAAAAGGGCATAAATACGCCAATTAATTTGACGGGTCAAATTAATGGCTAATAAACAAACAGTAAATAAGTCAGGAAGGTATTTATTTGGCGCTAGTATTGATTGAACTCTAGTCTTTACTTAACACTAGTGAGATAAAGCCCAGTATCCCGGTTGCGCAACCACTCAGTGATATCCTGGGCAGCCATCGGTTGGCAGTAGTAATAGCCCTGCACTTCATCGCAACGCAGCTGGCGAATCACATCCAGCTCAGCGGCTGTTTCAACGCCCTCAGCCACCACATTAAAATTCAGACCATGTGAGAGATTGGAAACGGCTGACACAATAGCAGCCTTTTCGGAGTCGAGGGTAATATCCTGCACAAAACAGCGGTCAATCTTGATGGTGTCAATCGGGAAGCGAGTGATATAGCTCAGGGAGGAATAACCAGTACCAAAGTCATCCAGGGAAATAGCAACCCCCCTGGCACGTAACTCAGACAAAATATCACTGGTATTGGGGTCGGACATCAACACCCCTTCGGTCATTTCCAGCTCCAGGTTTTCTTCCTTTAAGCCGGCACTGGCCAAGGCGCTCTCAATCACTTCAAAAAGATTGCCTTCTTTAAACTGCCTGGCCGAGACATTCACCGCGACTCGCACATTGACCAAGCCTTCATCCAGCCACTGTTTATTTTGCTTACAGGCAGTTTCAACCACCCAGCGGCCAATATCAACAATTTGCCCGGTATCTTCGGCCACGGTAATAAACTGATCGGGGGGCACCAGGCCTTTGACCGGGTGAACCCAACGAATCAAAGCTTCAAAGCCTTTGACAGAGAAGTCCCTGGTGGAAATTTTTGGCTGGTAAAATAGCTGGAACTCGCCATTTTGCAGCGCTTTTCTTAAATCATTTTGAATCAATAAATGGCTGGAAACTTTGGTAACAAGGTCACCGGAATATTCCCGAATTTCATTGCGGCCTTGCGTCTTAGCCTCATGCATGGCCACGTCAGCCTTTTGCAATAAGCTCTCCGGCGGGCTGCTAGCTAACTCGGAGTAAGCAATACCGATACTGGCGGTAACAAACAACTCCTGCCCACGGTAGAGAAAAGGCTGCTGGAAACTGGCTTTGACCCGCTCGGCAAAACGCTCAACCTCACCACTGTTTTGGTCGGCACCGGTCATGGCGATTATAAAGGTATCCGCCGCCAGGCGTGACACCATATTGGTAGCAACATTATCAAGTACCGAGTCCATCGATAGCGATAAACGCTCTAAATATAGAGAGACATCAGCACAGCTAACCAGATTATTGAGGCGCTGGGTCAACTGCTGCAATACGGCATCACCAGCACTGTGACCCATCGAGTTATTAATCCGGTTAAATAAATCCAGATCGATACCCAAAATAGCCATTGCACCCCCATGAAGGTGGGAGCGAGGTATCGCCTGCTCTAAAAAATTTTCCAGTAAAGAGCGGTTAGGCAAACCCGTCAAACGATCACAATAGGCCAACCGCAAAATCTCACGTTCAGACTCTTTGCGCTCGGTAACATCAATGCTGATACCCAAAATATGGGTGCTGCCATCGCCTTCGACCTGCATTACCGTGGTATGCACTTCCAGATAACGTTCAGTACCATCGTCAAACACAATACGGTGCTCTACCCTGGCCTCACACAGATCACGGACTGAAGCCTTAAGGGAGTCTTCCAAATGCTGGCGATCATCGGGGTGGCAGCGCTGCAGAAACACCGCAATGCTAGCGTCATCGCGCGCACCATCCAACCGGTACAGGCGTAACATTTCTTCAGATACCTGAAAGCGGTTCTTTTCTACATGCAGCTCCCAATGCCCCATCTTCGCCACTTGTTGGGCACTGGCCAGGGACTGCTTACTCATCCGCAGCTGATCCATAATCAGGCGGGCACGCAGCAAGTATTTAATTCGGTGAACTAACAGGGAGTGATTAATCGGCTTGGTAAAAAAGTCGGTGGCACCGGCTTCATAGGCACGATTAATGGAACTAACATCATGCAGTCCCGTGAGCATAATCACGGGGATATAAACTCCCTGGGGATGGGCGCGAAGGTGTTGGCAGACATCAAAGCCGTCAATATCCGGCAACAATGCATCCAGTAAAATAATATCCGGCTGATAATTAACCACCGCGTCGAGGACTGCCTCACCACAGTCCACCGCAATCACCTCAAAATTGGCGTTGCGTAAAATCTTACTGGCTAGTTGACGCTCAACCGGATTATCTTCAACCACCAGGACAATAGGTAAATCCGAAGAAGAAACAATAGGATCGGGGTTTTCAGTCAAACTAACAACCTCGTTAATGTACTGCAGTATGTTTGCTTAATTATTCTTTATTAAAATTTAAAACCGCCCAGTAAAGAGGCGAGGCCCAGGTGCGCCATAAAAAATATCTTATATGTTAACAGTAGCTGAGGCTAGCTTACGATACCAGTAAACATAAAGTCACTAGGTACAATTACTTATCTAATCAAGCAGCCCAGATTTGGAATCAGGTTTATAACTGGTTTTATAGGTAGGTTTTGAAAAAAAATGGCCGGTAAACCGGCCATTCAAACATAATAAAGACTCTTTTCGCCCGGGATTAATCGACCGCATCATCTGCAATGCCATCCCAGCCGGACTTGATAGTACGCATCAAAGTCATCACCTCATCAATCATATCTTCGCTGTCGTCAAGATTAGCTTCCAACAAACGGCGCTGCATATAATCGTAAAGGTCATCGAGGTTATCAGCTATCTCACCGCCCACCTCTTTATTCAGGCTATCACGCAAACCACTAATAATAGTGACCGCCTTACCAATAGCCTCGCCTTTAGCCGCCGCTGAGCCGCGCTGAATCGCACCTTTGGCTTCAGCAAGACGCTGTAAAACACCTTCCATTAGCATTTGAATTAAACGGTGGGGGGAAGCATCTTCAACGCCTGAACCGGTATTGATCTGCTGATACTGAGCTAAACCTTTATTTAACATGGCAGAAAATCCTGTTTCGTTGAACTACAATTTGAATAACTACAATTTGAATAACTACAACTTGAATAACTACAATTTGAAATATCGCTACTCCTTAAGCTATCGGTCAACCATGCAATTCCTTTAGCGCAAATTCAAGCTTTTTTATAATATCTGCAAGTCGCAAGCCACTGATTATATTGTACATATATAGAACAATATGCTTAAAACCATTTCGGCAAAAAGCCTTCCTTTCGATAACTACAAGTTCTATATAAAAAGCTAAAGATAAAAAAAAGTGCGCCGATAGCTTCCCCTGAAGACGATAGATTGGTCTGACTTCTACACCACAACCAACGCTCCCACAGGCACAAGCCTTCTAAAGAGCCAAGGAGAACTATTAATGCCACAGGTAATTAACACGAATGTTGCGTCCCTGAACGCTCAGCGTAATCTGGATAAGTCGCAGGGGGCTTTACAGACCTCGCTACAGCGCCTTTCCTCAGGTCTACGTATCAACTCTGCGAAGGATGACGCGGCTGGTTTAGCGATCGTCGACCGTTTTACTTCCCAGATCCGAGGTCTTAACCAGGCTGCTCGTAATGCTAACGATGGTATCTCTATATCGCAGGTAGCTGAAGGGGCGTTGAACGAAAGTACCAACATCCTGCAGCGTATGCGGGAACTGGCCATCCAGTCTGCTAACGGCTCTAACTCTGATGCTGACCGTACTAACCTGAACAAAGAGGTTATTCAGCTTCAGGAAGAATTAACCCGTATTGCGGATACCACTCGATTTGGTACCCAAAAGATCCTTGATGGTTCTTTTGGTGCTCAAAGCTTCCAGGTGGGTGCGCAAGCTAACGAAACTATCGCTGTTGATTTAAGCCAAAGTTTTGCGGCTGAAAATTTGGGGCTTAGCGGTTTCTCACTCAGTGCCAATGCCGCTGCTGCTGCATCTACTCCAACAGGTTTCTCTGACCTTTACACTGTGGCTTCAGGCGGTTTTGATGCCAGTAACAACTCCATCAGTATTGACGGTGAGCAAGTAAGCCTTAGTGATGGCGACTCAGCCCGTGACCTGGCTGCCGGCTATTCAGGCACCAGCGCCATTTCTGGTGTTAGCGCCGAGACTAAAGCTGCTGTGGGTAACTTCAGCACTGTAGCCAGTGCCGGTGTAGCTGGCGATGTTGTAACCCTAAGTGTTAATAGCGGAACTTCGGTAGCCTATACAGTTGCATCTGGCGACTCTTCGGGTGACATTGTAGCAGCACTTGAAGCTGCTATTCTGGCCGGTTCTGCTGCTTCTGAGCTTGCCTCTGCAGGTATCACTTATGAAGATACCTCTACTGCTGGTTTATTAACTTTTGTTGACGCCGAAGGCGACAACATCACTCTTAACCTGGATGTTACTCAAGCAACTTCTGGTGGTGTATCCGCTGAGATTGTGCGCCTGGATACCGCTAACGCTGATACTGAATCTAACGACCTGGCTACGGGTGGTGGTAGCATCAGTAATATCGTTACCGGTTACCTGGACTTCACCAGCGCTGTAGCTGATTCATCCAGCCCAACGGTTACCGTCACTGGTACATCGGGCGGTGGTAGCCTAACTGATGGTTCAGGTACCCTGACAGCGGCAACCGTTGAAACCCTGGAAGCGGCCAACCGTGTAAGTGCTATCGACATCAGTACGGCAGCAGGTGCACAGTCAGCCATTGAAACGCTGGATGCCTCAATCCAGACTATCGATGATGGCCGAGCCGATTTGGGTGCGATTCAAAACCGCCTGGAATCAACCATCTCTAACTTGACCAGTATCTCCGAGAACGTAGCGGCTGCAAGGTCTCGTGTACAGGATGCAGATTTTGCCCAGGAAACAGCGGCCCTGACTCGTAACCAGATCTTGCAACAAGCAGGTATCTCGGTGCTGTCACAGGCTAACTCACTACCACAGCAGGTTTTGTCTCTGCTGCAGTAAGTTAAAGAACGGGTAAAATTGCCCCTTAAAGTGAAAACTTTAAGGGGTTTAATTACCAAAATTGACGTGAAGGTGACAACCATGCTTAACAATATTGTTAAAAGTGGTTTTCAGCCAACGGTAAAAGCTCAGGGAGCTAAACCAGCGCAAGCTGCCAAGCCTAACCCCGAGCAAGCCGAATCGGCACAACCTGAACAGAAGGCTGTAGCACCTGAGCCGCAAGAGCTCCAATCAGCCATCAGCAAACTGAATGACTATGTTCAAAATGTACAGCGAACCCTGTCATTTAGTGTTGAGGAAGAATCTGGAACAATTGTAATTCAAGTCTACAATTCTGAAACAGAAGAGTTGATTCGACAAATACCGGCGGAGGAAACCATTAAATTGGCAGCCTCAATTGAGGAACATACCGCCAGCCTTTTCCTTAAGGAACGGGCTTAAGAACTACTTAAGAACTACTTAAGAACTACAACAAGGGAGGCTCTGCCTCCCTTTTTTCTCTCCCGGGAACCGCCACCCTATAAGGGTCTGTGCAGTAAGAGGTAACCCATCATGGCACGATATATGCCTTTACTCTGGATAACATTATTAAATGTCAAAGTTCCGACCTATGGGCTAATCCTGCACACTTTGCATATGGGTAATTAATCATGGCTACAATAACATCCGTTGGCGTGGGCTCAGGGCTGGATTTAGAGTCCCTGATCACCAATATTATTGCCGCTGAGGAAACTCCTACCAGCACTCGCCTGAACATAGAGGAGGCTGAAACCCAAGCGACCGTCTCAGCCTATGGTAGCGTCAAAAGCACTCTGGCTGCCTTTCAAGAATCACTGAGCAACCTCAAAGACAGCAGTTTTTATTCCAGCCGCAAAGCCAGCTCAGCTGACACTGATGCGTTTACCGCCACCGCCGGAACCAGCGCCGAACTCGGCAGCTATGATATTTCAGTATTAGCCTTAGCCACCGCCAGTAAAGTAGCCACCAACGGCGGCTTTGCCGACCCGGCCGCCACCGTAGGCGAAGGTACTTTATCGCTGGGCTTTGTTGGCGGCGACAGCTTTGATATTGAAGTAGCCCTGACTGATAGCCTGACCGATATACGCGATGCCATTAACAATGCCAGTGACAATATAGGTATTACCGCTAGCCTGTTAACAGTCGATGACCCCGATACCACCGATGGCAGCACCATCACCGAGTTAGTCATCACTGCAAACAACAGCGGCCAGGATAAGCAAATTAACATCACGGTTGATGATACTGATGACGGCGATGATACCGATGCCAACGGCCTATCCCGTTTTTTCTATGATGGCAGCGACCCGGATAACAGCATTAACGGTCTCAACCAAATGGATGATATTACAGTGGCCAGCAATGCCGCGATTACCGTTGATGGCTTTACCGCTTATAGTTCTTCAAATGTCTTCGATAGCGTGATTAACGATGTATCTATCACCGCCCTGGCGGTAGATGAAACCACCACCGCATCACTCACCGTCGATATTGATACGGCTGAGGTGAAAAAAGAAATCACCACTTTTGCCGCCAGCTATAACGAATTGATTATTGTTATGAATAGCCTGACCGACTATGACGCGGATACAGGCACCCGAGGTATTCTGGGTAACGATTCCAGCGCGCGCATTATAGAGCAGCAACTTCGCCGCATTATGACCAGTACGGTTGAGGAAGCCCCAGGGGACTTCAACAATTTATCGTATCTCGGCTTTAGCACTAACCAGAATGGCACCATCAGCTTAAAAGAAGACAGCGATAACAGTTTCTCCGCTAACCTTGATAATGCGGTGTCATCTAACTTTGATGATCTTGCCACCCTGTTAACCGGCGACAACGGTATAGCCACTAAAATGGATGCACTGCTGGATTCATTTTTAGAGTCGGGCGGCACCATTGATATTAAAGAAGAAATTCTTAGCACCGAACTTAAAGAGATTGAAGAAGAGCGCCTGGATTTGGGCCTTCGCCTTGAAAAAATAGAAGAGCGCCTTAGAGCTCAGTTTGCCGCGCTGGATATCTTAGTCTCGCAACTTAATTCCACCGGCAACTTTTTAAGCCAGCAACTCGCCGCAACCGCAAAAATAGTCAATGGCGATAGGGACTAAGGTCCTTAAATATAACTCACGGGATTGTAATGAATACCAACAGCATTGATCATAGCTGGGAGATCATCGAAGCGCGTACCAACGCTATGGAAGATGCCGCCAAACAGGAAGACTGGGAAACCATTGCCCACCTGGCTGTAGAGCGCCACTTGCTAATCACTTCGCATTTTAATCAATTCCCGGTAGGGCCTGATACCGCCTCTTTTTACCAGCCGCGGCTAGCCAACTTTCTCGATAGTGAATCTGAGTTACAAGTTTGTGCCCAATCAGCTCGCAAGCAATTAATGAAGGATGGACTCATAAGAAGTACAGGGAAAAAGGCTGTCAACGCCTACAAAAATCATACGGGATAGTTCCACATGCCTGACACAAGTACCGAAGTCCCTTCTCTGCAACAGCATGATGAATTTACTCTGGATTGGGGGTTTCATGCCATGCTGTTATTGATGTCGGAATATAACAATCAATTTAACAGTGTCCTTGAAGTCGGCTCTGGTGACGGGGAGCACGCACGATTTTTTCGATATTTTAATAAAGACGTGTATTCCGTTGATCTGCATAAGGATGCTGACTACGTCGGTGACTTTACCACTGCAGAGATTGATCGCCAGTTTGACCTGGTATGGTGCTCCCACGTAATCGAACACCAACGCAATGTCGGTTTATTTCTCGATAAAATTTATAAGTGCATCAAACCCGGCGGTTTGTTGGCAATTTCTGCCCCGATACATCCCAGAGAGCGAATGATCAGCGGCCACATCAGCAGCTGGACCCCCTTCTTACTCTGTTATAACTTGATACTAGCCGGTTTTGATTGCAGCAAGGCCAGATTTTCAAATAACTATGAGCTGGGCTTAATCGTTAAAAAAGAACCCGCATCGGGTAGCGACATTCACTCACCGGCAGCCTTTGACTTGTTAAAAGAAATCGAGCATTTCTTCCCACTACCTATAGCTGACGGATATGTATTTAAAGAAAACTTTTGCAACTGGGCAAAAAATTTCACCATGCCACCACTACGACCTAACCACAAAGTCACCATTCATTCACGGGCGCTGCCAAACCCGGTGACGCTAAAAGCAAAATAAATGGCCTCTCTGCTATAAATATCAATTACATCAAATAACTCATAGAAAAATGGTGAGGCCGAGGCTCCCCGTGGAAGCAAAGTACAGACGCCCCAAAGGGCATAATCATCTCCTGAGCGACATCCACCTTAAAACTTATAAATCTATCTGGCCACAACCGCTGAAGTATATCTGCACTTGAAACGGTTAATTCTAACCAACGCTGATCTCCCCATGTGGGACCAACACCTGGCTCACATTGCTTAACAGCTTTTTGCGGATCATCCCAAAAAGGTTGGCAGACATCACTGCCAAAGCCATTATTAAATAACATAAAACAGGACTGGTAACCTTGCAGGCGGCAAAAATCTGTTAACACCGCAAAATCTCCTGAGTAGTCATCAAGAAAATTAAGATTGCCAACTATGACCGTATCCAAATCTAAAAAGCAAAGCGGCGCATTATGCTCGGCAGAAAATTCAAAGACCTGTATTTTGTTCCACCAGCCATTCAATTCATATTTAAGGGGCTTGCAGATAATCGATGAATCAATACCAGCCTCATCATCCGTCAGGCAATAGAAAGTGAAGTCACCCATATAGTGCCTGGCCACCATATCGTAAAGCCGGTTAACATAGGCCGCACCATATCGCGGCTTGGCTTTTACACAAATAAAATCCATATAAATTCCTTACTCAAGGTTTAGCGGTTCCCTGACATAGAGTTTATTTTGATTATAGATTGTATCGCCAGCAATCAGTTCTGATGCTGTCGATAGCTGGCTACTTTCCTCGTCAATCGTGTAAAGGTGATAACCAAATTGTGTTAGCAAACGGTGGATTGCCGCAACATTATCATTGGCACTCACTTTAATAAGAAGATCAATTTTTCTAGCTGACAATAAAGGCCGCATGCCTTCCAAAGCCTCTACCATAAATTCCGGCTGAGCCAATCTGACCAAACCATGATCAGTAGAAAGGAGATCAGCAAACTGCTCTGCAATAGAAATAGAAAAGGCCGGGGACTCTTTTTTGGAGCGAGGTTCGCCGGCCTTATCCGGTAAAAGATAGTGTTCCTGTAACACATGATGGCCATTATTATTAGCGGCAATCAAAGGGTGTACCGTTAAATTATTACATAAGTTTATTTGTTGATTCACCACACAGCGCCCATAACGCTGATGCCTTGGCTCAAAGGCATGCACAGGTTTGCCGGGCATCAAGCTGGCCGCTATCAGGCCGTAGAAACCATTATATGAACCCAAATCCAGACAGAAATCATAACTTTTATTGGTTAACAACCAGGACCACAACCAGCTACTGGCCTTCTCATAATGACCTGTCCAAAAAATTGAGCTGGCAACAATATCATCCGCATAAGTAGACAGGGATATCGTCTGGTCATTTAATAACAAAAAATCGACCGAGCCATAAAAAGGCAGAAAATCATTAAACCCCCAATGGTTTTCCTCATTAACAGTAATACCTTCTTTTTTAAATACTTGTTTTGCCGCTAATAGATTTTTATTCTTTATCTCTAGCCGATGTTTTGTAGATAGTGAATTGGCCAGGGTATTCAATTGTTCAAAAATTAACCCCAGCACTTTCTCATCGCTGCCATTGAGGGCACTCAAACTATCTTTAACCCAAAGGTTTAATGGTAATTTAGCCACAAAACATTCAGCCCAAATAAAGTAGAGATAAGAGGCCAAAGAGATGGTTGAAGTCACAGCTTGATAGCGCTGTAATATTTCCAGTGAAACAATATGATCAAAACCCGCCAGGCCATCAAAACTTAACACAGCCATCTCGGCACCACCTTGCGCATAAAACGCCTGCGGAAATGCCAGGTCAATATGGCCATTGCTATGTAAATACTGCAATCCCCATAAAGCATCAAAGCCTGATTTTTCAATCAGCGACCGTGCTATTAATTCCATATCGAAGCTAATGGCATCAGACATCACTACATAGTCACATTGACTGGTTTCACCCAGAGAAATAATAGATTGCAGCTTATCGCTATCAAGCGCTAATAAATCACTGGGGTCGAAACGGTAACTGACAAACTCCCCACCTTTCACCGGTGGATAATCAGTAAGCCCGGGAATTAAGACTCTTTTTTTCTGTATCATAAAAACAACCTATGCCAATAACTTCACTGCAGAAGCTAAACAGTCACGCCATTCACCGGGCTGTTGCTGCCTGATCAAACGCATGCTCTGGTACCAGTAGGTCTTATCTGCCTCGAGAAACCAGCGCCATTCAGCAGCAAAAGGCACAATATTGACCACATCCACACCGAGCGCACCGGCAAGGTGTACCGTAGAATTATCTGCAGATATAAATAGGTCAATAGCACCAAGAAAGGCGGCCAAATCGTCCATATCATTTTTTAGATCGAATGCCGGCGTAAAGCCACCATTGGCCTGAATAAAGTCACGCTCATCCTGATCGCTATCATACTGAAGATTAATGATAGCGATATCATCCCTTTTAAACAGCGGCTGCCATAAATCCAAACCAATAGTTCTTGCGCTTTTGCGCGTATGGCGAACGCCACCACGCCAGCCAATAGCCACTAATGTTTTATTGGGATAGGCTTCGCGTAATTTTTTCCGGTAGACATCAACCAGGCTGGGATCAGCTTTAAGATAGGCCTCACCCGCACCGAAATCATCAAAACCATGAATTAAATACCGCGGCAGACTGCCCTGCGATAGTTGGTAATCAAATACGGCAGGGATCTCAATATTCTGGCCCGAAGTGTTATAACTATAGAAACCCTGCAACGGCAGACTATTACTCATTAAGTTTTTCAGCCGTGCATCGCCTACTACACTCAGCAGACAACCTTGATCAATAAGTCGCTGAAATAAACCAGCGTACATGACCTGGTCACCAAAGCCCTGATCGGCCCATAAAAGTAATGTCTTCCCGTTTAAGTTTTCACCTTTCCACTCAGGAATAGGTAGCTCAAGCTTCACCAGATTATCAGGCTTTGACCAGCGCCACTCATTATGTAACCAGCCGGCAGTAAAAAAACCCAGCTTTAACATCAAGTGTGCCAGATTAACATTGGCACCGTAGTGATCAGGTTTTATGGCCAGCGTTTGCTTAAGATAATCTACCGCAAGCTGGTAACGCATCAGGCCTAGCTGTGACAGCGCGGTATTGTAGTAGGCACCCGCATTGTTGGGGTCGGCCTCTATTGCCAGCAGACCACAGGCCACCGCATCGTGAAAGCGGTTAAGATTATAATAAATATTGGTTAAACCCTGTAAGGCACGAGCTTTGTTGCTTGCCTGTTCCAGAGCGCTTAAATAGTATTTTTCCGCCGTTTCGAAATCTTCATTTAACTCATAGGTTAATGCCAGTGCTATTTCCAGCTCATGGTTAGAGGGCTGGGCTGATAAAGCCAACTCGAGAATATTAACGCGAATATCGAAATGATCTTGCAATGAGGGGTATTCAATAAATCCGCCCACCTCACTGGCCAGGGAGGGATTTTCTGTGACCGCCTGCTTAAACAGTGGCATCGCCATCTCAAACTGCCCATTGCCGAAGCCGATAATAGCAAGCTTTAATTTTTCATCGGGCGCTGGATTGTCTCGCAGAGATTTTTTGATCAGCTTTTTGGCTAAACTCACATTACCTTGCTGATAAGCATCGTGTATTTTCTTATAGGCTGGTGCTGGCATAGTCCCTAATCTGTGAATGTAACGATAAGCAGAGGTTTGCTAGCAATAATAAGTCAACCTATTAAGTCGACCTATAGATTAACGAAGAAAATTAAACAATGACAAATTACTGATTTTGGCAAAGCTCTGCTGTGCAGCCTCCAAAGTAAAAGTCTCAAGACTTAAACGACTTAAGGCTTCAGCATAATCCAGATCGCGCAATTCCGATAGTACTTCCTCATTAACAAGCTTAACCCCCTCATGCAACGAGCGAACGCTGTCCAGAGTATTTTGCCTGGCACCGATCTGAGCCTTGATTTTCGACATATTGTCTTCGGCCGAGGTAAGGTTATTCAGTGTATCTGCCAATAAATCATCCAGAATCAACTCATCCGCTGCTGAATCCGTTAAGTTTTTTAGTCCTTCGGACAGTTTAGCAACTGTATCTAATAGTCCCTGTTTTTCAGTGGAATTTACATAGAAACGGTCACCATCAGCGGGGGTGCCTGATAGTGTGATAGACCAACCAAGATTCGTTGTATCAGGGCTTGCGGGCGTGGAATCGATGGCATTGGCATCAATGGTCATCGGGCTGCCCGTATCCAGAATAATACCTTCAGTATTAAGCACAGTATCCAGGGTACCGTTATCTAACAGGTCAGCTCGATCGTAAATATTATAACCGCCGGCAACACTGTCATAGACCACAATATAATCATCCGGGTAGGCATTGCGCTCATAATTGTTCAGGCCATCGGCGGGGTCAATCGCACTATCAATATCGGAAGACGTAACTGTTGCACTACCGGTATTGCTACTCTCGTCACTGGTTGCGATCAGCTTATTCGCCGATTGGATATCCATAAATATAGACTTTCCACTATCGCTGATAGGGATTTGCGTAGAGCTGGCAATTTGCACCAGCCGTTGTCCATCATCACCCTGGTAGATATATTCACCGGCCTGGGTTTTTACAAAGGGTTGTACCGCGCCCTGATAACCCGCAAAAATATATTCACCATTAACATCCCGTGTATTAGCCAGATCAAACAGTTCATCCAGTCTTGTATCCAGCTCAGCCGCCAGACCCTGGCGGTCGCCCTGGGTCAGGGCCAACCCCCCTGCCTGTATCGTTAATTCACGGATACGAAATAGCAATGTCGAAACCTGTTGGACCTGGTTTTCAGCCAGGTTAAGTCTATTCTCAACGGAGTCGGCATTATCAATATACTGGCCGACCTGTGACAGCTCCTGATTCACTTGAATAATGCGCGCAGAGGCCACCGGATCGTCCGAGGGGCTAACAATACGACGACCGGAAGATACCTGTTGCTGTGTTTCATAGGTCTGCTGCTGGACACGCAAAATGCCCTGCACACTTTGATTGAACCCTTGTAAAAACGAAAAACGAATTGCCATCGTTAATGCCTTTGTCTATTAATTAACGCAGAATACCCAACAGGGTATCGAAAATTTGCCGGGCAATAGTAATGATTTGTGCCGAGGCATTGTAAGCCTGTTCAAACTTAATCAGGTTGGCCGCCTCTTCGTCCAGGTTAACCCCCGACATGGAATCCCTGTTAGCCTGGGACTGAAATAATAATGATTGAGCCGCATCCCGACTGATCTGGGACTGAGCAGTTTTTGTTCCTATTTCTTCAATCAAACTACCGTAAGCATTCTCAAAATTGGTGGAACCCCCATCGAGAATATTGTTGGTTCGCACCTGCCCCAAAGCAACAGCATTGCGGTTATCGGAGGAACCATTGGCATTAAAATTAAAGGTAAATTCATCGCCAGCGTCGGGGAAGCCATTAATCTCAGCCTGAAAACCAATATAGTTGGCATCACCTGAATTACTATCAAACAGATTATTAGCCTGCCCCGGAATAATCGTGCCGGAAAATAAAATTTCCGGTGCCGTCGCATCCGAATTTGCATAAACAGTATAGTCTGTGGGAGTGGTAAATCTGATTAATATCTCACCGGCCAACATGCCGGCGGATGAATAGACGGAATTGGTTAATGGCAATGTCGCCGGCGGGCCAAAATTAAATGCGGTGTCATCCACCAACTCCAATATTTCGCCGGAAGAAATTAAACCCTGGCCGGTGTTACCGATTTTGGCATCGGTGACAATGGGTACACCATAGGCAAGTTCCTGTACACGGGAAATTTCTACCGCCATATCCAAACCACCGAAACGGGTAGGACGAATATAAAAGCGGTCGCCAACGGCAAGGTTGGCCGGTGTTGCGGCATCGATATCGATTTCAAACCCATCGCCAAAGTTAATGACTTCTCCGGTACCGGTACCGCTGGCGCTATACACCTCAGCCCCATCACTGTTGCGAATCACCTGGTAGTCGGCGGTAGTGTCGCCATCGAGATCAGTCACAATCAGGATATAATCACTGGTGGTTAACTCGCTGACATCAGTGATATTTACCACCATGGACTGGCTGTCAGGTGCCGAGTTATTGGGGTCTACGATCACTCGTTGACCGGGAATATCGCCATCATTGATGCCGCGAAAAATATTACCACCCAGGTTACCGTCAAGATCTACGCCAAGGGAGTTTTGGGTATTCAGTACTTCCGCCATACCTATTGCTAAACGACCCAGTGAGTTAATCACTTCCACCGTTGTTTCATCGCGAAACTCTACCAAGCCCCCCAGCTTACCGCCGGATACGAAATCTGTAATTACCTGGCTGACGCCGTTTTGATCCGCAAAGGTAATTTCTACATTGCCACTTTCTCTACGACTGACTTCAGTAGCTAACTGAGCCGCATTCGCCCCTACCACCAACGGCAAGCCATTACCGATAAAAACACTTAATGAGTTACCATTATTTACCGTGGTTACCGAGACTAACTCAGACAGTTCCCGCAATAACTCATCACGTTGATCGAGTAATTGATTGGGCTCGGCGCCCGCGCCGCGCGCGATTTGATCTTCGATAGACAGATTAAGTGCGGCAATACCCGAGGCTAACGTCGAAACCTGGGTTGCCAATGACGTGATTTGATCATTAACTGAGGCTGCCTGTTGCAGTACCCGCGAACTCAAAGTGTTGATCCGCTGCGCAAGACTATCCGCCTCACTGACTACAACCTGCCTGGCGGGTTCAGAAGTAGGGTCTTGAGCGCTAGCTTCAATCGCTGCGAAAAAATTACCGATAGCGGGGCCAAGCCCACTAAAATCATCCGCTAATAAAGTGTCTAACTGCTCAATATTGGTAGCAAAAATATTGAGATTATTAAAGCTGGCAGTATCCAGTTGAATTTGATTTATTAAAAACTGATCTACTACGCGGGAGATATCACTAACAATAGCACCAGCCCCGACAAAACCCGGACCCCGCAATTGCTCGGGCAATGTTGCCACTTCAACCCGCTGGCGGCTGTAACTGGGAAGACCTGCATTAGCAATATTATTACCCGTTACCCGCAATGAGGTTTGGCTAATATCAAGACCGCTAATTCCTATACCTAATAATGACATAACATTTTACCTGGATAAAAATCCTTAATGACTAGCCATAGCTACGGGCTGGCTATTCATCGCATTATTTACTGCGCTCTTCATTTCTGAACTATTGAGTATGCGCAAAATCTTTTCGCTGTACTGTGGGTCAGTCGCATAACCGGCTTCTTCCAATGCGCGAATATATGATTCAGAATCATCCGCCTGCAGCGCTTTTTCATAGCGGGGGCTACTGTTAATAAACGCTACATAATCATCAAAGCTTTGTTTTGGTGATTCATAAGATCTAAAGGTAGCGTATTCTTTCGTCGGTATCCCTTGACGCACTTCCAGGGTTTGCACTGTGACGCTATCACCCTGCCAACGCTTGTCGGCTTTAATATTGAACAGGTTAAAGCTGCTCTTATCACCGATGCTGGTGATTTTTTTACCCCAACCGGTTTCAAGACCAGCCTGGGCAATCAACGCTTCGGGTTGAATACCTAATTTTTCAGCGGCTTGCTTAGCCATGGCATAGACCTGCTGAATAAAGGACTGGCTGCTGCCATCAAACTCCATTGCCAT
>JAAELM010000193.1 GCA_024226635.1 Oceanicoccus sp. | reverse complement strand
CCACTCGCCAGAATTACGCGTGCGACAGATGATTTGCGGCGACCAGTGCCAGTATATGTTTGCGTTGCCATAAGAGTTTAGTGTTGTTAGGCCAGCTTGGCGTTAAATGCTCAGCGGTTGCGGCTGCTGGGCTTGGTGATTATGCTCGGTGCCGGCATAAATTTTAAGTTTCTTCAGCATCGCACGGCCCAGTTTATTTTTGGGCAACATGCCTTTCACTGCTGATTCAATGACCCGCGTAGGATGCGTTTCAAGTAACTTGCGCAGGTTAACGGTTTTCAAGCCGCCCGGGTAACCGGTGTGATGATGGTACAATTTATCTTCCATCTTATTCCCCGTTACCGCGATTTTCTCCGCGTTAATAACCACGATGTAATCACCGGTATCGACGTGAGGTGTATACTCTGGCTTATGCTTGCCGCGTAGACGACGCGCAAGTTCAGTAGCCAGGCGTCCGAGCACCAGATCCTGGGCATCGACAATAAACCAGTCGCGTTCAACACTTTCCGGTTTTGCTGAATAGGTTTTCATTGGATATAAGTACAGCTAGAAAAATTGGGCGGCGAATATTACTAAACCCATGGGGGCGAAACAAGTGATTTATTCTCTTTTTGAACGGTTTTATTGCCTGGAGGCATCCTGCTAATT
>JAAELM010000192.1 GCA_024226635.1 Oceanicoccus sp. | reverse complement strand
TCTGGCGCATTAACTCCACTGAAATCGTATCCTTGTTCTTTAGCAGCATTTTCTACTTCCTGGGCAATAAAACCGCTGTATTGTGTTGCACTTTTTTGCAGGGCTGCCTCTTGTAATCCTTCGGGGATTTCACGCCCGAAAAAAGCTTCCAGGGTGGCAATATCATAATTGTAGGTTACCGGCCTGAGTGCATCAATAAAATTAAGGCCCTTCACATTTTCCTCAATATTGGTTTTTACGCGTGCATCTGATGTTGCTGTCCAGTTTACATAACCGCCAATTGTTGCCGTTGTACTGTTGCCAATACTCACTTCATTGTTAGAACTAACTGCAGCCTGGTACCCGATGGCGATGGCATTGGAATTTGCGATCTCCGTTTCACGGCCAATGCCAATGCTGTAATTGCCGGATATCTTAGCATCGTAACCAATGCAAACGGCATCTGTAGCTGTAATGGTATCATAAGCACCCAGGCTTATCGATCTTGCACCTCCCACCATGTTTTTGTAACCAACTGCTGTAACATCGTCCTGATAAACATAGCTTTCAGCACCTATTAATACCATGTTGTTATTACCACCAGAAGAACTTGTTGTTCCCATATTTGCACTTGATCCGATAACAACATTCCTACGATTATTAATATCATCTGTACCAACGCTTCTAAAATCGGCTTTATAGCCAATAAAGACATTGTCTTCACCTTCGCGATTTGTGTATCCGCACTTAAATCCGATATAGGTATTTCTGTTTGCATCATCGGTATGATTTGAATGGTTGTTCTCATACCCGGCGTAAGCACCAATGAAGGTATTAAAATCTGCATGTTCAGTAGTAGCACCACTGGCAGCGCCAATAAATACATTATGAGTACCATCGCTATTATCATAACCGGCTGAATCGCCCAGACAAAAATTATGGTGGCCCGTAGTATTATCAATACCGGCTCCATTTCCAACAAAAGTATTTTGGTAACCTGAAGTGTTTGCAAACCCTGCCATGCAACCAATAAATGTATTACGATCCGCTGTGTTGTTTTTCCCGGCTTCTCTTCCTATAAAGGTATTCCTGCTCCCGGATATATTGGTTTGCCCGGCCTCTTCACCCATAAAGGTATTTTTACCTCCGTCAACATTGGAAAAGCCTGCTCTACACCCAACGAATGTATTAT
>JAAELM010000191.1 GCA_024226635.1 Oceanicoccus sp. | reverse complement strand
GTTCGATTCGATGGGGCAGAAGGATATCCTGACGACCCGGATGATTTAGCAGCCCATTAAAAAATGCCAAAAACAGATAGCGATAAACAACGAGAATAACTATGAATAGCGTCAATCTAAGCTGCGATCATGCTCCAACACTGTATAGCAAGTTTTCCCTTCCCGGCGGTCAATCGGTTAACAATCGTTTCTTTAAATCAGCAATGAGTGAGCAGTTAGGCAATAGTCGCCTTCTCCCGGATCAACGCTTAGTCAGGGTGTATCAACGCTGGGCAAAAGGTGGCACCGGCGTTCTCGTCACTGGAAACGTTATGGTTGATCGAGAAGCACTGGGGGAATACAAAAATGTAGTGCTTGATGAACAGCAAGACCTGCAGCCATTTTGCGCATGGGCTGAGGCGGCAACTCAAACGCAGCCAGGCGCGCACATTTGGATGCAGTTAAATCACCCCGGTAAACAAAGTCCGAAGAATTTATCACCACAGCCTGTTGCTCCCAGCGCCGTAGCTTTGGGCCGAGGCCTTGAAGCGGCTTTCAATAAACCGCGTGAACTGAGCGATGCTGAGATTCTTAAGCTAGTTGAAAAGTTTGCCACTAGCGCCGCCTTGGCACAAGAGGCAGGTTTTACGGGGGTTCAAATTCATGCTGCTCATGGTTATTTGGTTAATCAGTTTCTTTCCCCTCACCATAATCGGCGCACTGACCGTTGGGGTGGTTCCAGTGAAAACCGTCGACGCTTTTGCCTGGAAATATATCGTGCTATCCGTGCTCGTGTAGGCAAGGGGTTTCCTGTGGCCATTAAAATCAATTCTGCTGATTTTCAAAAAGGCGGGTTTGATGAAAATGATGCCTTTGATCTTATCCGGGTTTTATCCGAGGAGGGCATGGACCATATCGAAATATCCGGTGGTAATTATGAGTCACCAGCCATGACGGGTGCAAAACAATCCACCGTCGAAAGGGAAGCATACTTTCTGACGTTCGCCGAGCGCGCAAGAGAAATCACCGATGTGCCGCTTGCTGTGACTGGCGGCTTTCGTTCGGTTAATGCTATGGAGCAAGCGCTTGCTAGCAACGCTATAGATTTTATTGGTTTGGCCAGACCGTTGGCGATCAACCCGGATCTGCCGCGGTGTGCTGCTGCTGACAGTAGTTATATTGCAGAGACCGGTAATCCAACCTGTGGTGTCAGGGCAGTTGATACTATGTTTATGATGGCGATTGGTTGGTATGAAACCCAAATTGCTCGTATGGCTAAAGGCAAGAACCCTAAACCTAATCTATCGGGCTGGTGGACTGTGCTGGATGCAGTATGGTCAATGGGTATGAGCAGTATTAAACCCCGCCGGGCCTAACAGGCTATTAATTTTTAAGAGAGATTTTTGAAGATGAGTGATGTTATCCCTGCCAACTTGTTAAGAGAGCAGCAAGCGCACAAACAAAGTCAGCAGTTGGGGCCGGGTGAGGAAAACCATTACCGTATTTGGCAGAACTTGGCCTCACCGTATTCCTACAAGGTGATGACCTATATGAATTACAAGGGCATTCCCTATAAGCGCATGGAAGCCAATGTGAAAGTCAGCATGGAAGAAATCCCGCGTTTGGTAGGTCAAACTATCGTGCCGGTTATGTTAAGCCCGCAGGACGAGGTGTTGCAGGATTCAACTCCTATTATTGAATGGCTTGAACAGCGTTTTCCAGAAAAACGGGTTACGCCTGAAGATGCGCGGTTGGCTTTTTTAATGTGGCTGCTAGAAGAGTTTGCCGATGAATATATGCCGCGTATTCATATGCATACCCGTTGGGGTAATGAACAAAATCAGAGAGCGGTAAGTCATCGCATTGGACGTGATCTTGCCTATGCAATACCCGATGCGTCAGTTAGTGACCTTGCAGACTTTATGTTGTCCCGTCAGGCAGGTTTTAATAAACACCTAGGGTTAACCGACAGGGTGCGTGAGAATATGGATCAGCAAGTGCTGGATTTGCTGTCCATTCTGGATGAGCATTTTTTGCATTATCAATTCCTGTTAGGCGACAAACCTTCCATGGCCGATTTCGCACTTTATGGTTCGTTAAAGGTTCATCTTTATAGTGACCCCAATTCAAAAGAAACCATGGAGGTTCATGGCCCCAGAACCTGCAACTGGATAGAGACGATTACAGAACTGGGCGATACGCGTGGTTGTGTTGGGCAAACCACATTTGGTGACTGGATCAATCTGAACGCCGGTGTTCCAGAAAGTTTGCACAAATTACTTAGCTTTACCGCAAAAACCTATATTCCTTTTGCACAAGCCTGCGCCCAGGCCAGTAAAAATAAAAGTAAAACATTTGACGCCGAAGTCTACGGATTAACAGAAACCTTCAGTGTGCATCAATACCGTGTCTGGTCATTTGAGCAGCTGCAAAACCGTTATGTGCAGTTGCAAGGTGATGAGAAGCAGTTAATCGACGAAGCGCTGACAGCTGCGGGTGTACTTCCCTTAATGATGACTGATGGCATAGTGCACAGCGATCTGTTTGACGGCTTTACACCACCGGTGATTAAAGACGGTGCGACTGATGCGCGAATTCGCTACCTGCTGAATAAAGGGAAAAAAGCAGGAATGCTGTAGTGCCTGAATAGAATTGGCACAATGTCGGAAAACACACACAAACTCTAAGATATTCCATATGACTAATCCAACCCCCGATTCCATGCACAAATTGCACGGTTTTCTAATGTCGCCGTTTTCAATGAAATTGCGGGCCTACTTACGCTATCGTCATATACCTTTTCAGTGGTGTAACAACTTGGGGGCGGATGAAATAGCCAGAACAAAGGTGAAAACCTATATGGTGCCGGTAATTGAATACCCGGACGGCACGTTTGAAAACGACTCCACACCTATTATCGACAAGCTTGAACAAAAGTTTTCGGCGCGCAGCACAGAGCCAGAAAACGAAGCTGATGCCTTTCTTGCTTACTTGATAGAAGACTTTGCTGACGAATGGTTGCTTTGGCCGTTTTTTATGTACCGTTGGCGCCTGAAGGCGGATCAAGAACACAATAGCCAATGGATTCTTTATGAAGGGATGAAGGGCGACATTGAAAACGACGGGTTTAATGCCATGAGTGAGATGTGGGCCAGCCGCCAGTTAATTGGGGTTGAAAAGATCTGTGGTAGTCCTGCTAATGACTACGTGCTTGAAAGCAGTTTTCATGCTTTCTTGAGCATTATGGAACGAGCTGTGACCAAAGGATTATTTTTCTTTGGCTCACGTCCGTCCCGAGCCGAACTTGGTATTTACGGTATTTTGTCTCAAGAAATTCAAGACCACACGGCGTCTGTATTTATGCGCGAGAAGTATAACTTCACCACCCGCTGGGTAAGCATCATTGATGACCTGAGTGGTGTTGAAGGGGAATGGGAATCGTTAAGCACTAATAAAGAAAAGCTCATGTCATCACCCGTAGCGGAAATATTGAAGCTTAGTGGTAAGTACCATTTACCATTATTGGCCGCTAATGCAGCAGCGTTGGAAAAAGGTGAGAAAAGGTTTTCATACGATATAGAGGGCAGAGCCTTTACACGCATTGCACACGACCGCCATTCCTTTTGCTTGCCAGCACTACGCAAACGTTATGCAGCGCTTTCCGGTGAATCCAAGGCGGCGCTTAAAGCGGTGCTTGAGCAATCCGGATGTTTAAATTACCTAGTGGCTAACTAAATAAGCCCTTCGTTTCAAAATCTATCAGACTTTAAATAAAGGAAATCGAGCGTTAGGTGGTCTTTTGAAACTAACAGCGTTTTCATACCAACCAACAGAACGGGCACCTGTTATCCAATAACATCCCATACTAGATATTTTATTCCTCGCAACCACAAAAAACCATACCCATGGAAAACCAGCTTAAGTGTGCGAGCTTTCAGCCAGCGGCTAACCCTTCATTATTTTTTCAGTCGAATCCCCATAACCCCAAAACCCACCATCACCAACAAAAACACCACCACAACTATATCCCTGCCTTCACGCCCAAGCAGTGGCACCAAAATATTCCATTTATGCAGCAAAGAAAAAGACAGTCTTTCCAACCCCTGTGCTTTTTTAATATGGTCCACCAAAATTCCGGTTACAGGATCAATAAACAACTTATCACCCTCTGCATTATCAATAGTCACTCGCCATACCGGCAGCCGCTTATTCCGAAAGTCATAATCAGCACCAAAGTGTGTAACACGCTCCAGGGTTAATTTATCGGCGGTGGCGGATAAATAGGTTAAAGCGGTTGAAGCAACAACCACTTCATCAGAGAGTGCTGTGTTATCACCAGCGGTAGTGAGATAGAGTGCTCCTCGCTCTTTAGTCTGGCCATCAAAGCGTTTATTTCTTACATCATTATCGCTGGCTTTTTCATGGTGTTGGTGGGGCTTGGTGCTGGCGGGCGCTGCGCCGTTGGCTTTGCTGGCTCTAAAATAGAGTTCCCCTTGATAGTCGAGCAGTGATAGGGCGCTAAGTTCTATGCCCTTTAGGGAATCGGCGTTAAGGATTTCGCCGGGTGTATTGATGGTGATGGGTTTATAAAGGCGCATGCCTATCGGGGCTTCACCGTATTCCGATTGTAGTAAATGGTAGCCGGCGCTTAGGATAAGACCCAGAAAAGGCATGGCGATAAACCAGGCGAGTTTGCGGTGGTAACGCTGGGAGCTGGTTTTAGATTGTGAGCGTTTCACAGTGGCCAGAAGAGTGATCCCTGCAACGCTAATGGTTAATAAGCTCAGAAGTAGTATTAATACAATACTGACACGCAGCGTTGGGTAATTATCCAGCCAGGACCAGGTGTGGAACCACTGGAAAATGGTTTGTAGTGAAGTTTTCCAATTATTGTTAATAGAGGCCAGAGCGTTGGTTTCGGTATGGATATACACCGAGAGTTGGTCCGGGGTATCAAAGTTAATTTTATAGACCGGTAACAGGCGATTTACTGACGGGTATTGGTTAGAGAAGCTATCGATAAACTTGATACTTTTGATCGCAGCGTTTGTGCCGGTGTAATAGCGGGCCAGCCACTCGGCCTGTTGTCGGTCGAACTGTTGTAGCGGGCTATAGGGCAGGTTGTTTGATAGCGGATAATACTCCCTGGGCTGCGTCGGTTCCGTGGTGACTTGCAGCATAGGGCCCTGTTGGGTCGGCACCACTTTTACAATGCGGGCATTTTTTCCATTAAGGTTTTTCAGTGTTTCCATAACACCGTTAATGGTTTGTTCACTAATCGTCATCGTCGGTGGAAAAAATTTACTGGCCTGTGGCCCGGTCCATACCATAATGGGGTGGGTCAGGGCCGATAGAATAAATAAGGCCAGAGCAGCAATGGCTAGCCATACCAGCCTCTGGTGAAATTGGCGGGCCAGTAGAATAGTGTTGGCTTTTTTGCTGCGGCTGGTCATAGTGTTGCTCATCTGTGATCAAATATTAAAGATTAAAAGGTATAGCGAAAGCCTGCATAGGCGCTGCGAGGATTGCCCGGGCGATAGCTGATATCCGGGTCACCTACCTGGTTGGAGGTATAGGTTGAGTAGCGCTTGTCACCGATATTTTGCACGCGACCATAAAGCTCAAGTCCATTCCCTAGTACATAGTTAACTCTAAAGTTATATAGGTCATGGCCACCGTAGTCGGCGGTATTGGTTTCGTCGGTGTAGTAGTCGCCAAGGTGTTCCCATTCCACTTCCAGTCGCAGGCCGGTGAAGATAACGGGGGTATAAACCAGTACCACATTGCCGATCGTGTCCGGGGCTTTGCCGATATCATTGTCGCTGACATCAATATTTTGTGTGGGGAAGCAGCAGGTGTAAGAAAAATTTTTATAGGTTTGTCGGGTTTTGGTAAACCCGGCGGCGTAGGAGAACTCTTCGGTAATAGCGCCGTTAATACTCAGTTCAATACCCTGGTGTTCGGTTTCACCGGCATTGTAAACATTGCGCTCAAAACCGTTAACCACACTGACAATATCATCACTAATATCCATCTGGTAAATAGCCAGTTCATAAAAAATCGCGTCGGAGGCCTGGCCGCGAATACCCAGCTCATAGCTGTCGGCGGTAATAGGCTCAAGCTTGTCGGTAATTTGCGTACTGCCGGAGCGGAACAGTGTGGTCACCGAGGGAATGGAAAATGCCTGGCGATAATTAAAGTAGGTGGCATGATGGTCGTTGAGGGTATACACCAAGCCCAGCTTGGGACTCAATTGTTCGAAGGAAATATCCTGATCATCGGGGCGGCGATGGGTAACCGGGCGGCCCAGTTGTGGAATAAAAATACTCTCAGGGTCGCTGCTGGATAAATTATCTTTATAACTGATATCAAAATAGTCATAACGCAAACCGACTGACGCCAGCAGTTTTTCTGATACTTGCACTTCTATATGGGCATAGGGTGAAAGTGAGGTTTGCTCGGCATCAAAATCATAGTTGCTATTGTTCAGTGAGATATAGCCGGTATAGATATCATCTTCCAGGTTATGGCTAATGGCTTCTTCTTGATATTTCGATGGGGTGTAGTCGATATCCAGGCCAATAATCCATTGCACCGTATCGTTACTACGCACCCGGTATTTGCTGAGTAAACCATAGGATTGGAATTCGCTTTCCCGCTCATTGGGGTCGTAAGTTACCATCCATGAAGGGGCCATGCTGGTGGTATTGTTGCGGTAATAGGGTGTCAGGGTGGCCAGGGTACTGTCACTGGTCGCCCAGGAAAACTCCGAGGATAAACGCAGGGCATCCACTTCACGAAAAGCGGTATCGCCGTGGAAGCGATTTTTTTTATCGTTGTTTTTATAGTCGAATTCTTCGAGGCTGGAGACACCGCTTTGGTTTACCTGGGTATAAGACAGCAGGGTTTTGATAGAAAGCTGGTCACTGGTGGCAAAGTCCCAGCGACCGGTAAGTGATGTTCTGTCGTAATCCGCTTCGTCCCGGTAGCCGCTGTTATCGGTGGCATTAAGGTCAATACTAAGGCCGTGGTCACCGTGGCTGGTGCCGGCGGAAAGCAAGGCACGCTGCCAATCGTTGGAACCGGCCTCAAGGTTGATCATCACTTCGGTTTCTGCGGGTGGCTTGCGGCTAAGTGAATTAATAATACCGCCAATGGCATCACTGCCGTACAGCGCAGACCCCGGCCCCTTGGTCACTTCCAGTTGCCCGCTCTGGGGAATATTCACTTCATACAGGGCATTATGATTAAAAAAACCTGTGGGTCTTACGGGAACACCATCTTCAAGGTAGAGATAAACACCGCGGGTGGTAATCGGCTGGCGAATCGCCGTCATATGGCCTTCGCCGCTTAGGTTATTCACATGAACACCGGCGGCGCGGTTTAAAATTTCACTGGGGTGGGAGGGGGCTACGGCATCAATGGTTTCCCGGTCAAAGGACTGGATCGATTCCGGCAGCTCCATTTTTCGGCGCTCTTCCCGGGTGGCGGTAACCACAACGGTTTCCAGTTGGGCGAGTTCAAGTGTCTCGGCATAGGCAGTGGATGTTGCAAAAGGTGTGGCTAGAGTTAATGCAATAGACAGGTGTTTTTTCACGTTCTATTTTCCCTATAAAGTTAAAGCAGGCACGGCCTGCGTCAGTCGCGGTATTATAGGGAGACGCCAATAAGATGGAATGTGACATAGTGTCGCAGAGAGGGAAGTTGTTGATTGAAGTTTATTCGGGGTGACTATTGCATCAGCGGATTTGATTATTCATTATCCAGCGACAGAATAAAAAGGGTGGAAAAATAAGGTAATCAAAATCGTGCTTGCCTCCCCTGTTAGACATTGTTGCCACTGGCAACAAGCCCCCTCAATAACACTCACTCGCCCCGTCAACAAGAAGGGATCTCATTATTGTGGATAGTTAATAGCTGTTCATTTAAGAGATATATTTACATTTAGAAATCTGATCTTGATGTTTATACAAAATATCGTATATTATACAGAATCTTGTATATATCCAGAGGGCTTAATTATGACCCAATTAGAATATGACAATATCTTCGATTCCTTTGAAGAAGACCCGATTGAGTCAGCTGATTTGAGGTTTCGCTCAGATTTGATGGTGGTATTAAGAAAGTTGTTTGAAGCACGTGGTTGGAAACAGGCTGAAGTTATGCAGCACCTGGATATTGCCCAGCCAAGGGCTAGCGAACTAATGAGGGGGAAAATCGACAAAGTATCTTCTGAAAAGCTCATAGGTTACTTGGCAATACTCGGGTTTCGTTTTAAACCTACCTATCAGGACCCGCCTAAAAGAAGCAATCGGTCACCAATACAATGCGAAGTGCGCTCTGAAGCGGTTGCTGCTTAAGCTTGTTACGTGAAGCGCCTCTTTAACTGATTACTGTCGGCGCTTTTTCTTACCTTTAGGTTTCTTTTGTGCTCCTTTCTTACTATTTTTCACTTCTTCGACCATTAATTTGTAGCGCTCTTTAGCGGTAGTCATAGCCTGCAGATCTACGCCATTGGTTGTTTTTGTAAAGGCGTGTAGTAAATATACGGTATCTTCGTATTTTGCACAGTAAACAGCCCTGTATGCAGGGCTGCCGTTCTCTATTAGCTCTATTGCTCCAGTGCCAACGCTGCCAGAAATATCCTTAAAATCAGAAAAAGGCTTTTCACCCTGTTGAACGGCATTCAGGTCGGAGCCAAATTTCAAAGACTATTCAGATGATGTCGCGAGTTTACGAAGGGTAGGGTACTTAGTGGATTTATTGACAAGATTTTTGAATGTAGAGAAATCTCGAAAAGCTTAACTAAGAAGTGAATTAGACACAGCTATCTGCTACAACCATACTACCGTTTAGTCTCTCTGCTAATTGTTTTATGGAGTCGGCAATATACGCAGCCTTGCTCTTTGCTAGCAGTCTGGAAGTAGTCCTGAGTGAATATATTATTTCCCGTTGACCCAAAATGTCGCGAAGGTGTATCGGTAGGGTGTATCTAAAGTAGTAACCAGAAGGTCGTTGTAAGAGATAATCAGCCATTATTTTCGTACCTTGTTTTGTACCCAGGGACACTGATGGCATCCCAGATACGAAAAAACTCCTGATTTCTCAGAGGTTTATCGCTTTTTTGGTGGGCCGGCGGGAGTTGAACCCTAATCCTAACGGTTTGTATTTAAAGAATTTTTGCTGTTTATTTTTCCCCTGATACTACTAGCGGTACTACTAAAAATATTATTCATAATAATATTAATGTGTTGAGGTTTTTAGGGGCTATAGCTGCTGAGTTCAACCCATTCAGCAAAAATACGCAAAGCAGAATTGCAGGAGGTGGGGAAAAAGGGTGTTCAGGTGTCTTATACAGAGTGAGTAATCACCATATTAAACGAGCGCGAGAGATATTAGACAAGCTGGGTATCAACACCGCTTTATGAGCTAGGGCAGATGGACGGCAGCGCCGCTAAATGACTGCCAATAAAGGAGGAAAGGAATAATGTCACTTGAAACCCCGCCCCTCGCAAGGGCGACAATGCTTATTCGTCGCCCAATTGAAGAAGTGTTCAGGGCATTTGTAGACCCTGATATAACAACCAGGTTCTGGTTCAGTAGATCCACTGGCCAGCTTAGTGTGGGTAACACTGTGACATGGTTCTGGGATCACTACGGTGTTTCAGCCGAAGTGTTTGTAAAAGCTATTGAAGAATGCCAAAGAATAGAAATTGAGTGGCCCACCCCTGTTGAATGGGTGTTTACTTCCAGAGGTGATACCACCTTTGTTGAGATAATCGCTTCGGGTTTTACGGGAAGTGATGATGAACAAGTCGCTCAGGCATTGGATTCTACGGAAGGCTTCAATCTCGTGATTTCTGCCTGTAAGGCTTTTCTTGAACATGGTATCGAACTCAAACTGGTTACTGATAAAAATCCTTATGCCGGAGATAATAATGGCGATTGATAAAGGGTTTAGGTCAGACAATATGTATCCCTACTCGTTTGTTAAAGCAGGGGAGAATCATCTGGAATTAATCGAAAAATGGTTAAGGTCGCCTGAAGTTTTCAAATGGTATCAAGACTCCGATTATATTGAAGATTTAGAAGAAGGGTTGTCAGATATGAGAATCCGGATGATGATTGTTTTCTTCAAAAATAGGCCATTCGCTTTTGTACAGGACTATGATATTCACGGCTGGCAAGACCATCATTTATCTTATCTGCCAAAAGGGTCACGCGGAATAGATACTTTTATTGGCGAGGCGGAGATGATGGGCCAAGGGCATGGTACTAGCTATCTAGGCTTTCGTGTAGATACTCTTTTCGCTTCAAGCGTGCCTGCTATTGGTATCGACCCTGATGTTGCTAATGTCAGAGCGATAAATGCTTATAAGAAAGTTGGGCTTATGAAAGATAAGGTGGCTTCAACAGAGTGTGGTGAGCTACAGCTCATGTCATTGATAAATAGTTAGTTCGCAATAAATTGCAGGAGGAAAAGCAAGTGAAAATATCTCTAGTCAGTATACCGGTGCAAGATGCTGTTAAAGCACATGAGATCTACACGTCAAAGTTAGGGTTTATCTCAAAAGAGTTTGATGCAGACGCGCATATAGCCATTGTTGTTTCAGCCGAAGATCCAAAAGGTACAGCAATTTTACTGGAACCCTGCCAAGGAACATTCGCTGAGAAATACCAAAAAGCAGCATATGAAGAAAACTTACCGATAATGGTTTTCTCGGTCAATAATGTTGAAGCTGAACTGGAGAGGTTGGAATCCGCTGGTGTGAAATTACGTCCTGAATTAGATAATCCGAATTGGGGGTTAAAAAACATGTTCGAGGATGGGTGCGGGAACTTTCTTATGATTGACGATGTATCTGTCAATCAGTAAATATATCAGCTGCATAAACAAACAAGCATAGTCAAATCACTCTACTACATTAGTTCTGTGTTATTAGTTTTAGGGCTTATAGTTGGTGTCGAGATTCAATCCACTCAGTAATATCACTTTCATACCACCCCACCGAACGCGCACCAGTCAAATGTACCTGCTTGGGGAAATGACCCTTCGATATTTGCAAGTAGATGGTTGAGCGGGATAAGCCTGTTAATTTTTTCACTTCTTTCAATCGTAGGATTCTACAGTTCATGGAATGCTCCTGTTATCCAGTAGCATCCCATACTAGGTTTTTTATTCCTTGCAACAACAAAAAACCATACACACCAAAAAGATAGTTTGTGCGGTGTTTTCAAAACCATCCCCCTTTTCGTTGTAGAGCTAGCTCTACAACGAAAAGGGGGATGGTTTTGAAAACACCGCACAAACTATCTTTTTGGTGTGTATGGTTTTT
>JAAELM010000190.1 GCA_024226635.1 Oceanicoccus sp. | reverse complement strand
GCCACTGGATAAATCAGCCGCGCCAATAGTTCACGGTTATAGGTGACAATATCACAGTCATGCAGGGCCACCGCATCAACCCGTTTTGAAGCCAGGGTATAGCCGTAGCAATACCAGACATTTCGACCCTTGCCCATTTCCGTGGGTGCAAGACCCAGGTCCTGCAGCTTTTTATCAATCGCCATTAAACGCGGGCCATCATTCCACAGTATGCGATGACGCTGGGGCAAACCGGAAAAATAGTTGACCGCATGTTGGTATTCATCGCGATTGGCTCTATCCAGGCCAATAACAATTTCGCTTAGATAATCAACTTGCTTTAGCTCTTCAACAATATTGGCCAGCGCTTCGGTTTGCAGTTCAGAATACAGTGATGGTAATACCAGGCCCATGGGGCGCGACTTTTTAAAGCGGTTTAATTCTGCTTCCAGATCCTCGAGGGGACGTTTGGCAATATTATGTAAGGTGGTGATCATCCCATTTTGATGGAAATCTGCCATGGTGTTCTCCAGGTATTATTCTATTGATGCCATTTGTATTGATGACTGTATTGTGCTGAATAATGGCAGCAATCGATCCATTGCCGCCTGCCAACCGGCCGGGCCTGCCAGCTCGGTTTTAATCACTTGTTTAGCGCCGCTTATATCGAGATGGCCAGAGTGTTTTGATGGTATCACTACAGCAATGTCTGCTGCGTTTAACATCGCTTCATCGTTGGGGCTATCACCAAGGGCGATAACACACTGAGAGCCACCATAAAATTTACAGAGCCATGCCATGGCTTCAGCTTTATTAACCGCGCTGCTGACGGTGATAAAACGGCCACCTTGCTGTGCAATCAACTGATGTTGTTGCAGTTGTTCAATAAAATGTTGCCGGCTATTTTGGCTGCCCTGCCATAATAAGGGCTCACTAAAATTTCGTTCCAGAGCCAGGGCAGATTGTTTTAGATCCAGCCCGGTAAGGTCGCTAATGGCAGGCGCATCACAATCGGCAAAACCGGTAAATTGATAGCCCTGCTCTGCTCGCAGGCGATGTAAAACGTCCAGTATTTCTTGTCTTGGCCTGGCGAAAGCTTCGCAGTGATAGTTTTCAATATTGCCTTGATCGCCGTGCTTCGGCGGTAGATAAACGGCGGCTCCGTTTTCACAAATAAAGGGTTGCTTAATAGTCAGCTGCTTTTGTAAATGGATAATTTCTGTGGCTGTTTTACTGGTATTAATAATTAGCGGGATAGATTTTTCTGCAATCGTGTTTAATGCCTGCTGCGCCGCGGTAAAACTATAATCATCGTGATCCAGTAATGTACCATCAAGGTCGGTGAAAATTATGGGGCTGCCAGAATAATTCATACTACTCATCTACCAAGCCATTTACCAAGCCACTAGCAGAATCAATACCGTGTTGTTGATTTAAATAAAAAACCACATCGGCCCGCTCAGGCAGGGTGTGTAATTGATGCAGGGTCAACCTTTCAAAATGCTGAATAAAACGCATCAGATGCTGCTGGTCCATAATGTCATTGGGTTGATCGGAACAGTAATTCTGCTGCAGTTTTTTCTCCTGCAAGCTACGCCACTGATAGACCGACGCCATATCGGGCACCTTTAACATGACCAGATAGTCAATCAGGCCAAACCATTGCTGATAGTTTTCTGCAAGACACTGATTTACATAGCCTCGCCACAGTGACAAGCTATCTTCATTTTTTTCCAATTCATTAATCGGTTGTTTTAATTGCTCAAAAGATTGGGGTAAGGCACCTACACACCAGCCTTCCAATAAAATAATATCGACGGGCTCCTGTTGCAGCGGCCATTGATTAACGGGCACGCCATCATCCAGGGCTTTATCGAACTGAGGCAAAGGAACAGCTTTACCTTCTATTAAATCCTTTAGGGTTTGCAGCGCCAACGCAACGTCATGGGTACCCGGCACCCCCCTGGTGGCCAGTAGTGGATGAATGTCTTTGGCTATTTGCTGACGCTGGGATTTACCCAGATAAAAATCATCCTGCGATACAGCCACCACGGAACACTGCTGACTGGATTGCAACAATAATTTTAAGAATAAGGAAAAGGTACTTTTGCCAGAGCCCTGGCCACCATTAATCGCCACTACCATGGTTTTGTTTAACTTCTGATGCTCTCTGGCGATCTGCCGACTCAGTGGCTCTATATAGCTTTCCACCAGCTGCCAATAATCCTGCGGCAACTGCTGCTGTTCTATTAGCTGGCTAATATCATCTCGAATATC
>JAAELM010000189.1 GCA_024226635.1 Oceanicoccus sp. | reverse complement strand
GGAAGGGCCAGCACCGGTTGCTGAAAAGCAGTTGGATAACAATATTGTGCTGAGAAAATTAAAAATCGCGATGGATTTTAAAAGCGATGATATTCAGGCGGTATTACAGTCCGCAGGGCTAACCATTAGCGATCATGAATTAAGTGCTTTGTTTCGTAAAAAAGGCCATAAGCATTATCGCGAATGCAAAGACCAGATTTTGCGCAACTTTCTTGAAGGCTTGCGGCTGAAATACCGCCCATAAGCTGTGTGTAGTGGGTTTTAAATCGCCCGGCTATTGAACGCAGAAAGAGCAGGAGCTAGCCACTAGTTTTCCTGCATGGCGATGACGTTGGGGTCTAACAACCCCGTCCTTCATGCTCATTGCTTTATAGAGTTGATTCTCTTGTTTGATCACATCATATTCGTGAGCATAAGGATATAACACACTATTCATACCCCCCTGGGCAATAAAGGTTTTTGTCTTTAGCAATGCACTACGTGCATGCAGTAATTCATGCAACAGAGCATCAGCAGGGGAGGCGATACAAGCATTGGCTTGAGTTTCACAGCTGCGGTGTGAGCGAAGTTTTGCCGCGGCGCGGCTATCAAATCGAATCTCTACGGCTTGTACCTGAAAGGCATTGCCTCGCACTTCCGTTTCAAAAGTATTATCAGCGTGTTGCAGTTGCCAGGGCTGGTCGGCAATGCTGGTGATAAGTGCAACTGCCTCAGGGTATTGGCTTAGGTAGCGGGAAATTTGCACCAGGTCGGCTTCAATATGGCTGGGGTCATTAGCAGCAGATTGATAATGGTCCAGCAAGATACTTTCAATAATTTCACTATCTTCCGATGACGCAAATTCATATTCAAAGTGACTATCATCAACCTGATGGTCGAGACTGGTTTTCTCTGATAAGTCTGCCGCTTCAGGGGCGGGGTGAAATAAACTCAGTACCGAGTGCCCCTGCTGGTTTTGGAAACCGCCATGGGCTGAAGGCTTTTCAGCCGCAACGGCGGCATTTAAACCCATCGACAAGACAATCACCGGCAGCCATGCACGGCGGCGGCCATGTTTATCCGGGCTTTCTTTGCTTCGTCTATCAGCGACTAATGCGTAGCTATTAGTCTCGGCATAGTCCTGTAGTTGTTGGTAGAACTCTGGATCACGAAGCGCCAGATCATGGGCATGAACCAGGGTTTCCTGGCCTTTAATCACACAGGGGTGAACAAAGTTACCCTCAATGGAGCATTGAGAGGACATCAGGCGCTTGAGTAGCACCTTGGTGTTATATAAAGCAGTCTGTGACCGAGAGGCTTTCACGCGGGAAGCAGTCCCTGTTGTTGTAGGTATTGTTGTAGGTATTTATTAAAAATAGAGGGAGTCAAGCAAAGGTTCAAGTTCTAGAATAGGTAATTATCCCATTCAGTGCTTTTTAATAACCAAAAGTAAGCGAGTTTGCTTAGCTAATATGCTTTAGATGGGGTTGAACGGTTTGTAGCAACGCCTTAAAGCATTTTGGGTTGCCCGCTACAATATTGCCAGACTCCATAAAACCGCTGCCGCCGTTAAAGTCAGAGACTAAACCGCCGGACTCCCTAACCAGCAAAACGCCTGCGGCAATATCCCATTTGTTGAGGGCAATTTCCCAGAAAGCATCTAAACGGCCAGCGGCAACATAGGCCAAATCCAGCGATGCAGCGCCGGCGCGGCGGATGCCTGCGGTTTGGCTGGCTACCGCTGCAAGGCTTTGGGTGTAGGCGGGGATATAAACTTCGCTTCTGGACTTAAAGGGAATACCGGTACCGATTAAGGTTCCATCCAGTGATTTATTGGCGCTGACCCGCATCCGGCGGCCATTAAGCTGGGCGCCTTTGCCGCGGCTGGCGGTAAACTCTTCACGGCGAATAGGGTCAAGAATAACGGCATGCTCCAGTTGGCCTTTATACATACAGGCAATAGAGATGGCGAAGTGGGGGATACCCCTTACAAAGTTAGTAGTACCGTCGATAGGGTCAATAATCCATTGGTAGTCACTGTCGGCATTACCTTGCAGGCCGCCTTCCTCGCCTAAAAAAGCATGGTCAGGGTGGGCTTTGGAAATATGGTAAATCACCTCTTTTTCTGCCGCCTGGTCAATCTCGGTAACAAAATCATTGGCACACTTTTCTTTAACTTCCAGCATATCGATTTGTTCAGTGGCGCGGGCAACAATTTCACCGGCGTTTCTGGCGGCTCGCAGAGCGATATTTAACATGGGTTCCATGGGCAAACCTTGGCTAGATGATTAAGGAGGGCATTTCGGCGGCGGATTATAGCAGCAGTGTTAGCAAACTAGAAACGTCAATTGTGGCTATCTACCACTAAATCCGCCTCCATAACGGATTCCCCCTATCGCCAAGCTGAAATTCTGATAAAATCCGCGGCCTTTCAACGATGAATGCAAAGCAGGTTTCCGTGACTACAGCCAATCCTCTCCATAACGCCCGTGTTGTACTGGTACATACTTCCCACCCAGGCAATATCGGGGCCGTGGCCCGCGCTATGAAAAATATGGGCTTAAAGGACTTATGCCTGGTCAAACCCAAGGACTTCCCCCATGAGCGGGCTGGCT
>JAAELM010000188.1 GCA_024226635.1 Oceanicoccus sp. | reverse complement strand
CTTTCAGGCAATTAATACAGTGGCAAGACTTATACCACTTTTAGGTATCCATCAACGATGGTAGCCCTCGATTCAGCTAAAAAAGGGGGCGTCTATATCTTCTATACTCGCGACGACTGGTTGCTAAAAACACATACATGCAAGAAATGGAACGCGCAAAACTGGGGCTTGGCTATGACCTTAACCAGGGAGGCGGCAAAACTTCCCGGTGAGGCCGTGGCTTATAGGCATTGCTACATAAGCCAGGCGCTACTGGCCGGGGTATCCGTGCAGGTTGTCGAGAAGAATTGCGGCACCAGAATGGAAATGATCAGTAAACACTAGGGGAGTTCATCGCTTCGGATCAGATTCAAATGCATAACAGGGATTGAAATGAAGAATAAATCAAAACAGAGAGGCTGCAAAGATGGATAGAAGAACCTTAATTAAAGACGTTAGCAGAATGGACCGCCCCGGTAGTAGTGGCAGTGTCCTTACCGAAGGTGAAGTGATGAAGCAATATTTAGTATTTTTACTGGCTTTGGCATCAGTGGGGCTAATACCAATAGAGACAACAGCAGCCACTTCACAGGAAATCCAAAAATGGTTGCAGGCACACAATGAATACCGTGTATTACATAGAGCAGCAACGGTTTCCTGGTCGAATACCGTTGCTGCCAGTGCTCAGGGTTATGCCAATACCTGCCCTTCCGGGCATTCATCTTCAGGGTATGGAGAGAATTTGGCATGGGCGAGCTATTCTATGGACGAGAGCCAGGTTGTTAAGATGTGGTATGATGAAGAACCACTATATGATTATACTAATCCAGGGTTTAGTTCTGGTACTGGCCACTTTACACAGGTCGTCTGGAAAAGCACCACGGAAATAGGATGTGCTTTGTCTACGGGGTGTGATGCAAATTGGCCATATATGGCCAATGCCTGGGTTTGCCAATACAATCCGCCTGGTAATTACACCGGTCGTTTTGCTGAAAATGTTTCCCCGCCCAATACTACTGGTGGTTCCAATACGACTGGTGGTGCTGGCGCTATAGCACCAGTACTTCATCTCTTGCTAACAGAATAAATATGGAGGAGAAACCGACATAAGGGTAGACGTCCACCACTCTTTGCAGCCATCGGGCGAGAAATAAAAGGATGGCCGTTATATACTGAGACAGATATTGAATCATAGAGATGCCCATGAAAACAATCCAGCCAAAAACCTTAAGGCCCTTAACGGCCCCCCCGTTCAAAACCCGGCGTCTGGTGCGTGATATTCGCTTTCATCTTAAG
>JAAELM010000187.1 GCA_024226635.1 Oceanicoccus sp. | reverse complement strand
GTTCAGATGACCGTTACCCTGATCAACCCCATCGCGATGGACGAAGGTTTACGCTTCGCAATCCGTGAAGGTGGTCGTACTGTTGGTGCGGGTGTTGTAGCCAAGATCATCGAATAATATCGATACTTAGCGCAATACCAAAAAGGCTGCCTTCGGGTGGCCTTTTTTACACCCGTCATCCCCGCCTGTGCGGGAATGACGGGTACAGTGAAACTGTAAATAGTTGAATGGAAGTCGATGGAATTATTCCCTCTGGTTAAAGCCCGCTTAATTAAGCGTTATAAACGTTTTCTGGCTGATGTTATTTTAGAGAGCGGCGAGCAAGTGACGGTACATTGCCCCAACACCGGTGCTATGACTGGCTGCGCTGAACCCGGCTCAAAGGTGTGGTTATCAACCTCCGATAATCCAAAACGAAAATATTCTAACACCTGGGAGCTAGTACAAACTCCAGAAAACTATATGGCCTGCATTCACTCCGCCAAGGCTAACGATTTAGTGAAAGAGGCCATCGAGGCAGGAGTGATCAAAGAACTACAGGGCTACGACTCCATCCGTACAGAAGTAAAATACGGCAAAGAAAAAAGTCGCATAGATTTATTGTTAGAGCGTGATGCACAGCAGTGCTATATAGAAGTAAAAAGCGTCACCTTATTACTGGACGATAGCCTCGGCGTTTTTCCCGATGCCGTTAGTGATCGTGGTCGCAAGCATCTTCGCGAGCTTATAGAAATGGTGCAGCAGGGCCATAGGGCGGTGTTGTTTTTCTGTGTTCAGCATACTGGGATTAAGCGAGTAGCCCCTGCTGATGCCATCGATCAAAAATACGGTGATACTTTTCGTGAAGCCATAGCCGCGGGTGTTGAGGTGTTGGCGTATCAGGCGGACATAAGTCCTGAGCTTATTTGCTTACATAAACCCTTGCCGATATTACCCCGTCAGCCATAACTGATACGGTTAATACTTAGTAAAAAACGAACCCCTCATGCTATGATATTTTTTTAACCTTTGTCATTCCCGCCTTCGCGGGAATGACGGTAAATTTTTTATATGTTTAGTTTTTTTGAAAAGCTGATTGACCCCTTCCCCTCGGTGAGTCCCACCAAGCCACCCAAAGGGGTGTATGCCTTTTGCCGCCACTATACGCAAGGTATAGAACGCTATTTATTTTGGATGGCAGTCACCACCGCTATTTTGGCGGTATCGGAAGCCATGCTCTACGGCATTTTGGGGCAGTTGGTTGATTGGCTGGCGAGCAAGGATAGAGGTGATTTTCTTGATCAGGAATGGCCGACATTAGTAGCCATGTCGGTTTTCTTGCTGTTGTTTATTCCTATTGTCGTGGTGATTAATTCCATGCTGGTTCACCAAACCTTAATGGGTAATTTCCCCATGCGGGTTCGCTGGCAATCACACCGATATTTATTGGGGCAGAGCTACGGCTTTTTTCAAAACGAGTTTAGTGGGCGCGTTGCCACTAAAGTGATGCAAACGGCGCTGGCTGTTCGAGAGTCCGTGATGAAGGTGTTGGATGTGATGTTGTTTGTCACCGTGTACCTGGTCACTACCATTATTCTTGTGGCCAATGCTGATTGGCGGCTTTGTATACCTATACTGGCTTGGTTGGTGGGCTATATATTGACACTGCGTTTTTTTGTACCACGTTTGCAATCTATCTCCATGCGCCAGGCTGATGCCCGTGCGTTAATGACGGGGCGTATTGTAGATAGCTATACCAATATCCTGACGTTAAAATTATTTTCCCATTCAAAGCGCGAGTCTGACTATGTACAGCATGGAATGAATGAGTTTTTACAGACCGTTCATCCCCAAATGCGCCTGGTGACCTGGCTCAACATTTTTGTCTGGTCCCTTAATATGTTGTTGGTGTTTGCCACTGCCGCCGCTGGTATTTTCTTATGGTTAGAGGCTGCGATTACCCCGGGAGCAATAGCCATTGCTATGAGTATTGCGGTGCGTATTACTGGTATGTCCCATTGGGTGATGTGGGAAACCAGTAACTTATTTGAAAATATCGGTACCGTACAGGACGGTATTAACACCGTTTCTAATGAGCAAAAGGTCAGTGACAATGGTGACGCTAAACCTTTACAGGTAAAGCGGGGCGGGATTGATTTCCAACAAATCAGTTTTAGCTACAATGCCCGCAAAGCGGTATTTGAAAATCTTGACCTGAATATTAAGCCCGGTGAGAAGGTCGGTATCGTTGGGCGCTCCGGTGCGGGTAAATCGACGCTGGTGAATTTGCTGCTGCGTTTTTACGATTTAGATAGCGGGAATATTCGTATTGATGATACAGATTTGCGAGATGTTACCCAGGAAAGTTTAAGGGCATCAATAGCTATGGTTAGCCAGGATACATCCCTGCTATTTCGCTCGGTGCGTGAGAATATTATGTTTGGTCGCCCGCAGGCCACAGAGGAAGAGATGCTGGAAGCGGCACGCCGCGCCCATGCGGAAGACTTTATCCAGCAACTGGAAGATAGTCATGGCCGCCGCGGCTACGATGCCCATGTGGGTGAGCGTGGTGTCAGCCTCTCCGGCGGGCAGCGCCAGCGTATAGCCATTGCCAGGGTCTTGCTAAAAGATGCGCCGATTCTGGTACTGGATGAAGCCACCTCTGCGCTGGACTCTGAAGTGGAGGCCGGTATTCAAGAGAGCCTGTATACCTTGATGGAAGGTAAAACGGTACTGGCCATCGCCCACCGTCTCTCAACCATCGCCGCTATGGATCGTTTGATCGTATTGGACGAGGGGCGCATTGTAGAGCAGGGCAGCCACGCCGAGTTAATTGATAATCATGCACTGTATGCCCAGCTCTGGGCTCATCAAAGTGGCGGGTTCTTGGGTTTAAGGTAAGTATTAATCCCTACCTACTGCCCCGGTTTTGACAACTATTACCGCGAAAATCATGATGTGATTGTCAGGCTTGGGGCTAAAATTAGCCTTCAATGATTTAATAACCAGGTCGATAATAGTTTAATGGCTTTGCCTTCTAACGATTGGCTAAGGAGCGATGAAGTGACTTCGATATTCGAAGCCAGTGCAGAATTAAAAGTCTTGCCAACAGCAGTTGTGCAACAGTTCAAGTTAACTAAAGAAGAGTCGGTATTGTGTTTAGGTTTGGTTCAAGGTAAATCCATCGACGATGTAGCGGATGAAGTTCATCAACCCAGAGAAATCCTGCGTCACCAATTCCATACTTTGCTAGAGAAAACCGGTACCGACACTGAAGCCAAGTTGGTAACGGTGGTACTTTCCAGCGCCGAGTAATTTTTCCCTAAGATGAAATAACGTCCCTGCTGGCAATCTGTAGCTGAAACCAGCGGTCATCAGAGGCGCGTAAGCGGCGACTGACTTCACGGCCAATATTCATTTGAATAATTAAAAACTGTTCCGGGTCTTGCTGGTATAAGCTTAGCAGGGCGGAAGAGGGAATTTTAATCGCCGTGCAGTCTGTCTCTGCCCGTACCGATGCGCTGCGCGGGGTAAAGTCAATCAGGGCCAGTTCGCCAAAGCAGTCGCCATCCTCGGCATAGCGTAAAATATACTCCTTGGCATCATGCTGCTTAAAAATCACTGTACGGCCCTGCTCAATTAAATAGAGCGAGTCCCCCTTTTCACCCTGGTGAAAAAAGTAATCTCCCGCTACTACCTTAAAGGTTTCAGACTGCCCAAGAATCAGTGCAACACTGTTATCATTAATCGCGCCAAAAAATGGCATCGACTGTAATAAATGAATGCGTTCTTCTGCGGTCATGGCCGGTTTCCTATCAACGTAATTTACCACACAGTAAAGCGTTTGCTGCCCGTTTTTGCCAGTAATAAAGTGCCATCTGTAATTGGTGTGCAAATACAGGCGGCATTGGAGCGTTTTTTAGGCAAAAAAAAGGCCTCTAAATGATAGAGGCCTAAGAAAGGTGGAAACCTGAATGGCATGTTATCTCGATCTGGAGAAGCCATTGCTGGCTTGTTGACGAGATAGGCCGAAGTAAATTTAGATGGCCCATTCATAGGGTCAGCACAACCGTTTACGCATTCTGAAGTGTTTAAACAGCTGTTTTTAAATTCCAATATAGAATATATAAAGCCACGCTCATTTTAAAGCTAGCAGCTTCTCAAACTTGCTCAATTGTGGAAAATTACCACTAATTAATGGCTTTAACGCTATTTATTACTGGTTGTGTGTACTTACTAACATGGCCGGTATGGCCACCGCCGGGGTGGGGCAGCAGTTCCAGTTGCTGATTAATGCAGCGGGGCATTTCATTAGCGCTATGGCTAACATAAAGAATATGGCAATCACCCCGTTCAGCGATTTTATCGATCAATGTCAAAATCAATTCCCGGTGGGGTTTATCCAGTCCAATGCAGGGCTCATCCAAAATCAATACCAGCGGTGACTTCACCATCGCTCGCGCCAGCATCGCCAACCGTTGTTGGCCAAAAGACAGCCGGTTAAAAAACTGGGTAGCAATATCTTCCAGACCCATCACCTTTAACCAATCCAGCGCGATCTTGCGGTCCTTGCCGGTGCATTGCTGGTAGAGGCCGACACTGTCGTACAGTCCCGAGGCAATAACTTCAGCAACACGGGTGCGGCCAACGTGATTAAGCTGCAGCTGCGTATTTACAATACCAAATTTCTGCTTCAGTTCTTGTACGCTTTCACCGCTGCCACGGGTATTACCAAACAGCTTGATATGTTGGCCATAGGCTTTGTGATTATCACCGCTCAATAAACTTAATAGTGTCGATTTACCCGCGCCGTTAGGTCCGGCAATCACACAGTGCTGCCCCCAATCCAGACGCCAATTGATATCCGTTAAAATAGCCTGGTCGTTATAACTGACATTAACATGCTGTAAATCCAGCAGCGATTGCTCTTTATCTACTGTGTAATGACGTTCGGTGGCCAGAGGCAAATCACCAATACTGATAGTCTGTTGCTGCGCCACAGTTTTGGTCAGTACCTCATCATGCTCACCACAGGCTTGAACCTTGCCATGTTTCAGCCACAAAATATGATCAATACTGCCGGGGATCTCATCAGTCTGCTTGATCAACAGCAGCACTTTTAGGGGTGATTGTAATAGCTGGTCAATTAAGATTTTAAGTTCAGTTTGCGATTGCTTATCAAGACCTTCGAAAGGGTTATCCAAAATCAACAGCCTGGGCTGATTGAATAAAGCCCTGGCCAATAAGGCTTTACGGCTTTCACCTGTCGATACAAAGCGAATACCACGGTTGAGAATATGATCAATATGACACTGCTTGGCAATGGTATGGAATTGCTCATCAGGCGCTTTTTTCTGCAATATAATTTGCGCCACGGTAGTGCCCATATCGAAGGCGTCATCGCGGTCTTCACTGTCATCGTAGCGAATATCGTGGTCAATCAACTTACGCTGTAATTCAAAGCTAAGGTGCAGAATATCCTGCTCTGGGTTAAGGCCTGCCTGCCGTTCAATCGTGCCCCGTTGCGGCCTTAATTGGTCAGTAATTAACTGCGCAATCGCACTTTTCCCGGCCCCATTGCCGCCCAAAATCGCCCACTGCTGCCCCTGCTGCCAGTGCCAGTCAATATCCTGTAAAACGGGGTCAGTTCGGTAAGCAGCCCGAACCTTATTAAAGTGTATAATCGTGTCTTTATTCATGGGCGCGCATCTTACTATAGATGGGTTTGAAATAGTGGTGAGGAAGGGTTAGTGGTAATAAAAACATTTCAGCAGGCGCGGCAGCAGTTAGAGCCATTTAAACCGAGAAAGAAGTGGTATCGCCGCTGGGTAAAGCGCTCTGCCGTTGCATTAATTCTGCGCCAAACGGGAACTGGCCTAGAAACTTTAATGATTAAACGTGCTGATCGTGAAGGCGACCCATGGTCGGGGCATATGGCTTTCCCTGGTGGTAGGGGTGAGCTTGAAGATACTAACAGCTTACATACAGCGCGCCGCGAAACCCGGGAAGAAATTGGTTTGGACACCGATCAACATACCGAGTATCTAGGCCGTCTTTCAGATATAGGTATTCCGCGTTTTCGGGGGCATCATCGAATGGTGGTTACCCCTTATCTTTTTACTATTGATCAGGTGCCAGAGTTAAATCTCAACCATGAAGTGGCCGAAGTAATTTGGGTGCCTTTGGCGTTTTTGGCGGATAACAATAATCGTGAGCAAATGCAGTGGAAGATTAGAGATATGATGCGGGATATCCCTTGTTATTTCTTTGAAGAGAAACGGATCTGGGGAATGTC
>JAAELM010000186.1 GCA_024226635.1 Oceanicoccus sp. | reverse complement strand
CGATCTCTAAAAACCCAGCCTTGCAAACATTCCTTACTTTTCAAGAGTTAATTGCATGTAAATCAAAAGCTATATCATTCCTCGTTTTATGTCAAAATATTTTACACTTTATTATGCAATGCTTTGTCGTCTCATTACTGCTTTGCTGGCAAGTGGTTACGGAACAAATCCCATCAACAATCTTAATGAGCAAACCTGTTTTGGTGTCAGCTAATTTTACATTTTGGAGTTATCTTACTGTGTTACTACACACTAACGTTATTGCCAGCAAACAGTTATACTTTTGGTATTTATTTTGCGAATTAGAGCCATGGTTTATCCAATATCTTAAAAAAACAATCCTTTTAGTATTGTTACTATCACACCGAATTATACACCAGGTTTAGTGTCGGTAAAATTAATGAGAAAAACTAAGGAGATGGCTTCTGTGCCGAGGGCTAAAAGATGCGGTGAAACCCTAACCCACAACCTTATGTTTGGGTGGAAGTGGATTAGTATATGAAATTCCTGTATAACAATATTTTTAAAGGAGGGTAGAATTATGCATCGGTTGTTATTAGCAGTAATAGTATGTGGCTTGTTTGTATTGGGTAGTGTTGGAACGGCACAGGCAAATCTTATCAGGAATGCAAGTTTCGAGAATGTGCCAAATTCAAACACAGGGCAGGGAATGCTTCCTACTGACTGGGTTAATATTACGCCACCATGGCCAACAGCAGATACTTATAGTAATGATGGCTCCTATGGAGTATCACCGAGTGCGTACGGAAACTTCACTGGTGTAACTGCAAAGGACGGAATACGTTGGGTAGCTGGTTGGTCGTCGGCTGGGCAGGAGAGTTTCGGACAATGGCTCACAGCTCCCTTGACGGCTGGTACTGATTATGTCATGTCGGCTTGGCTGCATCAGGCCGTACGCTCTGATCTTAATCACCCGGGTGGATATGAAGTATTTTTAACTGACACGCCAGGTGTACAGACTAGTCAGATCGGCTTCCTCGGCTCCACAACAAGTGTAAGCGCAGGGTGGCAGCAGTTTTCATTCTCATTCACAGCCACTGCAGCTCATGCGGTACTAGATTTTATTGAATTCGGTCCTGTCGCAACAACGACGAGTGGTTCTGCATATCCTGGGCTAGACATGGTTTCACTCACGGCAGCCGCAGTACCGGAACCCGCAACCGTTGCCCTACTCGGTATCGGCTTAGTCGGACTTGCAGG
>JAAELM010000185.1 GCA_024226635.1 Oceanicoccus sp. | reverse complement strand
TCCTTCCGAGCCCGTTCCGATATGAGGGCCAATTTTGCTGGCGTTATGTTATCCATTTCAGTGTATGGCATAAGCCTACTCATCCCTCTACGTTTTACTGCTAGCCCCTTCGAGTGAGCATGAGCTCTCAGTGGGCATTACCCCACTTACTCCTCTACTATGAGCTAGTCCGACTGCCATGTCGCCATACCCCCGCCTTGCCTCTTCGGCTTGTTGGAGGCTTCTTTTGAGAACGACAGGGCTCTCTCAAGTTCCGCTGTGAATCATCGAGTGACCCGCCATGGACTCCGACCCCGGCACGTCGCTGACACACTCGCCATTATCGCGTGCAGCGCTACTGGCTTCCAGATGGAGAAACCCTTGGCCCAATGCAACTTAGTCATATTTCGGGGCTGAACACCTTCACTAACGTTATGGCTGACCATTCACCTTTCCTTAAGCTTTGCATATCTCGTTACCTCGACATACATTAAGTTCCGTTCTGGCCTGGTGGCTAACCTTTGACCAGGCTGGATTGTCCAGCTGACTCACAGCAGCTTATCTTGACGCACTCTCCAAAATGTCTCCACATATGTTGATTTTGCTTATATCGGGTCCGAATAAATATCAATTTTTTGGGGAAATATGGATATTTATTGAAAATTTTAGTGTGTAATCGGATTAAGTATCCGGGTGAAATAAATGTGTCAATCACCGCAAACAAATCAGAAAGAGGCTGACAGTATTTCAAGCTGCCAGCCTCTTGAAACTTTTAGTGATTCTGTTTCTTATGACATTACTACTCGATTGTAAATACGAATGTCGTCAATTAGGCCTGACCAATACGTCCCTGCTTCCATAAAGCTACCGGTGCCAATGAACAAGCCGTTATATGAACTTCCCAAAGCAGGCTGTGTGTTTTGAGCCACTGCGACACCATCGACGTAAAGTATTCTATTCTGACCATCCCACACAAGACCTATACGATGCCAGTTGTCATCGGTGATGTTTGTTTGTGACTGCAATGGTTTTCCAGTCCGGCCGGTACCTTTTAGCTCTGTCATAAGATTGCCTTCTGCTGGATCTGCCATAAGCCAGTTCGCACCGCCTATTTGTGATAAAGCAACCTGACCCGGAGCACCGCCTTTGATCCAGGCTAAAATACTGAACGGCCCTTTGGTGGGATTTGGAACAGAACCGATGATAACACAGTCATCTATACCATCCAACTGAATAGCACCATCGGTTATGCCACCGGTTGGCTGCCAGAGTGGACCGCCAAAGGTAACAGCATCATTGGTGCCGGCACTATCCTGTGCTATGGTACCTTCTGTCTCATCAAGTGCCCAGTGTGCTAT
>JAAELM010000184.1 GCA_024226635.1 Oceanicoccus sp. | reverse complement strand
TTACCTTAAACTATTTTACAGAAAACAGAAAACAGAAAACAGAAAACAGAAAATATTCATCATAGCACTGCTTATATATATGTCTGGTGTTTTTGCCTATAGCTACTATGAGTATTTCTGTGGACTAAATGCAGAACTTAATAAAATTGATGAAAAATTACTTATTACGGCTGGTTTCAGCGAGACGCTGTTTAACCGAATAATAAATAATAGCCTAAAGAATGATCAACCGGTTACCATTGAAGATGAATACAAATTAGCCTTGAAACTGCAAGAGTTAGCCGACCGCATGCAAATAAATTACGTCTACGGTCTCACAAAGCGTGATGGACGCATTTTTTTTATCGCTTCTAATCCCACTTCCAAAGAAAAGTCCATCGATCAGTATACCGGGATGTTTCTACGTGATTACCATGAGGCACCCGCCAGCGTCTTTAAAGTTTTTGATACAAATGCCGTGCAATACGATCAGTACAAGGACCGCTGGGGACCTTTTCGCACTGCTTTTTTTCCATATCAAATGACCGATGGTCAGACTTATGTTATTGGTGTTGATGTCAATATAGAACAAGTGTTAGACGCTGCTCGCCATAGTTTTATGAGGGCTTTTGCCTATGGTTTATGCCTGATCCTACTCATTGTCCCACTGGTTTTCAGCTATGCGCGTACGATTCACCGGCACTACCAAGAGAAATTGAAAGCCGTCCAAATGCACCCTGTTACGGGCTTGCCAAATAAACGGTATATGGAAACAGAGTTGAATAAGCGTGAAAATAACAATCTGGTGCTGTTAGAAATAGAAAACTTTGAAAGTATCGTTAATGCCGTAGGTGTTGCGGCAACCGACAGTTTGCTTTTGAAATTGACCTGTCACCTGCAGGAACTGGATGCAGAAAATATTTCCTGTTGTAAACTTTATCATCTTCAGGATAATCATTTTGCTTTATGTGGCCATGATTTATCATCCATAAAACAAGTCGAAAATATAGCGTCAACGGTATATAGTTCGTTGAGTAGTCTGCGGCTGCAACATCAAGATAAGCCCATACCTTTACTTGTCTGCATGGGTTGTGTGTTTGATCAACAAAATGCCTTTATATTGGCGCGAATGGCACTGGCGCATGCCAAAAACACCAACCAGTCAATTGTCATGTACGACCCTTCTCTTGATTTACCTTCTACTTTTCAAAAGAACATCGAAGTGCTCAATCAGTTGACAGATGCATTAGAAGGTGACCGCTTAAATGTATTGTTTCAGCCAATAGTCGATATGCACACAGGTCATGTTGCCAAATATGAGGCATTAGCCAGAATAAGTGATGACGATGGCAATATTGTTTGCTTACCAGAACAATTTATGCCGATTGCCTATCAGTCACGGCAGAGTTGCAAGCTTACGCGGCTTGTGCTGGATAAGGTGATCAATGCCTTGAAAACAAGCAACCATATCGTCAGTATCAATTTGTCAGTTGCAGATCTTTTTGATCATGAAACCCGCAAGTACATAATAAAAAAAATATTACAAACGAACCTTGGCCAACAGATTGAGTTTGAAATATTGGAGCAACAGCTTATTTGTAATTATCATCTTGCGGCTGAATACATCAAAGAATTGAAATACTGTTGTCGTGGCATCGGCATGGATGATCTCGGGAAACACTATTCAAACTTTGATCGTCTACTGGAATTGCCACTGGATTATGTCAAAATTGATGGCATGATAATCAAATCAATTGAAAGAGATAACGATGCAAAAATACTGGTGGATGGTGTTATCATGTTTGCCCGGAAAAAGGATATCAAAGTGATTGCAGAATATTGCTCCAGTAAAAATATTTGCGATATGGTGACCTCGATGGGAATAGACATGTTGCAGGGTTATTATTATGGCGAGCCTGAAGTAACGATGCCAATACAATCTTAAATAAGGACGATACATTGGGATATTTCCCAGCCTTGCGTATTCTCCATGGGGTGTTGCCAGCATACCCGTTTCACCCAGCGCAGTATAATGGTAGCTCGACCAGGGATAATCCCGAGGATGTTCCACCATTCCCGCCCTAACCGGATTGAGCAGGCTCTACATAACGCATGCAAGTTAGCAGGTATTCTTCTGGACCCAATAACGTCGCCCGACAGCGCCCCTCCTACAGTGTACCCGTCCGATTGTAGGTGTAGAACGTAATAACGGCCAAGCGACTGCATCACCTTTCTGATCCCAGATTCCGGATCTGGAGTCAGCAATAGAGACTCCCGGGGGCCTGTTTCGAAATTGCCCGGTACTGCGTGAACTATATCAACTGTTCATTTATCACCCGCCGGTGAGACGGAGCGATTGGTACTCAAAACAGAACTGCATATAGCCTTGATGGCATTGTGGACAGGGCCAATGTCATTGACCGCCCTAATGCGCCACCCACGTTCGCCCTAATGGAGCCACTTTTAGGTGGCGATTTCAGGGTCTCGGACAGGGTATTCGCAGTGGTCTTGGATGATTCGGGCAGCGGACGGGGGGTGCGATAGCTTTCCCCGTCCAGGACCACCCGGTAAGCGCCATGGCGCAGACGGTCCAGGGTGGCGGCCCCCAGCAGTTGATTGGCAAAGGCCTCCCCCCATTCGACAAAATCCAGGTTACTGGTCACAACCGTTGCCGC
>JAAELM010000183.1 GCA_024226635.1 Oceanicoccus sp. | reverse complement strand
TCGAGCGGATCATATTGGCTTTGTCTTCCAGATGTTTAATCTCATTCCTTATCTTTCTCTAATTGAAAATGTAGTGCTGCCCTGTCAGTTTTCAAAAAAAAGACGTGAACGTGCACTGGAGCGCACAGAAACTATTGCTGATGAAGCCCGGCGGCTTATGTCTGATCTGCAGCTGGACGCTGCATCTTTCGGGGCGCGTGAAGTAACCAAACTGAGTGTTGGGCAGCAACAACGTGTTGCCGTCGCCCGCGCTCTTATTGGCAGACCTGAATTGGTGATTTGTGATGAACCGACGTCTTCACTTGATACCGATGCGAGACAGTCTTTTCTTGAGTTGCTCTTTACTGAGATTGAAGAAGCCGAAGCCACCCTTATTCTGGTTAGCCACGACCGATCATTGGCGGGTTTATTTGATCGTGTTATAGATTTATCTTCATTGAATCAAGCGGGAAAAGAGGTGCAGTTATGAAACTATTGCCGCTTGCATGTAAAAGTATTTATAATCGGCGCGGAACAGCTATATTAACCGTACTTGCTATTGCTTTTAGTGTTACTTTATTGCTTGGTGTTGAAAAAGTACGTAAAGGGGCCAGGCTTAGTTTTATGAATACCATTTCCGGTACCAGTTTGATTGTCGGACCGCGCACAGGGGCTGTTCAGCTACTTCTTTATTCTGTATTTCGTATTGGCAGTCCGACCACCAGAATGTCATGGGAAAGTTACGAGCGTATTGCCGCGCGCTCACAGGCTGTGTGGACCATTCCGTTATCATTGGGAGAATCTCACCATGGATATCGTGTTCTGGGAACTACCGGTGACTATTTTAAACATTATAAATATGCCAATCGGCGGAGTCTTGCTTTTGATGCTGGAAAAGCATTTAACGATGTGTACGATACTGTAATGGGTGCGGATGTTGCCAAAGAGCTGGGGTATAAAATTGGCAATGAGTTAGAGATTACACATGGCCTTGGTCATACCGGATTAAGTACTCACAAAGATCGGCCATTTCGCATTGTTGGTATTCTGGCAAAAACAGGAACACCTGTTGATCGTACGGTGCATGTCAGTCTTGAAGGTTTGGAGGCTGTGCATGTAGATTGGGTTGGCGGTGCTCATTTGCATAATGATCACCCAACCACAGAAAAGGTGCGGGCAATGCACTTGAAACCGGAATCTATCAGTGCCATGTTTATAGGGCTAAAATCACCGCAAGATGCAGTAATGTTTCAGTATAATATAAATAACCTAAAGTCGGAACCGCTGCTTGCCGTTATGCCTTCAGTGGCGTTGCAGGAATTGTGGGACGCAATGAGTGTGGCGGAAACCGCATTTTTGGCAGTCTCCGCCCTCGTTGTTATTGCCAGCTTATTAGGTATGATTACGGTGATTCTTGCCGGCCTCAATGAACGGCGGCGCGAAATGGCTATCCTGCGGTCAGTAGGTGCCAGACCCATTCATATTTTCGGGCTGCTGGTGATGGAGGCCGGATTATATTCCGCAGGCGGGGCAGTTGTTGGATTGGGTGCTGTTTATCTACTTCAGGCTCTGTCTATTTCATTTATTGAGGCGCAGTTTGGTCTTTATCTGCCAATATTGCCACCAACTTCCAGTGATATATTTTTACTTTCAGGTATTACAATTGTCGGCTTCTTTGTCGGGTCTATACCCGGGTTAAAAGCATACTTGTCTTCTGTAGCTGATGGGATGATGGTGCAGACATAGAGTATATGAGATAAAAAAAGGAATCATTATGAGAAACAGTATTAATCTGATTGTTGTTATAGTTGTTTTTATTGTGGCTCCAAATGTATTTGCTGAAGATGCAAAACCGCTGAGTGAAAAACATCCAAATATTTCTACCAACACGTTACGCGAAATAACATGGAAAGAATTGATTCCAGAAGGTCTTACCCGTGAAAAAATGCGAAAAGGTAAAAGTATAGTTGAGGACAAACAATTTGGTATCTTTTATGATGTCAGTGTATTCAAACCTCGTGATGATCTACATGGACAGTTAGTTCGTATTGGTGGATTCACCCTGCCTTTAGAAATGGATGGTGAAAAATCTGTCGAGTTTCTTTTAGTACCGTTTGTCGGTGCCTGCATTCATGTTCCGCCACCACCACCTATTCAGATTATATATGTTAAATTTCCGGAAGGATATAAAAGCCGCGCACTTTATGATGCCGTATGGGTTACCGGCAGAATGGCAACAAAAAATGGAAAATATAATTTAGACTTTGTAGACGGCGAAGAAGAAATTCAGGTTGGCTACAGCCTCAATGCTGCAGCAGTGGAACCTATAAGTCTCTGAGACAAAAAAACAATAAGCTCAGCCAGTAAACATTACCTCAAACCTTATCAACCAATCAAGTCTGGGAACAGATCACCTA
>JAAELM010000182.1 GCA_024226635.1 Oceanicoccus sp. | reverse complement strand
CCTGCTATATGCGTATCTTTGTGGTCTATAGTGCTATAGTGGTCTGCATCTCCTGGGTCATTGGCTTGCGATTGAAAGAAGTCTGACATATTATCAGAGTCCATATCATAAACGTGCACGTTCTCCGACCTGCCCGGCCAATTCCCGCTGGCTGCCCAGTCCGCATAATCCATATCTCTACATCTGGATTTAAGAATTATTGCCGCGTATTCTGTTGGTACTGCCTGAGTCCCTCTTAAAACCCCCTTTTGAATAGTAATATTCTTAGTAGTGCCAGACCTACTATTGCCTATGGATATTAGTGCATGCCCGTTAAACGTACTATTAACCTGGTCGATAGTTAAGTACTGTGCATCATAACACCATATTCGAGCGATTTCTGTAGTAGTATCACTTCCAAACGTCATATCTGTAATGATTAATTCCTTACCTGTAGCCCCTCCTGTTATAAGTAAAGGAGGCAAATCACCTGGCCCTGTAATGTAGCGCGTCGAGCTTGCAGGTATTACCGTACCCTGATTAATCGTCACCTGGGTATCTTCATAATCTCCCGCCCATTCAATTACATCTATTGAAGTATCCGCAATTGCCGTGTTAAGCTCCGATATTGTAGTTAACGGCCCTGACCTGCTGGCCGTGTTGGGAATTGTAACCGCTGTTGCATATTTTGGCATATCACCAAAGGTTCTAGCTGTCCACATAATATTTTTTTTCTCTACATTATTCGATCAAGTGTAAATGTCATTTCCCATTTTGCACAAGTCGCTTTCCTGGCTATGCTGGCAATTCCGCTTTTTGATTGTTGGCCGATAAATGGAAAAGTTATCTCTGGTAGTATTGAGTTTGGGTCATCTACAGTTATATACTCTCCTTGTAATATAGCTGTTTCAAAAACCTGATACTCTGCTAGATCTGCTGGTAGAATTTCCGGAATCTTAATGAAATATTTATCACGCGACCCATTAAACGTAGCCTCCCGGCCTGTCCTCTGGTCACTCTCTGCAATATGATAGCTAACATCACGATCAATTGAAAAGCGCTGGACGTTTGCGTTAAGAATTTGTCTTACATCTAAAGGATCATTAAAAGAGAAAATCAATTCGCCCGCTGTTGTCGTATCTGGTAAAGCCGCCACTGCTGCATCAGCAATAACAAAAACGAAGGACATTGACGCATTAGGTAAAGCGCTACCAACAACTGTGACTGTCGCTGCATATGTCCCCGATACTGTAGGCGTTCCTGATATAACTCCTGTGCTTGTATTAATATCTATACCTACCGGAAGCCCTGTCCCCACAGAATAACTAACACCATTAGTATATGTGGGTGTAAATGTATACGCTGTGTCTTTTGTTCCTGCCGGTGCAAATCCTGCTATTGTAGGCGCCGCCGTTGGGTTAGCCCCTATACTAATCTCAATGATACCGATTGAAGTGTTAACGCCGTCATACGCATTATAAGCAACGACATCGTTACCTGTTTGATTAACTGCTGGCGTGTATGTAAATGTCCCGGCAGAGGCACTTACAAGCGCAAATACGCCTTTACCTCCCTGGTTCTGTACTGCATATGTCAATGCCGCAGATTCAGGGTCAACCACGCTTGTAGTAACATTAATATTGATCAGGGTGTTGTATGGCGCTGTTTCTGATTTATTGGTTATTACTGGCGGTTTATTTGCCGCTGTCCCCGATACCGTAAAGACTTCTAATGTAGTATTAAAGGTTTGAGTTGTAACCCCTGTCATTGTAGTTTTAAAATATAATGTTTCTACGCCTACATCTGATTCTGCCGGTGTCCCTGATATAACATTCCCCGTCATCGACAACCATGATGGAGGTGTGTAAGAATCTGCCCATGCTAACGCGGGTGTCCCTTCCATCTTATCATCAATGGTAGTATGTATTGTTAAGGTGTATGCTTTGCCAGCATTGGCCCCTCTATAACCATCAATGTCTACAACTATTAATGCATCAGTATGAGAAACCTCGATCTCGTATGTGCTCTCACTAGCATTTCCTAACGCATCTTCGGCCCTAACCGTTACTTCCTCTGTTCCTTCATCTGACTTTACCGGCGTCCACGTTATAACGCCTGCGTTGGTCATGTGCATACCTAAAGGAGGCGCATAACCCAAACCCCAGCCGACCGTATAAGCGTCACCATCTGCATCTGATACTACTACCGTGTCAGAGTATGCTACGCCCGTAGTTGCTGTTAATGCTGTTGAATCAGTTATTGTTGGGGCTACATTCGCTTCAACTGCTAAAGTCGTGCCGCCTGAATACCCAACCCCGCTAGCAGTAATCGAAACATTAAGCAAGCCCGACCCTGCCGCACCTGTGCTGAATGTAACAGGGAATTCTGTGTTAGCGCCTACCTCTACCGGCGTTCCTGTCACTATTACAACGCCCGACACCGTACTAGTGCTGGTAAATGCTGTTACTGTAAGCCCTATGCCGTCCAGGGTGAATGTGTGCGTATTACCTAATGAATTCTCATTAACTGTAATTGCTGAACCTACATCAAGCGTAAGTGACGTGCCTGTAGTATATCCTAAATCGCCTGACGGGTCTGTTGTCTCTGCTGTATCGACAATGATAATGCTGTCAACACCAAAGTCAGATTCTCTGACTACTAGCTCTATTGTTGACTCTGATCCGTCTATTACAGGTGCGGATAACTCAACCCATGCCCATGAACCATGCGTGCCACTGCCGCCGAAGAAGTTATAGCTGGACTCCTTCATAAATGCCGAATCACTACTTGAATCCGGCGTATAGACTCTGACCCAAAGTTTGTAAGTGCCAGCCGGAACCGCAGAGATATCAAATGGCATTCTGGCGCCGTTTAATGCGCTACCGCCATAAGTACCTGTTGATATAGTATGGCCCGACCCCGTGTAACCCGTGTATGTAGTGTCGTTCTCTATCCAGTCAGATATACTTGTATTTGTAACTGTTCCGTTATCTACACCTGGTTTAAGGTATAAAAAATACTCTGATGATACTGTCATTTAGCCATACGCCCTAACGTTTGCGGTGAATCCGCTTTTATTATTAAATTGTAGTTTGTCGTCCTGCGATATTCTTTCAAGCCCTAGTGTTAACGCATTATCAACTGCATCCTGATCTAGGTAATCATGCCCGAACAACTGTATAACCTGCTGTACTTGTTGCTGCGGCGCCGCTGTTGGTGCTGTTGTTGGTGTAACAGGGATTCCAGGCGATGCAGCTTGTGAGGGTGCGCTGCCCCCTCCGCCACCGCTATATGATGATCCTCTAATAGCTTCCAGGTTAGCCAATTGTGCCGCGCCTGCAATTGCCGCATAACCCGCCGCTACCACCGGGCCAAATGCTGACCCAAACTCATACGCCGATAATACAGAAGCCCTTAAACCTAAGATGCCCTCCGCAATTGCCGCCGCTTTGTTAATCTCAAACATAGCTCGATTTTGTTGCGCTACTCCGGCTGTTAATGCCTTCATTTCTCCGAATAAGTGCTTGCTTCTATTTGTGGCGCTAAGTCTTGCAAGCCTGTCCCTTTCTGTTAACCCTGCTTCCTCAATCGCTGTTAATTTTCTCTCTTTTTCGTCTTCAATTTCAAATAATAGATCATTAGCCGCCAACCTTTGCTCTACGCCCAGCGCTGCATACTCTTCTACAGTCGCCCGCTTTGCTTCAAATGAATCATAAACCCGCTGTTCATCTGTTTTGTATATCTCCCCTAAACGCGCAAATTGCGCCTCTACGCCGTCGATATAGCTGTTGTATGTGTCTAGCGGGCCTGTTGCGTCTACACCTGGTATGGTTGCTGCTGGCGCCTGTGGTGCGGCTGTGCTTGTCGGCGCTATCGGTCTATCATAATTTGCAATTATACTTTTTGCTCTTTTGCTCGATTCAATTAGCGCCTGTTCATATCTAAGCATCAATCCTTGAGAAAAGGATAGGTTTTCAAGTTTTGCTTTTCTGTCCGCCAAATCTATTTCTTGTGTTTCAAGCGCGCTCCTTTCCTCCGCTAGTGCAATGCTGGCTATTAATTTCTCTCTTTTATTTTTGCTTAAGTCTAGAAAATTTAATAATTTATTTTTTGCAACAACAACTTTATCAATTTTTATTGATACAGTATCCCATGCTAACCCGAGTCTTTCTGTAAAATCGCCAAGAACACCAACCGCCGTTAATACTCCATAAGCTGCGTTTGTTGCAACAACACCCCACCCTCCAGCATCCGCCGCCATTGTATTGAACTGGCCCGATAATGCTGTTAATGCGCCTGACATTCCCACCGTCATTTTTTGTTGAACGCCTGTGATATTGCGCCCCATTCTTTGAAAGCTGTCGTTAGCCGCTTCAACTTTTGCAGCATCCAGCCTTGTAATAGATATTCCTAGCGACTCCATTTCTTCGGCTGCTTCATTAATTGCATCGCTGGTCAAATTAACCATATTAACGCCGCCACTATCAAAAAACTTAAACGCTAGCGCAACTTTTTGCGATTGATTATCGACCTTGGCTAGTTCATCCGATATTTTAGCAAATTGTTGATCTGGTGATAACTGCACCAGTTCTTTTGCAGATAACCCCAATGCATCCAGCGCTTTGACCGCTTCCCCGGTGCCTGTGCTTGCTTCTGCTACGCGCCTAACCATCCTTTGCAATGAAATATCCAGGCTTCCCTGACTCACGCCTGCGCGTTCTCCGGCGTCTCTCATTGCCTGTAGTTTTTCTGTGGCTATCCCTAATTTGTCAGACGTTTTTGCAAGCTGATCAATAACAGGGGCTTGCGCTTTATATATTGCAGCAAATACGCCGACATTCATGGCGCCTAATAGGCTCATGCCTCCCGTTAGCTTATATACAAGGCTGTCCATGTCTTTGAAGCCGCCACTGACCTTGCGGATAGTCCCGCTGGCTCCGTCTTTTGCTATTACATCATAGCGTGCGTTTGCTCTTCTAGCCATTTTTTTAGTTAATTCTCTGTTTTTTGCCTTTTTTTGATTATATGCGTTACCAGTAGTCTATAATGCAATACTGGCATATCTAGCGCTTGCTCCAATGTATATCCGCAAACTTGACATAATTCTAACATCCAGTCTAAGTCTTTGTCTGCGTCAATTAGTTTCCCAAGTTTTCCTCGCTCTTTAAATCATCCTCTAGCATTCCGCTGGTTTTATCTATATTAAAGCGATCAAGCGCACGAAGCACCGGCCCTGTGGCAAATTCTCTGACCTTATCTATATCGCTTTCCTCGAATAAAGGAGCTCCTTTTTTATCTAAGAATGTATTAATTACATATTGGGCCATTCCCTTTGTTGGATCTTGCAAGGCCGCCCCGTTCGATATTGCCTGAGCCATTGTTTGAGGCTTGAAATAAACTTGAATACCCCCTTTCCCCTCTTTCCCTTTTGATGAAAATAGAGTTTCTATATCCGCCTTGATTCGTAACATCATTTCAAAAGGCATCATTTTTAACTCATCTTTATACAGGCGCGGGTATATAGACTCCCCGGTT
>JAAELM010000181.1 GCA_024226635.1 Oceanicoccus sp. | reverse complement strand
TTACCTTCGATATCACTGGTTGTAGTAATCGCTTCGCGGTATGCCACCTGCGGCTTGCCAATATTCGCTTCGACACTGAACTCACGACGCATACGATCAACAAGAATATCGAGGTGTAATTCACCCATTCCCGAGATAATGGTCTGGCCGGTTTCTTCGTCGGTCTTCACCCTGAAAGAAGGATCTTCTTGCGCCAGCTTTCCTAACGCAACACCCATTTTTTCTTGATCGGGCTTTGATCTTGGCTCAACGGCAACGGAGATAACGGGCTCGGGGAATTCCATCCGCTCAAGCACAATCACATCATCCATGGAGCACAAAGTATCACCGGTGGTCACATCTTTAAGACCAATTGCTGCAGCAATATCACCCGCCAATACTTCTTTAATTTCTTGTCGGTCGTTGGAGTGCATTTGCACCATACGGCCTACACGTTCTTTTTTCTGTTTTACGGAATTGTAAACCGCATTGCCACTTTCTAAACGCCCGGAGTAAACACGGAAAAACGTTAGTGTCCCCACAAAAGGGTCGGTAGCAATTTTAAACGCCAGTGCAGCAAAGGGAGCATCGTCATCCGCTTCACGGGTTGCTGGCGTTTCTTCTTTATCGTTCAGCGTACCTTCAATTGCTTTAACTTCTTCCGGAGAAGGCATATATTGAATAACGGCATCAAGCATGGCCTGAACACCTTTATTCTTAAAGGCAGAACCGCCTAATACTGGAACGATTTCATTGGCCAATGTCCGCTGACGGATACCGGCTATAATGTCCTCTTCTGACAGATCACCTTCTTCAAGGTATCTTTCCATCAGTTCATCAGTGGCTTCCGCCGCTGATTCGATCATATGCTCACGCATGGCTTCACACTGATCTTGAAGATCGGCAGGAATATCAGCGTAATCAAAAGTCATACCTTGATCATCAGGGTTCCATAAAATGGCTTTCATTTTGACCAGGTCGACAACACCTTTAAAGTCTTCTTCAGCACCAATGGTCATCTGAAGAGGAACGGCGTTAGCACCTAAGCGCTCACCTAATTGGTCAATCACCATTTGGAAATCGGCGCCGGCACGGTCCATTTTATTAACGAACACCATGCGCGGCACTTCATATTTATTAGCCTGGCGCCATACAGTTTCAGTTTGTGGTTGTACACCTGACGAACCACACAGTACAACCACCGCACCATCTAATACCCGCAGTGAACGTTCAACTTCGATAGTGAAGTCAACGTGCCCCGGTGTATCGATAATATTGATACGGTGTTGCTCAAACTGTTGCTGCATACCAGCCCAGAAACAAGTGGTAGCTGCAGAGGTAATGGTAATACCCCGCTCTTGTTCCTGCTCCATCCAATCCATAGTCGCAGCGCCGTCATGCACTTCACCAATCTTGTGAGAAAGACCGGTGTAGAACAATACGCGTTCCGTAGTCGTGGTTTTACCCGCGTCTACGTGAGCACAGATACCGATGTTGCGGTAACGGGCTATAGGCGTTTTACGTGCCACTGCGTGAACTCCGATAGAGAATAAATAAAATTTAAAACGTTTCTTTTTTGCCATTCCCGCGTAGGCGGGAACGACGGAACTTAGAAACGGTAGTGAGAGAACGCCTTGTTGGCTTCTGCCATGCGATGCACGTCTTCACGCTTTTTAACCGCAGAGCCTTTGCCCTGGGATGCGTCGACAATTTCACCGGCTAAACGTTGACGCATGGATTTTTCACCACGGCCACGTGAGTACTCAACCAACCAACGCATAGCCAAAGCATGGCGGCGTGACGGACGTACTTCAACAGGCACTTGGTACGTTGCACCACCAACACGACGAGATTTAACCTCGACCATCGGTGCAATGTTTTCCAGCGCTTCATCAAAAGCTTCAATAGGATCTTTATTCAGTTTCTCTTGGACCAGGTCCAAGGCACCATAGACGATGCTTTCAGCTACTGACTTTTTACCACTGACCATTACGTGGTTCATAAACTTAGCTAACGTGAGATTGCCGAATTTTGGATCAGGCAAAATCTCGCGTTTCGCGACGACTCTTCTTCTTGGCATTGTATTAGCCCTTTTCTTCAGGTTATCCAAACACTGTTTTGCCAGTTGCCCGAGGATGGGCGAGTGGGTTAGCAGGGGTTTGGCCTTACTAAGGTTGATTTTTACGATTTAGTGCAAGCACTTAACCGTTACTACTTTCTTTCTTACCGATTCTTTCTACCGGAAATACGTAATGGAGAAGGACTGATTACCTTCCCCTATTCTCAGGATCACTTAGGACGCTTGGCACCATATTTAGAACGGCCTTGCTTACGGTCAGCCACTCCAGAGGTATCCAAACTGCCACGAACGGTGTGATAACGCACACCAGGCAGATCCTTAACACGACCACCGCGAATCAAAACTACACTGTGCTCTTGCAGGTTGTGCCCTTCACCACCGATATATGAAGTTACTTCATAACCGTTGGTCAAACGAACACGACATACTTTACGCAATGCAGAGTTTGGTTTCTTAGGCGTAGTGGTATAGACACGAGTACATACACCACGGCGCTGCGGACAAGCCTGCAAAGCAGGAACGTCGCTTTTTTGAACCTTACGTTTTCTCGGCTTACGAACCAACTGGTTGATCGTTGCCATTAAACAAACTCCAAATTAAATAAATAAAACTACTACTTTCAACCACTTAGGGGCTAGGACTAATTAATCAAAGCCCCCGCAGCGGCAAGAGAGGGTTTGGCACAGCCAAATCATCTCTGTCAAAAAGCAGAGCGCGAATACTATAGATGCGCCCCACCCTAGTCAATAGCTGGATAATGGTAATACCCAGCTGCCTGGAAGCCAGTTTGACAGCCTATTTAGCTCTCATCCTTTAGTGCTTCAGTCAATGCCGCTTCAATATCCGCAGCACTCACTACCATTTCTTCACTGGCTGTCAGCTCTTCATCCTTACGGCGCTTACGCTCGGCATGGTATGCCAGGCCAGTACCCGCAGGGATCAGGCGACCCACAACCACGTTTTCTTTCAAGCCGCGCAGGTAATCGCGCTTACCAGTTACGGCAGCCTCGGTGAGTACACGGGTGGTCTCCTGGAACGATGCAGCCGAGATAAACGACTCAGTAGCCAGAGAGGCCTTGGTGATACCCAGTAACAGACGCTCGTAGGTAGCTGGTACTTTACCTTCAGCTTCCAAACGCTCGTTTTCTTCAAGAACGCGGGTGAATTGTATCTGCTCACCTTTGATCAGGGCTGAATCACCGGAGGCAGTGATTTCAACTTTACGCAGCATCTGACGGCAAATTACCTCGATGTGCTTATCGTTAATGCCAACACCCTGTAGACGGTATACGTCCTGGATTTCATTACTGATGTATTTGGCCAGCTCCGCAACACCCTTCAGGCGCAGGATATCGTGCGGGCTTGGTGGGCCTTCAGAAACAACTTCGCCCTTCTCTACGTTCTCACCCTCAAACACGCTTAATGTACGCCATTTGTGGATTAACGATTCGTAGTGATCAGAACCTTTGTAAGTAGAACCATCGGTCGGTGTAATCACCAGACGACGCTTACCTTTGGTTTCTTTACCGAAGGACACGGTACCGGAGATTTCTGCAAGAATGGCAGGCTCTTTCGGCTTACGCGCTTCAAACAGATCGGCAACACGAGGTAGACCACCGGTAATATCACGGGTTTTTGAACTCTCTTGCGGGATACGGGCAATAACATCACCGACACCGATGTCTTCACCGTCAGTCAAGCCTACCATCGCGTTAGCAGGTAGGAAGTAATGCGCAGGTACCGAAGTACCGGCCAGGCAAAGTTCTTTGCCCTTCGCATCAACCAGTGTTACCGCAGGACGGATATCTTTACCTGCCGTCTGACGCTCAGCCGGGTCAATCACAGAGATTGAGCTCAAGCCCGTCAACTCATCAGTCTGGTGGTTAACAGTAATGCCTTCTTCCATACCGCTGAATTTAACCTTACCGGCCACTTCAGTGACGATGGGGTGCGTGTGTGGATCCCAGGTAGTAACGATATCGCCAGCAGCAACTTCAGAACCGTCGGCAACCTTAATCAAGGCACCGTAAGGAAGCTTGTAGCGCTCACGCTCACGACCACTGTGATCAGCTACCGCTAACTCACCGGAACGACTGACCGCAACAAATGTACCGTCGGACTTTTCAGCCAACTTAACATTGTGCAAACGGATAGTACCTTCCTGTTTAACCTGAATGCTATCAACCGCTGTTGCTCGCGATGCCGCACCACCGATGTGGAAGGTACGCATGGTTAACTGGGTACCCGGCTCACCGATTGACTGGGCGGCGATAACACCCACCGCCTCACCAACGTTGATCTGGTGACCACGGGCCAAGTCACGACCGTAACAGGTCGAACATAAACCATGGCGAGTTTCACAGGTAATCGGAGAGCGAACTTTAACTTCATCGATACTGTGGCTTTCTAATTCGATAACACCTTTTTCGTCAAGCAATGTGCCGCGCGGGAATAGCACGTCATCGGTACCTGGTTTCAATACATCTTCAGCTACAACACGGCCGAGAACACGATCACCCAGAGTTTCGATAATATCGCCACCCTCGATTACCGGTGCCATTAATAGACCTTCATGGGTACCACAGTCTTGCTCTGTAACAACCAGATCCTGGGCAACATCAACTAAACGACGGGTTAGATAACCCGAGTTAGCTGTTTTCAATGCGGTATCCGCCAAACCTTTACGAGCACCGTGAGTAGAAATAAAGTACTGAAGAATACTTAGACCTTCACGGAAGTTTGCAGTGATTGGTGTTTCGATAATCGAGCCATCTGGCTTGGCCATCAAACCACGCATACCCGCTAGCTGACGAATCTGGGCTGGGGAACCACGAGCACCGGAGTCGGCGTAAATGTAAACCGAGTTAAACGAGTCTTGCTGTTCTTCTTCACCGTCGCGATTCACAACCGTCTCTTTCGAGATGCCGTCCATCATTGACTTGGAAACCATATCATTGGCACGTGACCAGATATCGATAACCTTATTGTATTTCTCACCCTGTGTTACCAGACCAGAAGCGTACTGAGATTCAATTTCTCTTACTTCTTCTTCGGCAGAACCGATAATCTGGGCTTTTTCTTCAGGGATAGCAAAATCGTTAATACCGATCGAAGAACCAGAACGGGTTGAGTAAGCAAAACCGGCGTACATCAGTTGGTCAGCAACGATAACCGTCGACTTCAAACCAACCTTACGGTAGCACTCATTCAATACCTTAGAGATCGCCTTTTTAACCATTGGGTTGTTAACCAACTCAAACGGAAGACCTTCAGGAATGATTTGCCATAACAGAACACGACCAACGGTAGTGTCTACAATTTTGATGTCTTCGTTGCGCTCGCCAGTCTCTTCATCAAACAATACTTCTTTGATACGACACTGGATACGAGCCTGCAAGTGAACCTTGCGAGTATTGTAGGCGCGATGCACTTCTTCAGGATCAGAGAACACCATGCCCTCGCCTTCAGCGTTAACACGAGCACGTGTTAACCAATACAAGCCCAATACAACATCCTGCGAAGGAACGATAATTGGCTCACCGTTAGCAGGAGAAAGAATGTTGTTGGTAGACATCATCAAGGCACGAGCTTCTAGCTGCGCTTCGATTGTCAGCGGTACGTGTACCGCCATTTGGTCACCATCAAAGTCAGCGTTATAGGCCGCACACACTAGTGGGTGTAGCTGAATCGCTTTACCTTCAATCAGTACCGGCTCAAAGGCCTGAATACCGAGACGGTGAAGTGTTGGTGCACGGTTAAGCATAACCGGATGCTCGCGGATAACTTCTGCAAGAATATCCCAAACTTCTGGTGGCTCGCGCTCAACCATTTTCTTAGCCGCTTTAATCGTAGTCGCTAAACCACGAGCTTCTAATTTACCGAAAATGAAAGGCTTGAATAATTCGAGTGCCATTTTCTTAGGCAGACCACATTGGTGCAGCTTAAGGGTAGGACCAACTACAATTACAGAACGGCCAGAGTAATCAACACGCTTACCGAGAAGGTTCTGACGGAAACGACCCTGCTTACCTTTGATCATATCGGCCAAAGATTTCAGTGGGCGTTTGTTAGAACCAGTAATCGCACGACCGCGACGACCATTATCTAATAGCGCATCAACAGATTCCTGCAACATACGCTTTTCGTTACGTACAATACTATCAGGAGCGTTAAGGTCTAATAGACGCTTAAGACGGTTGTTACGGTTGATAACGCGACGATACAAATCATTCAAATCAGAAGTCGCAAAGCGACCGCCGTCCAGCGGTACCAAGGGACGAAGGTCCGGCGGCAGAACTGGTAGTGCGTTAAGAATCATCCACTCAGCTTTGTTGCCAGAAGACTGCAGCGCTTCTAACAGCTTTAAACGCTTGGATAATTTTTTAATTTTAGTTTCAGAATTTGTCGCAGGAATTTCTTCACGTAGTGTGTCAACTTCCTGGTCGATATCGATATCTTGCATTAAGCCCTGAACGGCTTCAGCACCCATCATTGCGGTGAATTCGTCACCAAATTCTTCCATCGCTTCGTAGTACTGTTCGTCCGTTAGCATCTGGCCTTTTTCTAAGGTAGTCATGCCTGGATCGATTACAACATACGATTCAAAGTATAAGATGCGCTCAATATCACGCAGCGTCATATCTAATAACAAACCGATACGGCTTGGCAGTGATTTCAAGAACCAGATATGCGCAACAGGACTGGCTAGTTCAATGTGGCCCATACGCTCACGACGAACTTTAGCCAACGCCACTTCAACACCACACTTCTCACAGATAACTCCGCGATGCTTGAGACGTTTGTACTTGCCACAGAGGCATTCGTAGTCTTTTACTGGGCCAAAGATCTTGGCACAGAACAAACCATCACGCTCAGGTTTAAAGGTACGATAATTAATGGTCTCTGGCTTTTTTACTTCGCCGTAAGACCAGGAGCGGATCATCTCGGGAGAGGCTAAGCCAATCCGGATAGAATCAAACTCTTCGTTTTGACCTTGCTTTAATAAATTTAATAAGTCTTTCACGCCGTTCCTCCGTTATGAAGGGGTTGTTTCAACCCCACATAATCGATTGTTGATGGTTGCTGTTATTCCGTGTCCAATTCCATATTGATACCCAGAGAACGAATCTCCTTGAGCAATACGTTGAAGGATTCAGGCATACCAGGCTCCATGCGCTGGTCACCATCAACGATATTTTTGTACATCTTAGTACGACCGGCTACGTCATCCGACTTAACCGTTAGCATTTCCTGCAAGGTGTAAGCAGCACCGTAGGCTTCTAGTGCCCATACTTCCATCTCACCGAAACGCTGACCACCGAACTGAGCTTTACCACCCAGCGGCTGTTGCGTAACAAGACTGTACGAACCTGTAGAACGAGCGTGCATTTTGTCGTCTACCAAGTGGTTCAGTTTTAGCATATACATATAGCCAACAGTGGTTTCACGATCAAACGCTTCACCGGTACGACCATCGTATAATTGCATTTGGCCACTATCTGGCAAGTCAGCCAGTCTTAGCAGGTTTTTAACTTCGGCTTCTGTAGCACCGTCGAATACCTGTGTCGCCATTGGCACACCGCCGCGAAGATTGCCGGCCATTTCGATGATTTCTTCATCGGTAAATGACTTAAGGTCTTCTTTACGGCCGCCGTCGCCATTGTAAATTTCGTCGAGGAATTTACGTAGCTCAGCAATTTTGCGCTGCTCATCGAGCATCACATCAATCTTTTCACCCAGACCTTTAGCCGCTAAGCCAAGGTGAGTTTCAAGAATCTGACCAACGTTCATTCGCGACGGTACACCTAACGGGTTAAGCACGATATCAACCGGCTCACCTTTGTCGTTATAAGGCATATCTTCTACCGGCATAATGACCGAGATAACACCTTTGTTACCGTGACGTCCCGCCATTTTGTCACCAGGCTGGATACGACGTTTGATAGCTAAGTAAACCTTAACAATCTTCAGTACACCCGGCGCCAAATCATCACCGCTGGTTAGCTTGCGTTTCTTATCTTCAAAACGCTCCTCCAACGCAACACGCTGGTCGGCTAACTGGGCTTCAGCTGATTCAAGCTGGGCATTTAAAGCATCGTCAGAGAAGCGCAGCTTGAACCACTGGTCTTTCTCTAAGGCATCCAGAGCTTCGTCGT
>JAAELM010000180.1 GCA_024226635.1 Oceanicoccus sp. | reverse complement strand
CATCTACCACCACTAATATCTGCGTCTATCGCGCCAATCCCTTTGATGGCCACCTTAATAAGCTATCCTCAAGAAAGGCCAAAGGTCGCGAAATAACAATCAACTATCTTAAGACCGACGACGACAGGTCAAATTGTCATATACTCTTTATCCCTAATGCTCACGCCGATGAGATCCAGCTGATCGAACAAAGTGATCAATCCATATTGACTGTAGGAGAAAACCAATCATTCCTCACCGATGGCGGCCTTATCAGCCTTGTGGTTGCCAATAACAATGTTCAATTCCAGATCAATCTGACCAAGGCAAAACAGCTTGGCTTTGAGATCAGTGGCAATTTGCTTGAAATTGCCAAAATAGTTACATAAGCAGAACCGATAACCATGCCTATTTCTTCGCAGTCATTCAGGGATTTACCTATAGCAAAAAAGCTGACACTGTTTTGTGTCATTATTAGCCTGGTCAGTTTGATTGTAGCTATGATTGCTATCATTTTTTACGATCGCTACAACTTTGAAGAGATTCTAAAAAATGAATTAGTAGTACTGGCCTCGGTAATCGGCAACCGAAGTTCAGCTGCTATCGTCTTTGATGACCTGGAACTCGCTAACAACAACCTTAAGAGCCTCTCGCTTCAAAAAGCTGTTGTTGCTGCCTGCATTTACAAAGTGGATGACAACGCGCTGGAACCCGGCGCTACCACACGCCTGGCAACCTACCCCAACGATGCCGTTAACTGCCCCAACTATGCGCCCACCAACGCGCTCCTGATAGACTCAGCAAACCATCAATATGTTGAGCTGGTCCAGCCTATCTTGTTGGACAGCAGCATCATCGGCTATATCTATCTACGATCCAACACCGAAGAACTACAAGACCGGCAAACCAACTATGTTTACGTGATGATTATCGCGTCCATGTTTGCTGTGTTTATTGCATTTTGGCTATCGAAAATTTTTTCACGCTGGATATCAGGCCCACTCCATGCCTTGGGATTAACTGCACAATCCATAGCGGAAGAAGAAGACTATTCACGCCGAGCAAACAAACAACACAATGATGAAGTGGGCCGCGTAGTAGATTCGTTTAACCTTATGCTAGATGTTATAGAACAGGAAGATGTCGAACTGCGGGAGAGTGAAGAAAAATTTCGCTTAATTAGCGCCTCATCCAAAGTGGGTATCTTCCAACTGGATACCGAAGGCAATACTGTCTACGCCAATGATGAGCTGTCACATATAACCGGACTTTCCAATAACGCGATTATCGAAAATAGCTGGCTATCTGTGATTCACAAAGATGATAAGGCACTGATAGAGAATAGCTGGCGCTCAATGCTCTCCAACAATCAGGCCATCAATATCAACTGCCGCTTGCAAAATGGCACCATTAAGTGGATTAGTGGCCACGTAGGCCTACTCACCAGTAACGATGCAGAAGTACTGGGGTATCTGGGCACTATCAACGATATTACTGAGATCAAAAATGCCCAGGTTCAACTTGAGCAAATGGCTTTCTACGACACCCTGACAGGCCTGGCCAATCGACGTTTATTTAGAAATCGCCTGGAACATGTGATTAGCAACCTAAAACGTGAAGGTCATTGCCTTGGGCTTATATTGCTTGACCTCGATAATTTTAAAAATGTTAATGACTCTTTAGGCCATGACTCTGGTGATGCCCTACTCACCATAATCGCCGAACGACTACAGCAGTGTGTACGCGCCAGCGACACCGTTGCCAGATTGGGTGGCGATGAGTTCGCTATTATTTTACCGGGTATCAGCAGTTCGCTGGCGGCATCCCAGGTTGCCAAGAAAATTATTGAGACCTTAAAGTCCTCTATTACACTTAACGAAACCGAGATCAGAATTACCGCCAGCGCCGGCATAGCCATGGCACCTGAAAATAGCGATACTGCAGAAGACTTGATCAAAAACGCCGACCTTGCACTCTACCGGGCAAAAGACCAGGGTCGTAACAATTACCAGTTCTTTACTTCAGAAATGAATACCCAGCTGATCAACCACCTACAGTTAATTCAGGATTTACGCCTGGCTCTGGATGCCAGAGAGTTCCACCTGGTATACCAGCCGCAAATTAATATAACAGACGGCCGCCTAACGGGTTTTGAAGCCTTAATACGCTGGCAGAACCAGGAGCGCGGCTTTGTAAGCCCCCTGGAATTCATTCCTGCCGCAGAAGAGACGGGGCTTATTATTCCGTTGGGGCGCTGGGTTATCTCTGAGGCCTGCCAACAACTTCGTTCAATGTGTGATAGCGGCTTAATCGATGAAGATGTCGTCATGACGGTCAACCTGTCGGTGCTCCAATTCCAGGACGATGAACTTATCCACTTCATCCAGTCCAACCTTAAACGCTACCAGCTAAAGCCCGGCCAGTTTGAAGTTGAACTTACTGAAACCGTATTAATGGAAAACCTTGAAGATGCACTGAAAAAATTGGAAGCATTGAAAGCCCTGGGCATATTAATCTCCATTGACGACTTTGGTACCGGTTACTCCTCACTGGGCTACTTAAAACGACTGCCCGTTAATATTGTCAAAGTTGATCGTTCTTTTGTTATGGATATCCCGGCTGATAAAGAAGATATGGAAATAACTGCCGCGGTTATCGCCATGGCTCATAAGTTAAACTATGAAGTGGTAGCCGAAGGTGTAGAAACCGAAGAGCAACTGCAATTCCTGGAATCCTGTGGTTGCGATTATGGCCAGGGGTATTACTTCAGCCGTCCATTGCCATCATCAGAATTGGAACAGTTTTGCGATGAATTTAATCTTGATAATATACGCAGAGCTTCTGCTTGATAATACCCACACAATAACAATGAGAAAGTCACAATGAGTATTCAATGGTTTCCCGGCCATATGAACAAGGCACGCAAGCAGGTTGAAGAAATCCTGCCGCAAATCCACCTTATTATTGAGGTGCTAGACGCCAGAATTCCCTTTAGCAGCGAAAACCCCATGATCGCAAAACTGCGTGGTGACAAGCCCTGCATCAAAGTCCTCACCAAGAGTGACCTGGCCGACCCCGTGATGACCCAACAATGGATTGACTATCTGGATAAGAAAAAAGGTGTTAAAGCCCTTGCACTGACCACTGAGCAACCTGAAAAAACCCAGGGCCTTATCGACCTCTGCCGTAAAATGCTGCCAGGAAAAGACCAAGGGCACAACGATATTCATGTGATGATAATGGGGATTCCCAATGTTGGGAAATCAACTCTGATAAACACCCTGGCTGGCAAAACTATAGCTAAAACCGGTAATGAGCCCGCTGTTACCAAAGGTCAGCAGCGCATTAATCTTAGAAATGGCATTATGCTATTTGATACCCCGGGAATGCTTTGGCCCAAGGTAGAAAGTGAAAAAGGCAGCTATCGGCTGGCTACAACAGGGGCTATTAAAGATACTGCCATGAGCTATGATGATGTGGCTTTTTTTGCAGCTGATTTTTTGCTTAAGCACTACCCTGCATTACTAATGGCTCGCTATCAGTTGGACGAACTCCCTACGACTGAACTGGATTTTTTAGAATTAATCGGGAAAAAACGTGGCTGCTTACGAGCTGGGGGAAAAGTCGATCTTGAAAAAATATCAACCATTCTGCTGAATGAATTAAGATCGGGAACCCTGGGCCGCATTACACTGGAAAACCCGGAAGAAACCGAGCGTGAAACGGTTATTGTCAAACAACTTATCGCGGAAAAAGAGGCCAAAAAAGCGGCCAGAAAGAAAAATCGAAAAAAAGGCAAGTCCTCTTAAGGCTTAGCGCAAACCAGCTTCCTGCCATATATGTAGCAAAATCAATCCTTTGTGACGCACAACACAAACCCCATCGAACCAGCTCTCACAAAAGCGCATAACCCTCAAAACATCATACTTAAAAACAACATAAACAGGGATTCATTGCTATATTTAAAGGAGCCTAATTGGATCAAGTGCTGACTATTTATAATCATGAGCGACAAGCAAAAACCAAAGCCCAAAGCCGTAACGTCAAAGGGCTATGAAGAGAATAGCGAAGATAAACAAGGCTTGTTAGAAGCGGCTGCCTCAGTGCCCATCAAAGATTACTCAGACTATGAAATTACCATAGAAACCAAAGACGAATACGCTGACGCCCTCTTTGTCGATGAGAGTGCATTAGATTCAGCTTTAAACCAAGCTGAAGACGAAAGAAATGATCCACAAGCTGTTAACCGCAAAGAAGCTGAGATTGCAGAGCCTAAGATTGAAAAAGCCGAAGTCATCACCACCAGAGACTTTTCCAAGCTGCTAAGCGAGCAATCAGTGGCGGGGACATTTAGCCCCAGTGAAACAGAAAGCCCCAAAAAGCTGGGCATTATCAATAACAGGCTTAACGACTCCCCTGCCCGTAAAACCATTAGCGAGACCGATAAATCAAAGGTCTTTGAGCAGACTCTGGAACAGATTGTAGTAACCATTGCTCAAGAGGAAGCACATGCCGAAGGTGAAACAGAAACGGCTTTACAGCCAAAGCCGATGTCCGATATGGATGGCAGCAAGCTTTCCATTATCACAGCAACATTAAAAGCCAAGGGTAAGGCCCTATCGCAAAAGGTTCTGGCTAAAATGGATCAATCCAAAGCCGAGCTCGACGAAT
>JAAELM010000179.1 GCA_024226635.1 Oceanicoccus sp. | reverse complement strand
TGATACTGTGACACTCGTAAACGAAAGGGCGAGAAACAGCGAACACAAACTACAACCTGCAGCCACTGCGCCTGCTCTCTACTCTACCCTTGCTTAATCTTTAACCGTGCGTAATAATACTTTGTAGAGCACCTGGGCGCTTAGGCGCAAATCATTTATCGGAGCCCCCTCATAAATACCATGGAAGTTGATAGGCTCTCCAAAATCCGTTGAAAACAAAGCACCTGCGGCAACAAGAGTTGGATAGCCTCTAGCATCGGTAATTCCGCCAATGGCGTAAAAGGGGGAAGCTGTACCTTTCACCTGTTGGTATGCTGTTTTGATAGTTTGAAATGACTCGCTTTGTGGGTTGCGAATGTCAGGTGGCTCCTCGAACTTCGGAACAACACTTAACAAGGCTCCAGTTTCGTGATTGAACAGAGACACCATGACCGGAAGTAGAGCCGCAAAGGTACTTTGACCGGGTAGTAATCCTTCTGTAACACCGTCCCAAAGGGTTTGGTGGTGCCCTTGCGCATAGCGAATGTCAATCGATAGCGTGATTTCATCATTGTTAGTTAGCACCCGCGTTAATGCATAGGTAGTACCATCTTAATCATTTCCAGGCTTTACGTGGGAATGATTTCTTTACGCTCAGCGTCTTGATTTAGATTTCATTTAATAATTCCTGGTAATTTGTATTGAATGGTGACGCAAAGCATCTTATTATATTTGTTCTTATGCAGAGTGT
>JAAELM010000178.1 GCA_024226635.1 Oceanicoccus sp. | reverse complement strand
TAAATCTACTGATCAATAGGGTGGGAAATTTATAGTCTCAAGGTCCGAAAAACGTACAATGCAGCCCCTCATACTTTAGCTTCCAACCAACTGAGCCTTTTCATTGCCTTGGCAGAAAAGCTGATTTCCAACCTTAGAATGCAAATAGCCAAATAAAGGCGCGGTTTTTATTGTCGCGGCTACCAATCGGCTGGATAAACTTGATGAAGCATTATTACGTTCAGGAAGGCTTGATCTTCATGTCCATGTTCCTTTCCTGGATAAAAATGCCCGGCGCTGGTTTATCGAAAAGTTCTTGCAGTACGACGTTTACGAAGAGGCTATAGATGTTGATTTAATCGTATCACTAACGGCTGGTATGAGCGGTGCAGATTTAGAGAAGGTTCATCGGGAGACAGTGCTTCAGGCTCTAAGTAAGAATACTGGCAAAATTGGTCAAAGTACGTTACTGGAAGAAATTAATATTCTTAAATATGGCGCTAAACGGACACTTGATAAGTGCGCAAAAATGCTGGCAGAAACCGCCTTTCATGAGGCTGGTCATGCGGTTATCTCAAAAGTTCTGATGCCAGAGAGAATAATTGAACAAATAAGTATTGTGCCCAGAGAACAAGCTTTAGGAATGGTGGCCTACAACAGGGAACAAGAAATTGATTACACGAAAGCTTTTTGGTTCTCGCAGACATGTGTAGCGTTAGCTGGTCGAGCGGCCCAGGTAAAACAGTTCGGAGATGAAGGATTAGATACCGGTGCCAGCAGTGATTTGAGGCAGGCCATGTGGTCTGCCTGGAATCCTGTTGCCAAATACGGAATGCATCCCGATAGTTACAACTTAGACACCACAGTGTTACATGAATGGAGCGGAGACGTTTACTTTCAATCTCAGACTGAAAAATTAATCAAAGAGTGGCTGGATGAAGCAACCCTGAAAACTGATCAATTAGTTGACCAATACTGGGAGCAAATAAGCAAGGTTGCACAAGCTTTACTGGAAGAAGAAGTGTTATCAGAAGCGCAATTTAAGTCGTTAATAGAGTAGAACAGTAAAAGTGGAACAAGTTCTATTTTTTGAGGCTTTGATAAACCGATATCCAATCATCAACGCTCACTTTGCTGACCAACTCGCCAATTAAGTTGTAGGGAATGTGTTTGGGGTTTTTAAAACGGATACAACTTTTACCCATATCCAGCTTAGTAGGTACCGCTTCGGCGTAACGGACCCGAAACCAGCTTTCGAGCTCAGGCATTGCATAAATGCCCATATGATAAAAGCCATAATGGCTTTTCTGTGCCGCCAGGTTCATAAAGGGTAATGGCAATTCTGGGTTGCAATGATAACCGGCAGGGAACAGTTGATGGGGCACCACATAGCCAATCATGTTTTAGTTGATGCATTCGCTAAATCTGGCTGGCAGGTTATCCAGTATTGTCTGGCGTAACTGTGATATTACCCGCTGCTTTTCCACGGGTAGGGCGGTAATGTACTGGTCTACCGATGTGTAACTCTGTGCGTCGGACATAGTCGCTCCTGGCTAACTTAGGTTAGATTGCTTAACCACTATGCCTTAAAGGTTGTCCTGATTACCAGCAAGGTGTTGCAGGAATTGGAATGCCTGTCGAGGGCTCATGGTTTCCGGCAGGAACTCAGTCTGGCCCATCTCTTTGAGCAATTTAGTAAACTCGGCACTGCCGCCGGCGTAGCCCATTTTCCACTGTTTGAAAATAGGGGCGGTGATTTCCTCATAGCTGATAATAGTGATTTCGTCATGGCGGGGGTCATCAGCAATATCCAGGTAAAGCTCGTTAACGGCGCTGCGTTCGCCTTCCAGCGCCTGCAAAAAATATTGTTGTTCGTAAGAAAGCATACCGCAAATGCCCTCGGCCTGATTGTTACGGCGGGCGGTGTCGAGAATGGATTTCAGATCGCTAAGTGACATTTCCCGCGAGGCATGGCTGTAGTACACCAATCTCACTAACTTCATTTTTACTTTCCTTTTTTCTAAACTGCGTAATTGTTTGCGTAACTGCAGGCAACGACTATCTTTCAAATATAGCAGAGTTTTCAGAAACGGTAGTGTTGGGTAAATGTATGGAAAATCCAGTGTTTTTGGTTGGTCAGAGTCCAGACTTAGCGGCATTTTTGCCGGATAACACAATGCACTGCGAAAAATTAACCAGCCTGAGAAACGCTAAAAAGACACTGCGCAGTTGTAAGCCCTCACTGGTTATACTCTGTGTAGGCTCCGATGATGATATTTCCCTCTGTCAGTCGGTAGCCCAGTATATTCGTCAGGGGCTGGTTAACCAGGATACCCGTATCATTCTTATGCATAACCCCACTCAGCAACTGGACGAAGTAGTCTGGCTGGAAGAGTACCAAATCAATGCCTGTTTAACGGCGTCTGAAGCGAAAGCCAAGTTTAATGCCAGTGTGCTCAAACGGGAGCTGGCCACTTTTGAGTATATTGAAAACACCTACCGTCAGCACGATGCAGAAACAGAATTGCTGGTGTGTATCACACGCTTTTCACGAGGCGACGAAAAGCTCACGGCGCTGCTTTCAACCTTCTCAAATGCGCTGGCGAGATTATGCCATGCCCACTGCAGTTTCGAAATTTACCTGGAAAACACATCGCGTTTTCGGGTGCGTGGTTCCGATACTGCCAGCAACGATCTGGCAAAAACTATGCAGGCATTGTTATCAGAGGGCGGGCTGCCGGCCAGCCTTGCTCAGGCAATAGAAGAACAGCATCCACAAATTCACCTGCTCGATGAAAGTGGCGGACTGGAGCCGGTTACCCAACTTATAACCACTCATATTGGTAGTTATCTGGCATTCCCCATCGTGGTGTATAAACGCGTAGTGTGTTTATTGCTTTACCTGATCCCCGAACAGGAGATGGAGCGGGTTTCCATGAAGCAGATTACGATTATCAATAAGGCCGCTGAGCAGCTTACGGTGTTGTTAGAGCGCAAACAGGCTGAGTCGAGCCTCAAGAAACAATATACCCGTCTGCGGGATACGCTGCTGGAGCTTAAATCCACTAAACAGGCATTGGCACACAACGAAAAGCTCGCCAGTATCGGGCGTATGGCAGCGGGTATCGCTCACGAAATTAATAATCCACTGTCATTTGTGATCAGCAACTTCTCCTCAATGGATAGCTATCTGGATAACATTATTCAGTTGCAGTCCATGCAGAGTGAGCTGTTAACTGCCATAGACATTCAGCAGGATCAAAAAGCGGCTCATCTCAAACAAAGTCTCAGTGAATTTGAGGAGCAGGCGGGTATACCGTTTATTTTGGAAGATATCAGAGCAATCGTCGCTGATTCTTTTAATGGTCTGCAACGGGTTAAAAATATCATTAGCGACTTACGCTCTTTTTCTCATAATCAGACCGGAGAAAAAGAGGTTTGTGATTTCTCTGTGCTGCTGGATGACACTCTGAAGATGATGCGATATGACCTGGATAACAAGGTCAGTATCCAGCGGGATGTTGAGTTTAATGGCGTGTTACATTCGCACTCCGGTCTCATTGAGCAAGTACTGGTGAATCTGATTAAAAACGCTGTGCAGGCAATGGAAAAGGCGGATACGGCTGAGCCGGTTATTCAAATAAGCGCTGCAGAGATAGATAATATGCTGCACATTCGAATTAGGGATAACGGCCCCGGCATGGCGGCCGACATCCAGCAGAAAATATTTGAGCCCTTCTTTACCACCAAACCCATCGGCGAGGGAACCGGGCTTGGCTTATCGGTGGTGTATAACATTATGCAGCGACTGGATGGTTCGATTCACTGCGAGAGCGAACCCGGTGTGTTTACCGAGTTTACTTTGTTGTTGCCATTAAAGCAGGAAAACGCGCAGGCTGATTGAGTTTTAAGGCGATTTCGGAGCATGCTTCAATTGGGTTTTACCGATAATTTTCCCATTGCATTTAACCGGCTGCCGTGTAGTATTTTATTTATACCATATACAGAGCAGGCGCGTGGCAACCACTTCGTTTTTTCAATCAATGAGTATGACATCACACCGCTTTACATGCGGTGTTTTAGGATTGCTGATCGATTTAATGTCGTTGCTCACGGTACTGGCTCACGGTTGTGTCAAACAGCCGGCGAGCATTCCTCACTTTAGTAAGCTTAATTTACTGCCATGCAGTTACGGCTTCTTCCACTGGTGCCTGGCCTGGTGGGCTGGTAACACAAAATCTCTTTAACTTAACTCATGCGTCTGCGCCTCGATTGAGCGGACGCGGCATTGTCACCCATTTTTTAAAGAGAGCAAAAATGACCTTACCTGTCATCCCCTTTTATCCACATCCTGCCCCGGCGCAGGCAATCCACAAGAGCTTAAGCCAGTCTGGGTTTATGCAAATCAGCGACATTGGTATAGAGCCGACATTATTAGCGGAAGTTTATGCGGTCAGCCGTGTATTTTTTACCGGCGATCAGCAAACCAAATCCCGCTGCGGTTATCGCTCTGCTCAGGAAAACTTTGGTTATCAGGGATTGCTGGAGGAAAACCTGGATCCCACCGCTCCGGCAGATATCAAAGAAACCTTCACTATGCGTAGCTTCGTCCTGGGAATTTGAAAGGGAACAGCCACTCCTGGATTCTCACGTTTCGCTAGGAGACTTGCTAGCGCCCTCTGAGTGGGCAATCATCTAGTTCATAAGCATTTTTGTTAAATAGATTTTATTCTTCGAATTTTTTGTTGATAAAAAAACAATTATATATATCATATACGAACCATTATCATTTGTATTTAGAGTATTAAAGGGTAAATTTATGAGAAATGTAAGTAGAGTATCTAAATTGGGTAAAGCGATAGCATTTGCACTAGCGGGACTGTCGAGCGCGTCCGCAATGGCGGCTATAGCGCCAGACGATATTGAGCGTATCACCATTAGTGGAAATAGCGATTCAACATTTCCACGCACCATGGCTGCCGTTGATTCTGGCAAAATCTTTGAGGGCAAAAAGACCTCAGTGGTAGAGCTTGATGAAATGCCTAACTTCATTGAGCCAAACTTAAGACAGATGTTTTCTACGCTGCCGGGGCTCTTCGTTTCAGATCAAGCCATCCCCAGTTTTTACAATGTGAACTACCGCGGCTTAGGAAACCCTCATGAGTCTGAGTTCGTGGGCTTTTTTCAAAACAATATTCCCCTAGCCGCAGACCTTTTCGGATACCCTACCATCTACTACATGCCGCCAGCACAGCGTATTGAGCGCATAGAATTCGTTCGCGGCGGGTCGGGTTTAATTTACGGTCCACAAATAGGGCCGACGGTAAACTTTATTACCAAGCGCGCAGAAGTAGGCCGCGATACGGGCTTTCGAACCGATCAAGCACTCGGGAGCAATGGGCTATATAGCACTTATAATGAGTTTGCCACTTCAACTGGAGACTTCGGTTTCTTTGCATCGGTAGACCACCGTTCGGCCGACGGCCCTCGAGATAATGAAGATTTCGATGTAACATCAGGCCACGTTAGTGTGGCTTATGAAGGGTTTGACGACATTCGCCTTGGTTTCGAACTTGATGTATACAACTCAGACTCTGGTGAAGCAGGTCGTTTGAGTACGACGGAATTTGAACAAGACCGCAATCAAACATTAACCCCATTCAATCGTGTTGAGATAGAACAAGTACTGGCTAATTTTACTTTTGCGCAGAAGATTAGCGATAGTGCGACGCTTGACGCGAATGTCTGGTATTCATACATGGACCGCTTTAGTCGCCGTTCTGGGCAATTTTCTGAGCCTGAGAATGAGCCTGCTACCACAAATATTGATCAACAAGAATTCGATAATTGGGGCTTCGACGCCCGTTATGCGCAAGCCTGGGGCGACAACAATGTGCTGACTGTGGGGACAACCTCTTACTGGGGAGATAGCCCAAGAACTCGTCACGTCAGTAGCGATATTCGCTCTAACCAACAGAACGCCGCTGACTTGCTATTCGATCAAGACCGTAAAATGACGTATAACGCCGTATTTATCGAAAATTTATTCAAATTCGATAAATTGAGTGTGGTACCTACCCTACGTTATGAGCGCGTTAATTACGACTTAGAAGAGTTGACTAAAAATCCAAGTCTAAACCGAGATCCTATCGACGTAGACGAGACTGAAAATGAACTGCTACTCGGTCTTGGCATGATGTATCAGCTCAACGAAATCAGTGAGCTTTATGCAAACGTTTCTGAATCTTATCGCCCTCAACGATTTGATGATTTGGCCAACCCCAATTCAGAACTCGCCAGCTCAAATGGCCCCGATGTTTCTAGTGCAATGAACTATGAATTTGGTTACCGCGCCATGCCTGTTGATGGTCTTGTACTTGACGTGAGCGCGTTTAGAATCGACTTTGACGACAAAATTGAAACTATTCAGGTAAATATCGCTGACATAGAGCGAGTGAACTCTGGCGACTCTCGCCATCAAGGCGTAGAGTTTAGCGTCGACTACGACCTTTTTGCGGGTCGTGCTGACGAAAGTTTTAGAATTTTTGCCAATGGCTCGTTGCTTGATGCCGAAATCGTCTCTTCCCTTAACGAGAGCCTGGTTGGAAATACCACCGCTTTTGCACCGGAGTATCTTTTACGCGCCGGGTTTATATACAACACGGAAAAGCTTGATGTCGCGCTTACTGCGACAATGGTAGACGAGCAATTTTGGCAAGACTCGAATGCGTCTAGAGGAACAGGCATCGATGAAATAGCCGCGCTAATTCCTTCCTATGAAGTTGTTGACCTGACCGCTGAATATCGTATCGATTCGCAATGGGCAGTATATGGAGGCATTAATAACCTTTTAGACGAGAACTATTATTCTCGCGTGAGAAATGATGGTATCGAACCTGCCCTCGAAAGAACCGTATTTGCAGGCGTACGCTTTCAAATGTAAATAGCAAAATTGTAAGCAAGCAGGGGCGATAACTTGGCCCTGCGGTGCGCGCTTATAACCAGCGTCTTTTCAGACCACCTCCACACTTCAACATGTAATAAAATCGCTCTTTACGACCATTTCTTTTTGTTTTACCTCGCCGTTAAATTCCCTCATATTCCCGCAAATAATTAATAGCCATTAGAACGCAGTTGCGGATTGCAGGGGCTTTAACGTTGGAAAACACATTGTCTACAGAGCCTAAAGTACGCATTTCAGCGCCGGTGATTGCCCTGGCAATGTATGCGATAGCGTCAGGCTATTTAATGAGCCTCATTCCACTTATGCTAACGCACTATGGCCTTGATACGTCGCTGGCCAGTTGGTTAGCAAGTAGCTTTTATGCAGGCCTTCTTCTCGGTGCGTTGGCCATTGAGCCTTTGGTTACCCGCTTGGGACACCGAAACGGATTTGTTTGGTGTTTAGGTACGCTCATCACTACTATTGCCATAATGCCTGCAATCCCTGACGCCAGCGTTTGGTTGCTTGCCCGGTTCGTTGCTGGCGTTGCCGTTGCAGGTGTATTCGTTGTTGTTGAGTCTTGGTTATTACATGGTAATGAAGCCGACCGCGCCAAGCGCGTGGGCCTTTATATGGGAGCGTTCTATGGTGGCAGCTCGTTAGGACAGCTTTGCCTTGGCTTTGTTGGCGTTCACGGTGTGATGCCTTTTGTCGCCATTTTTACTGCGCTACTTTTTGCTGTTGGTGTATTACTGCTTATAAAAAGCGATCAGCCCAGTAGCGCGGAAATCACACCACTATCGTTTAAGCAAATCACCAAGCTCAATCACGCTGCAATAATGGGATGTATTGTATCAGGGTTAACGCTAGGTGCTGTTTACGGCTTAATGCCCCTAGAGTTGATACAGCGAGGTATTGCTCATCAGCACTTGGGAGGATTGATGGCGCTGGTCATTCTTGGGGCAATGGCTGTTCAGCCTTTGATCCCTATGTTATCTCGCTATTTATCCAGAACTCTACTAATGGCCCTGTTTTGCTTACTGGGCGTTGCTGCTATTTCTCTTACACTGTCCTTT
>JAAELM010000177.1 GCA_024226635.1 Oceanicoccus sp. | reverse complement strand
GTCCGAGAAGAAGAGGTGGAGGCATCTGGTGTCCTAACTGTAACTGGAATAGTAGCCAGCCCAATTCAGGATGAAAGTAAACCGCTAGTCGATTTGACTGCGGAGACAGTAATTAAATCTGATGCAGATACCAGCGGCGCAAACAGCGCTGCTGAAGTAAAAAGAACAAAGAAAAGTATAACGGTAACATTGCTAACGGATGAAAGTGATAACACATCAGACATAGCTGATGCAAAAGATGAGGCAGACGAGACCGCGATACTGAGGCAGGAAATTGTACAAGATATTCGGCGGCGGGTGCGTTTTTTGCTAACTTTGAAGGGAAGACCCCCCTTTCGTTTAGCGGGTTTGGAAATGTATCGTGGGTTGCAAGAGTTAATTATTGTGTTGGATAGGATGCTGGTTCATTACTCAGATGCGACTTTAATGACCATTCGCCAAGCATTATCCTCAGCATTAATTCACTTTTCAACTGATTTTCAATTGCTCAGCCAAGTTGAGCTTTGGTTGCGTCAAATAGCAACTATTCTAGACCCTGATATGAACCCGTCTCGTGATGGAGCAACCGTAGAGCTGGAACTGTCTACCTTTTTGGATGAACTCGTCACTACAAAAGATGAGTGGCTAACCAAAATTAAACAACATCTGCTCAAGAAAACAGCAAATTACGCTTCTGGCTTGTTTCACACCTATAATAATCTGGTACTACCCCGTACTAACAATGATATTGAATCAGCGTTTCGTGATGTGCAACGCCGTTTACTATCAACTACTGGACAAAAAGGGCTAACTAAACGGCTTTTGCATCGTTATGG
>JAAELM010000176.1 GCA_024226635.1 Oceanicoccus sp. | reverse complement strand
GCTTGAGCTTGTAGGCTTTAACCAAAAACCAATAGTCCACGCATCGCTTGAGCCACTACCGTTTCCAGACCTACCAAGTGTACTATCTAATAATGAGGCATTCGCACCTAGATAGTCAGAGTTATTGAACTGTATGCTTTTAGTGTTCGCAAATGGCGGAGTGCTAACAGTTAATACTATTGTCTCTGAGTCTTCACCGTTGTAGTTAATGGCCTTAACAGGGATGTTGTAAGTGCCTGCTGATAAGTTAGAGCCGCCAATTATCTTGCGCCTATTGTCGCTTGTAACAACCACGCCCGATACTGCGGAGGTGTCCCACTCGTATTCTGTGCCGTAATCATCTGTCAACTCATAGTTAAGCGTTTGACCCTCAACCAGTGATATCGCAAGCGAGCTAGTAATAATAGGAATATTACCCGTTGACGTTCCTGTGTTCTGAAATAAGGCGTTAAGCTCATTCACTGCAGTAGCCAGTGTTTGAGTAACTAAAGCGCCGTCAATGTAGGTTTGTGCAACATTTAATTGGTTGATGTAAATTTTATCGCCATCATCCAAAACAACTCTAATACCTACGTCCTCGGCAATAGCCTTGATAGTGTTCACTGGGTAATTGATTAATGCCACACCTGTTACGGCATCACTTAATATTACAGTTGTACCAGTATCATCAATAGAAAAGTCCATGCCTGTCTGATAAAGAAACGGGGATATATATTCTAAGTCCTTATCTTCAAACAACCTGTAATAGACGTTTACATAATGAGTGCCTGGTATAACCGCAGACTCCCTAACACTTAAAACAGACCTTGTGCCATCTTCTGAGTCAGCCCTCTTCATACAAGTAAATATAGGGGTGCCTTCTCGCCCTTCTATAGGATGATTGAACCACCACGTCAGCGTGTCACCAACTGAAAGCGTTTGCCCTGTTAATTTTTGCTCATAGGCCATCCTGCCAGTATCATCAGCCCCAGAATAAACCTCGAAAAACAAATAGTCGCCAGGCTCAATAGACTCTTCAACAATTACCTGTTGCCCATGAACCGACTGATTTGCAACAACGGCGGACGCTTTAGAGTAAGGAACTGAACCCGAAGAGGCGGCTGGGCCATATACTTCTACATTTAATAAGTTGTTAGAGTAAACCCTTGCGCTAGGCGTAATTATCCCGCTAGCGTCTTGGTTTTCTACTATAGACTGGTCTTTAATCCCGCCCCACATCGGGAAGTAATCAACATCACTGTCTAGGTTAGTAAAAAATATATTTTCACCACCAGAAGATATTTTGTGTATATCGCCAAGAAAGAAAGAGTTAAGGGTAGTCTCAATAGCTCTATCAGCCTCTAGCTTGTTTGTTGCTGGATTAAAAGCAAAGTGATCTAGTGTTTCCTGTTGCTCTGGTGTTAAAGATCCGCCTTGTGTCGCTTCGAGTATCTGCTCTAGCAAGTCATTTCTAGGTATCATAATAAAAATCTCTTTAGTTTTGCAAAGCGTTCAACCAGTCTTGCAGAAGGTCGTTTCTGTTTGCTGAATTGGTCACAGTTCCGCCATTGGCTAGAATTATCTGTATTAAAATATCGTTCATTGGCATGTTTAACCCTTACTTGACGGGTAAGGTTTTGACGGGGTTTGGGGACGGGGAGTTGAGTAGCTACTCAGAGCCAGTAACCCGTCTGATACTGGCTTGATAATTATAACCTATTGACAACATAAAAAAAGCCCCTTATTCTGAGCTTTCTTTCTTCTTAACTGCCTTTCGTTTAGGTTTTGGCTTGCCGTCAAATACTTTGTCATCCTTACCGATAGAGCTAGGCTTAAACTTTAAATCGACAACATTAAACCCATCAGCGCGAATCTTGTTAACTTCTTCTTTGCTAACAGGATGTTTGACGTATGCAATATTTTGCTTTTTCATAATATACCCCTATAAAAAAGGGGCGATAAGCCCCTTGATTAAGTTAGTTGGTTTTACTGTGTGATGTCAGCAATAGCTAGTGTACCAGCCGTATGCTTGTTATCAGACATAACAATGTCCCAGTTACTACCAGTGAATAAAGCTGTGTCATCTGGCGAACTGCCACCGTTAGCAATATCCCAAGCATAACCTTTAAGCTTAACACCAAAGCTGTAGTCAGCTTGCCATGTAGTAGCGATACGAGTTCCGCCGTTGTTCGTTTCCATGTTAGTAACGATGTCCGATGCATTGTCACAGATAGCGCCAGATGCAACTAATGAAACAACTTTAGTGTCATTACCATCAGTTAAAGCAGGGATATCCGATACAACAAAAATCTTACCTAGAATAGACTGAACTAACACATTAGAGCTTACAAACAAGCGTTCGCCATTCTCTAAGCCTTTTTCAACAAGCTTATGATAAGCCGCGCCAGTCATAACATCAGCACGCAAAGCCATTGAACGATCACCAAATTTAGCATGAGAGCCATTTAACACGATTTGAGTCAAAGCACCAGCGCCAGAAGTTAAAGCTGATACGTCGTTAACTAATGCCGGTACATTTTCAATAGCCGCTACAGCACAACCCACAACAGTGTTAAGTTGATCAGCTAGTAACGCATCAGCGAAACCTTGAGAAATAACATCGATAGCTGTTTCTGGATCGTCTGATAACCAGGTTAATTGCGCAGGCTCAAACTGGACAGGACCAAAGCCGCCAGCTACTTTTACGCCAACCAATTCCGATTCTGATAAATCAGTGGCACTTGCTGAACCATTAGCACCGTTTCGGTTAACTCGGCGTTGTGCGCCAGCTAAAGTGTCAAAGAATGATTCGCGTGAATAGTTGCCCATCCAGCGGCCCATGTCTAGAACGATTGTACCACCTGAAGCCGCATTGAACTTCTCTAAGTCTTGACCGAGTAATTCGATTGTACGTAATCGGATTTGCTCGTTATAAATTACCATATTGTCTAAAGCCATGATTTTTTACCTTTAAGTTTTTAAGCCTGCTGCTTGCAAGCGTTTTTGAAAGTCGGTCATTTTGCCGCTAGCACTTGAATTTTGTTGAGTGCCATTAGCTCCACCGCCTGAGTTTTCTGGTGCTAAACAGAACGCTTTACCTGTATCTGAATTAGCCCATTCTTTTACTGCATCACTTAGTGACTTTTCACCGATCATGGCTTTACCATCGGTTAATTGCGCTTTAGACCGTAGCATCGCTTCAGCCCCAGCTTTTAAAGATGGATTAACATTCACCGCGTCCAGTGCCTTGTTCAAGCCATCTTCAATCAATAATTTGTTTAGTAGTGAATCTTTCTCTTGCAGTTGCGATTGATATTGATCCACTTGCTTCTGGCTTTCAGTCTTTGCCATTTCTAGCGCTTGCTGATAATTGCCTTTAGCTTCTTCTTGCTCTCGTAATGCTGCTTGCTCGAATTGTTTTAACCGCTCAAGCTCTGAAACGCTAGCATTAAGGTTGTTCTTATTCTTGTCTAACTTGTCGAGTAATTCGCTGTTTTTATTAACTAAGCCGTTCGCTCGCTCGTTAGCTTTATCTAAAATTTGTTGCTTAACTTCGTCAGGTAAGTCCAGGCTAGCTAAGTCTTGATCAAAATCTTTTAACATTTTTAAACCCTTTAGGCATTTGATTACTCTTTGAGTAATTCCGCTAACTATTAGCGAATATAATCATTTTACTACTTGCCTAACATTTGGTCAAATTAGCCAATTTTATCAAATGCTAGCTGTAGTGATTGTTTTTTCCTTAATTCCTCCAACGGGATAGGCTGAAACAATTCATCTATGGTTAGCCTTTTAAACCTTTCTACAGATAATCCACCATCAAGGAATAATTTAGCCCTTTCTTTGCCAAGAACATCCTCAACAAACGCACGCCCTTTAGGGCCTTGTCCGCCTTGCTCTTTTAGCCAAGAATAATATGTCTTATTAGCGTCAACCTGTTGACCGCCCTCTACGCCTTTCGATGCTCTCGTTTCTGGGTCGTCATCAATATTAAATCTTGCATCTAATGCTGGAGCAGTGGTTGACCTGCAATTAGGATGCGCCGGAGGTTCTCTTCGTTTTGGGTCATTGTATTTATATATTGTCCCATCTAAAGATCGGCAAATTGAACTTGTTCTAACGTCTAGAGTAGAAACCCACTCATAGCCAATAACAATATCGTCATTGTCCTGGTATGTTGCTTGCCTAGCTACGTTTGAAATTTGATTGGTTGCAGTTCTTACCATCGTCTTGATAGACTTCATATTTTGGTTTTTAAGGTAACCGTTTTTGCCAGCTATATCTTGAACAATTTGTTGGCTAGTTTTGCCGGTAATAAAGCCAGTACGGATAATATTATTAACCTTATCTATTTGACCTCGTTCCCACCCTTTAATGAATGGAGCTAGCATTGCAGTTTGCTGGCTGTCTGGAAACACTAAAGGCTTTGTTTTTATCGCTGCTAGTATCTGTGTGTTGCTCGGTCTTGTTGTTTCAAAGTCTGGCGTTTCTATTGCGTCCTGCAATCCGCCTTGAGAAAACTCTGCCTCACTTATGGCAAACTCGTCCAACTGCTCTAGCAAAGCGTCATCATTATATTCGCCATAGATAACTAAAGATGCCTTTCTATACTCGGCAATGATACGGTTTATCTCTCGCATATCTTGCGTTGTATCTGGTGCTTTAGCCATAATTTCACGCAGCTTACTTATCAGCTCATCCATGTATGGATCAAACAAATTAGCTAAGTGGCCACCAAAGCGCTGCACGTATACAGCGTGCCTTGATGATTGTTGTACTAGCTTATCAGTCATTATAAGCCTGTATCTTCAATAGTGATTCTTGCTTGCTCTTCTTCTGGTGTTACGTCAGGGGATGCAATCTCACCTTTTTGTAAATTAGTGTAGAAAGTTTCGTAGCTAATTGCGCCACCTTGCCAAGCCGCTACTAATGCGGTTAAGTCTTGAGCACTCATGCCTGTAGGATTGTAATCAGTATTTAATTGATATATTGCGCCATCTTCACCACCTAACCAGCGCGAGCAGAAGTTAATAGCTTTAGTTAGTGCTTCACTAACATTATTAGCCACATTTGCGGTTGTGCTGTTTTGGGCCACTTGATCTAATGATTTAGCCTCTGCTGATTCTGCCCCCGATACTCTAGGCTTTAACATTTCAGCACCTAAAGCCGCCATACGTTGCTCCATATCTGATAGATAGGTACGCATTGAGCCGCCATCTGATTGCGTTTGTAATACACCGAATTGTGCAGTATCTATCATACTTGACCATTTAGCGCCAGGGCCTATCATCACATTCATGTCATCACCCTGTACGCCAGTCTCATAAAATACAGGGAAAGCAGATGCGTGTTCTTTGGCTGCGTAATCAGCAAAAAATCTATAATGATTTAAATTAGCATCAACCAGGTCATTAATTACTGATTTCTTTTCAGCGCCAACACGAATAAAAAAGAATGGTATCTCGCTGCTTCGCTCACCGTTAACAATAACAGGTGACAAGTCAACAATAGGTTCGCCCTCGCTGTCATATAAGCCTTGGTGATAAAAGCCGTCAATAAGCTCTAATACGCGATACTGCATCTCTTTGTTTATCTCGTAGCCGTCACGAACATCCACGCATTCTT
>JAAELM010000175.1 GCA_024226635.1 Oceanicoccus sp. | reverse complement strand
GACTTAACAGGGTCATTCACAGGAACCTGGGGTTCACCAGCCGCATCAGCGTGGCATGGAACATTTACCGGCACACCGAATCGCACTGTAACCACATCCAGCAACACTGGTATAAACACTTTAGATTTTAGCGGATTAACATTAGGCATACTGCCAACCAACACATTTGTTGCACTCGGAGATCTTGATGCTGGCTCTGCTTCTGGCGAGCTTATATCCTTTAGAGCCTGGGATGCATTAGGTCTAATTACTACAGCGTGGTTGGAAGAGCCCAGTTACCAGGTAGGTGTGGGCACTCAAGTTGCCGAAATGCTACCCGATTATCAATGGGATCCTGGGACATCCACCTACACTTTTGACGGCAATGGTGAGACCTGGTTGGGAAACCCGTCGACCGGCGTATATATGCTGACTAATCAGCAAATTCTTACAATGGAGATTAATGATCAAACCTCATATGCAGGCTTTGGGATTTATGCACCACGTTCACAATCTCCCCAGGTACCTGAACCAGCAACATTCCTGTTGTTTTGCACAGGTCTAATAGGTCTTGCCCGGTACAAAAAGAACCGCCTACTGAACCAATCCTGAATCATTCTGAATTAGGGCGACTCTCGTTCACCCTCATTGATATGATTGGTGCGTTCCGACGCAGAAGGCTAGCAGCCTGACACTACTTAGAACCCCGGCAAGTCCGGGGTTTTCTTTTCGCGCAATGTCCGCAATGGGCGTGAACCGGACATTCAAAACTTGATTCTGAATGTCCGCTTTCTGTGTTTGGCGACTACCATGAGCCAGAGGGATAAGAACACCTGGGCGTTAAACGCCTTCCTCTTCAGAGCCCCCCTCCACCTGTTCCCGCAGCTTATTCCCCGGGTGAAAGGTAACTACTCTCCTAGCGGAGATGACCTTATTTTATCCAGTTTTGGGGTTCCTGCCTGGGCGTTCTTTCTTGTCAAGCAAGTCGAAATTGCCGAAGCCGGATATCTTGATTGGCTGATCGGACTCAAGGGCGGCCCGGATTTCCTCGAAGAAGTCCTCAACTATCTCCCTGGCCTCACGTTTGTTGAGCCCGATCTCCTCGTAGAGCCTCGCGGTCAGGTTGGCTTTGGTGAGTGCCATGGTGGTCCTTTGGGTAATGGCAGTTAGTAGGGGGAGGGGTCAACCCCGTCTTGGGAGACTGAGGTGAGGTTTTTTCTTTGGTGGGCTTAAGCGTGTTAGTTGGCCGGGAAAACTGCTAGCCATAACGCTAGCCAGAAGGGTCGGCTTAGTGTTAAGGCCGCGGCATATTTGCATAACGCGTTGTTTGTGAAAACAAATATTGGTGGCCCGGTATCTACAGAAAAGTCTAGGTAACTGTTTGTTTAATATGACGGATAATTGATGCAAAGCTGGCACATGCCCCCAATGTTGCCCCACATCGTTATCACCTGGGAGAGGCTACTGCCAGTTTTTCTCAGTAAATACGCCATGCACTCACAGTTTATTCTTATACGTACTGTTTGTTGCTTACCATACACCTACCAATGTGCGACCCTTGAGTGAGACATGATTAGTAAATCCCTTACCATCAGAGATTGGGAGTTTTTTTAACATTTTCTTAGGCGGAGGTTTATACCAAGCTGATGATATTTGCATCAAATCAAAATTGGCTGGTATTGAATAAAAGCTACAGCGTCAGAATTCGGTTGGATTGAAGGGCCGAGGAGTTAGTGAAGGCGATGTGGGGCGCGGCTTCTGGCAGCGGCAGCGACTCGCTGGTCCATCTCTACAGTCCTGATCACACGTCGGTCGGCCGTAGACAGCG
>JAAELM010000174.1 GCA_024226635.1 Oceanicoccus sp. | reverse complement strand
TTCCCGCGAAGGCGGGAATCCAGCCTGCATGCTTATGCTGTTATTTCCGCTAAAGCGGAAATTTACAGTGCTGGATTCCCGCCTTCGCGGGAATGACGGTGTGTGTGTCATGGTGAGCTTATTTAAGCATGGGTTTTAAAAATGTTCCCGTGTGTGACTTTTTGATTTTGGCTACCTGCTCTGGTGTGCCGGTAGCAATAATTTCGCCGCCGCCACTGCCGCCTTCCGGTCCGAGGTCAACAATCCAGTCGGCAGTTTTGATCACATCAAGATTGTGCTCAATAACGACGATGGTATTGCCGTGGTCACGCAGGCGATGCAGTACTGCTAATAATTGTTGAATATCGTGGAAGTGTAAACCGGTGGTAGGTTCATCAAGAATATATAAGGTTTTACCGGTGTCGCGTTTTGATAATTCTTTCGAAAGTTTAACGCGCTGCGCTTCGCCACCGGATAGGGTGGTGGCTGCCTGACCAAGGCGAATATAGGATAGGCCCACATCAACCAGGGTTTGTAATTTTTTAGCGATGGCAGGGATATTAGTAAAAAATTCGCTGGCCTCTTCGATAGTCATATCAAGCACTTCGTGAATGCTTTTACCTTTATAACGAATCTCTAATGTTTCACGGTTATAGCGTTTGCCTTTGCAGACATCGCAAGGTACATAAACGTCTGGCAGAAAGTGCATTTCTACTTTGGTAACACCATCACCCTGGCAGGCCTCGCAGCGGCCGCCTTTAACATTAAAACTAAAGCGCCCCGGTTTATAACCCCGTGAGCGTGCCTCTTGTGTGCCGGCAAAGAGTTCGCGCACTGGCGTAAAAATACCCGTGTAGGTGGCAGGGTTTGATCGAGGCGTTCTGCCGATAGGGCTTTGGTCAATATCAATACATTTATCAACTTGATCCAAGCCAGTGATTTCTTTAAACGGAGCCGGAGTTAATGTGGTGGCGCCATTAAGTTCGGTAGCGGCAATCGGGTAAAGCGTGCCATTAATCAGTGTTGATTT
>JAAELM010000173.1 GCA_024226635.1 Oceanicoccus sp. | reverse complement strand
GGCTGGATTCCCGCCTTCGCGGGAATGACGATTAGTTCGCGGGAATGACGATTAGTTCGCGGGAATGACGATTAGTTCGCGGGGATGGCGATTAGTTCGCGGGGATGGCGATTAGTTCGCGGGGATGGCGCTCTTTTGCTTCCCTTCCAGAAGGCGAGAGACATCATCCAGTATCATATAAAGACAAGGCACCAGTAACAGTGTAATCACCGTTGCAAAAATAATCCCGAAGCCCAGCGATACCGCCATAGGGATCACTTGCTGGGCCTGCGTGCTGGTTTCCAGCAACATCGGCAGCAGGCCAAAAAAGGTAGTCAGGGAGGTAATCAGGATCGCTCTAAAGCGTTTGGCACCGGAGTTAATAATGGCATCAAGCTTACTGGTACCGCTGCCCCGAGCCTTATTAACAAAGTCCACCATAATCAAACTGTCATTAACCACTACCCCCGATAAAGCGATAATGCCGAAAAATGACATCATATCGAAAGTAATGCCAACCACCATATGCCCGACCATAGCACCAATAATGCCAAAGGGAATCACCGACATAATAATCAGCGGCTGGGTATAGGATTTTAAGGGGACGGCCAGCAGGGCATAAATACCTAGCAAGGCAATGGCGAAGCCCTGAAACAAACTGCTAAATAATATACTCTGCTCTTCACTTTCACCGTCCAATTTATAACTGATACCTGGAAAGCGGGCCTGTAATTTCGGCATAAAGTTTTTAATAATATCGTCTACAATTTTAGTGGGTTCAGAGACGGTTTTATCCAGCTCGGCACTAATCTTAATCGCCCGCTCGCCATTGATACGCGTGGTTTTGCCATAACCCGGCGCGATTTCTACTTCTGCGACTGAGCTAAACGGTACCTCGTCACCCCCAGGTGTTCTGATATACATATTCTCAAGGCTGGCGATATGACTACGCTCGCTTTTGGGGTAGCGAACCATGACTTTAATTTCATTAACTTCTCGCTGTACACGCTGTGCTTCTGCACCATAAAAGGCATGGCGAATCTGCTTCCCTAGATTGGCCTGAGTAATGCCCAGCGCTTCGGCCTTGGGTTTAACCGCTATAATAATTTCATCCTGGACGGCGCTGGCGCTATTGCGCACATCATAAACACCATTGTAAGTAGCCAGCTTTTTCTCCAGCTCCGCGCCAGCAAGTTTTACCTGTTCTAAATCCTGCCCAATCAATTTAAAGGCAATCGCTGCACCGCCGCGGCCTTCCATATTACTAATTGATAAGACTTTGGCCCCGGGAATTTCCCCGACCAGTTCACGCCATTGCTCAGAAATTTCATGGCCGGACAGATTGCGGTCTTCCGCTCTGGTCAACTCCATCATCGAGTTGGAAAAGCGACCATCATAACCCCAGGAAAAAATATGATGCACAATGCCGGTTTCATTGCCGGTATCCGCTTTATAGCGCTCATCCAATTGATAAACAGCATCGATAATCTGGTCGTGGGCTTCCCGGGTTTGCACATCGGTAGTGCCCTCTACCATTTCCAGTTCGGCGTGAATAAAATCCCCCTGCATACCGGGAATCAGTACAAAGCGAATAATGCCGCCGGCCAGCAAACCGCCAATAATAATTAGCATGGCTATAAACGTGGCAAGGGTGGTGTAACGATTGCTAATGCACTTCATCAAAAAGGGCATATAGCTGTTTTGCACAAATTGATTAAGCCGCTGGTTATTGCGGTCAGGAAAACGGTTTAAGGTGCCCCAGATACCCTCGTGCGAAGGTTTACTATGGGCCAGGTGTGAAGGCAAAATCCACTTGGATTCGATCAGTGAAAATATCAGGCATAAAATAACTACCCAACCCATTGCCTCGGGGAAAACAGCGAATACCCCTTCGGCAAACAGTGTTGGCATAAACGCGACAATGGTTGTCAGTACGCCAAAGGTGGCCGGTGTGGCAACCCTTAAAGCGCCTTCGATAATATTATCAACACTGTGGCCCTTTTCTTCGGTGGCGGTATAGGCGCTTTCGCCAATAATAATCGCGTCATCTACTACTATCCCTAAAATCAAAATAAACCCGAACAGGCTGATCATATTCAGGGTGATATCAACAAACTCCATCGGCATGAAAATAAACGTGCCGAGAAAACACACGGGCAAGCCCGCCATCACCCAAAATGCCAGTTTGATATCTAAAAACAGGGCCAGAATGATAAACACCAGCAGTGCTCCAAGCGCCAGGTTCTTAAGCATCATATCCAGCCGGCCCTCCAGGTAATAAGTAATATCAGCCCAGTAATCGATGCTGACGCCTGCGGGAAGGTTGGGGCGCTTTTTCTCTACGTAATCCCTGCCGGCCTGGGCAACAGTAATGGTATCCTGGTCGCCCACAGCCATGACCTTAATCGATAGGCTGAGTTCATTATCAAACAGTGCAAAGCCGGTGGTCTCCACAAAGCCATCTTTGATAGTGGCAATATCGCCCAGGGTCAGGCGGGTACCGTCAGGTTGGGTAATCAGTACCACGCGCTCAAAATCATACTGCCCATAGGCCTGCCCCTTGGTGCGCAGCATAATATCGCCGTTTTCAGTTCTTACTGAGCCCCCGGGCATATCCACAGAAGAGTTGCGAATGGCCTGGGCCACTTGGTCCAACGTCAGGTTATATTTGCGCAGCGTAAGTTCAGTGACTTCAATGGTAATTTCATAGTCCCTGGCACCCTGTATTTCGGCATAGGCAATATCCGGTTCCTGTAACAATTCGTTTTTAACTTCGTCTGCCAGGGTTTTAAGCGCTTTCTCATCCAGATTGCCGTAAAGCTGGATGTAAATGGCGTGCTCGCGAAACTGTAATCGTTTGATAACGGGCTTTTCTGCTTCTTCCGGAAAACTACTAATCGAGTCGACAGCTGACTTAACTTCATCGAGTACCGCCAGTACATCATAGCCTTCATAAATAGTCAGGTTAACGGAGGCCGCAGCCTCCCTGGAGGTAGACTCTACCTTTTTGATTGAATCAATATCCTTAATGGCCTCTTCAATTTTTAATACCAAACCCTGTTCCACTTCCAGTGGTGCTGCACCCGGGTAAGCCATATTGATAGTGATAACATCAACAACAATTTCCGGGTTAAGGGCGCGCTGAATATTGTAGGCGGCATTGCCCCCCACAATAAAAATAAACAGCATTAATAAATTAGCCGCTACGGGGTTGCGGGCAAACCAGGCGATAACGCCTTTATGACTGGCTTCACTCATACCGCTTGATCCTTTTTAGCAGCGTCGTTGTCGCTGCTGTTTTCATCATGCAGTGCAGGTGAGTCTGTGTTTGGGCTGGCCGGGGCCAGATTAAGGGGCTTATCGTCTTCTGTGGGGGCGGCTTCTGGCAGCGCAGGTTCTTCTGTTAAACGTGTCGTTTCAGTGATCGTGGCAATACGGACCTTGGTACCTGGAATCGCGCCGGCAATATTAGACAGGCTGATTAACTCCCCTTCATTTAAGCCCTGGCTAATATAAATATCAGTACCTTCGGTACGTAAAATATTAACCTTACGATTTTGTAAACGCTGTTGGTCATCTATAACCCACAGATAGTTGCCCGCCCTTAACAGGTGACGGGGCAGGGGAATCAGGTCGTTAATCAGGCGGCCTTCTATATTGGCATCAACAAAGGTACCAATACGCAGTTCTGCAGGGTGGTCACTGTTAATACCATAGGGGTCGTCAATTTCAGCTACGGCAAACAGGGCTCGGCTGCGCTCATCAAATACGCCTTCGGTACGCACAATCTTGCCCTGCCACTGCCTGACGGTACCGCCTATTTCAGCCTGTAAATCTACCTTGGGATGTACCGCCAGCTCGCGGTCAGCCAGGGTAGGTAATTCCAGGTAATTTAATTTGTTTTCCGGCAGGGCCATACGCAGCTCGGCAAAATCGATGGCAAAGGTTTCTGCCATCACCACCCCCACATTGACGTATTGGCCAATATCTACTTTTTTGGACCTGACCAGGCCATCATAGGGGGCGCGAATGATCGTGCGGTCTAATTGATCCCTGGCACTATCCAGGTCTGCAAGGGCTGAATCCAGTTTCGCCTGTGCATCTTCCAGTTGTGGTTTGCGCAGGGCAAGGTCATTGGCGGCTTTGCTGCGCTCTACAGAGCTTTTATATTTTACCCAGTCTTTATAGTCAACCTCGGCACGGCCCTTTTCTGAGGCCAGGTTACTTTTGGCGCTGGCTACGGCAGCTTCGGCGCGCTTCAGGTTGGCCAGATAGTCACGCTGGTCAATACTCAGAATAATATCGCCTTTTTGGAAGAAACCACCGGCTTTAAAATCTTTCGCTACAGAGGTTATACGGCCAGAGACTTCGGCAATCAGTGTGGTTTGGGTGCGGGGAGTAATTATGCCCTGGGCCCGAACGGAAACCCGAATATCTTCTTTAACGGCTTTGGCGGCATTCACTAACAGTGGCAGGCGCTCCACCTCAATCTGCTCAGGGGCGGGGCGGTTAATATAGAGGCCGGTTGCAATCAGTATAGCGATGGCAATGATGGCAACGGGTCTAACTAGGGGGGCGTAATTCGCTGGCAAGGTGGTGGTCCTTTTGTGATGAACCTATCCTTTGGTGGATAGTTTGAATGCAGGCGTTGCTGGCGGGCCGATGCGTACGACCTCTGGAACCTAACGATTATATAACATGTCGAGCATTTTTCTCCATAAATGTGGGGTTAAATATGCTTAAGATAGATGTAAATACTTGGGGTTTTATGGCAGCGTTTTGTTTTATAAGTTCCCCTCTTGGGGAATTAATAAAAATGCACTGCTTCACGGCTCATTTTAACGGATGCTTGTCTATACTGTAGACTTAAATTATCAGTCAATTGAAGCTTGATATGTCCTTATTACGCGGGTTGTTGGTAGCGAGTTTATGCTCGGGTCACTGGGCTTTCGCGGTTGATGCCAAGCGCATGTGGCTGCCGAAAAAATATGCCTCCGCAAAGCCCAAATTATTAGCCGCAGCCCGGGATGCTGAAAACACTGAGCGCTGCCAGACCGTGGTTGCCGGTGAAATGATCGTGCGTAAGAATACCGCTGAGAACTATTATTTTGTAATTACCTGCCGCGATGCAAACCGTAAAACCTACAATTTGAGCTACCAATACCCCGTAGTCGGTAATGTCCCGGATTTAATCGCCGAGCAGCGTTCCAAAGAAGCCCAAAAGAAAAACAAAACCGTAGTCATTGAAGAGATTGGCGTCAGTGGCGAGCAGGCACTGCAACTGTGCTTCAATGCCTTTAATAAGGCGACGGATGGATTGGATGATGTACAAGTGTTGGAGCAGCCCTCACCGGCAGCGCTGGCATATAGCTATAACTACAGCCTGCCTTTTACCGCACAAAGCGAGCTGGGCAATGATGTGCTTTACAGCGCCCACTGCCAGGTAGAAAAAGAGGGTGAAACCCAGCTTGATGTGGTGCTTGAAGAAGCTGGCGCGGTGGCCATCTGTCGCGACAGTTTACGTGCTGAGGCCATTCTTTATGGTCGCATTAAAATTGATAGCGAGGCGATTAATCCCTTGCCTGTGGCTACAGCCAATACATTTCGTATAGAGCTGCCCTTTGATGTCAAAAACCGTATCGGTTCGATTATTCGCTATGGCTCCTTATGTACGATTGATGCCGAAGGTGATAGCGAAGTCGCTATTGAGTTGCTGGCGCCCGGTGCCCTGGCTATCTGCATGGACGGCTTGCTAACAGAAACACTGCTGATGAAATCCGTTGAAATCGCGGAGCAGGCCAGTGCCCAGAGCGTGGATGGCAATGTATTCAATTTTGAAATTCCGTTTAAGGCCAATGACCCCGAGGGTAACCAGCGCAACTTTAAAGCTTATTGCCGGGTGGATGAAGAGGGCGAAGCGGATATCAGCAAAGCAATAGACAAGGATGCTATTGTGGCGGTCTGTATTGGTGAAGTGAAACGGAAAACCAAAAAGATGAAGTCTGTTGTTATTCTGGAAGATGAAATACCTGAGCTGTTGGGTGGTGAAGAGTCTGGTTATGTCGCTATTATCCCTTTTGATGCCAGTAATCCTGCCGGCAAGGCCTTACATTACCAGGCCGATTGTCGCGTGGGTGGCAATGGCCGAAGCACCATCAAACTAGGCGCAAGACGGCGCTAATCCCCCCGCCAAAAAAAACGTCATACCCGCCTTCGCGGGAATGACATTTATTTGTGGGAATGACAGAACAACAAAAAAGGCCGCCTATCTCGCGATAGGCGGCCTTTTTTTAGCTTCAGCTAAAAAACTTACTTCTTCTTGGCTTTTTTAGCTTTCTTGGCTGGAGCTTTTTTAGCTTTAGCCTTTTTTGGAGCCGCTTTCTTAGCAGGCTTCTTAGCTACTTTTTTAGCCGCTTTTTTAGGCGCTGCTTTTTTACTGGTTTTCTTGGCAGCCTTTTTAGCAGCTAGTTTAGCTTTAGCAGCGGCTTTCTTGGCCTTTGCTTTCTCTTTAGCGGCAGTTTTCTTAGCAGCTAGTTTAGCTTTAGCAGCAGCTTTTTTAGCTTTAGCTTTTTCTTTAGCAGCGGCTTTCTTGGCAGCTACCTTAGCTTTAGCGGCGTCTTTCTTGGCTTTAGCAGCGGCTACTTTAGCTTGAGCTTTCTGTGCAGCAGCTTCTACTTTAGCTTTAGCAGCAGCATTTTTAGCAGCAGCTTTAGTTTCAACCAATACAGCTTTGGCAGCTTTAGCAGCAGCTTTAGCAGCAGTATTAGCTTCTTTAGCAGCAGCTACAACTTTGCTGGCTTTAGCAGCTTGTTGCTTAGCAGCAGGAGTTTTCTTTGCTTTAGCGCTAGCCAGCTTTTTGGAAGCTGAAGCAAGAGCGGCTTTAGTTTTAGCTGCTGCCTTGTTTGCTTTAGCGGCGTTCTTGGCTGCATCAGCGGCTTGCTTAGCAACTGCTTTAGCTAATTTAGCTTGAAGTTGTGCAATTTCTTTCTCAAGTTGAGCAACAGGATTTGCTGCTTTTTTTGCTACTGCCATTGTGTGGACCCTTTAAGTATGAATAAAAAGAAGAATTTAAAAAAAGTTTATATAAACGTGATTAAAAAAATCGAACGAATTATAGTCATTTTTCAAGGGCTGGCTACTAAAATGGTGAAAAAAAGTGCGAATCGATTGCTTTTTTTCAAAATTTTTTACAATGTGAGGCTAAATTCACTTTTATAAACTGTTTTCACCTTAGTTATATCGTTATTGATAACGAATAAAATAAAAGCCTTGTGAGAACAATAAAGAAACTTATTGTCTTTCTATACGGTTTTGAAAAGATATTTTAAGACCTGCTTGCTACACTTTGGCACATAACGACAAACGGCGATGACAAAAGAGCTTAATCATCACTCACTTAATTTTAAAAGAGAGGGCACCATTATGGATCAACAAAAAACAACAGAGGTAGAAGCGGCTGTTTTCCGTCGTTTATTAGCTCATTTGGATGCCAATAAAGACGTACAAAATATTGATTTGATGATTTTGGCAAATTTCTGCCGCAATTGTTTATCGAAGTGGTATATGGGGGAAGCCGAAGAGCGGGGCGAGTCAGTCAATTATGACCAGGCCCGCGAAATTGTTTATGGCATGCCCTATAGTGAATGGAAAGAAAAACATCAATTGGCAGCAACGCCTGAACAGTTGGCAGCATTCGAAAACAGGTAGTAATCAATGCGGCATAAGTTCTGCCTTTTGAATAGCCACCTCCCCCAGAAGCTATAGCAGTGGCCCATGGGGCAAATATTGATTATCACTATTCGCTTTAATCCACAGTACTAAATCACGGTTAATACCTGTACCGCGTTTTTTTAGTATTTTACCCAAGCCAATAACCGGTGACTTTCCTTCTGCTTCCCAGCCCGGTAGTTTTTCAGCTACGGTAAAAAAACGCATTAAGTGGATAATCTGGTTATCACTAAGCTTATCCGCTGCAGCAATCCATTGTTCTTTAGTCAGGCTCATCAAACCAGCCAGCCGTTGTTGCTCATCTTGAGAGAGCAGGGTAGCAACTTCATCCAATTGCTCATCTTCACTAAAATCAATAAAGCGCAATAGATCATCATTATTAATTGTTATGTTGGTTTGGCTTTGTTCCAGATCTGGGTTCCAGCTACCGATGGACATAAGGTTTCCTGATGGGGGTGATTTGATTTGTGGAGATTGTAGCATTTACGTGGGATAGGTGAGTAATTTGTAAAACCGTGTCATTCCCGCGAAGGCGGGAATCCAGCCTGCATGCTTATGCTGTTATTTCCGCTGCTGCGGAAATTGACAG
>JAAELM010000172.1 GCA_024226635.1 Oceanicoccus sp. | reverse complement strand
TTAACAGATTATCCGGTAGTAAGACATCCTTCCACAAGTAATCTGTTGCATACCGGTTAACATCTTCCGGAGTCACATTACCAGCACCACCATCTTTGGTACCTTTATTAAACGGCAGAAAGAAAGTCTCTTCTCCCTGAAGATGTGTCGTCATATACACCTCGTATTGGCTTACGGCAAAGTGAACCAAAGCCCCACGTTTAAAGGTTAACAGTGGTTCCGGTTTTTTGGTAACCGGATCAATAGGAAAGCGGGTTGTTTTATATTGCTTAATAGCATTATGTACAGCCTGCTTAAATTCTGATTTCAACTCTAAGGTTGCTATTGGTAATCCGTTGACAAACAATACCAGATCAATGCGCCATGCCTTGGCTTTTGTACCGGTTGCTGCCAGGTGTTCTTCGGTCGCCCAGGGGCTATACACCAGCTCAGGCACCACACGTAGACGGTTTTTCTTATAACGGGCCAGAGTATCCGGGTTCAGATCATGCTCCGGCTTAAACTGGCATAGGGCGAAACGGGTTCCACGATCACGCAGCTCATGGCGCAATACGCCCAGGGTACCAAAGGTAC
>JAAELM010000171.1 GCA_024226635.1 Oceanicoccus sp. | reverse complement strand
GTGCCCCGTGACTCGAAGTGAATTTTCCAGTGAAAAGGGATGCATGCGAGGGAAGTGTCCAGCTTGATGGTGCGATTGCACGTGTATAAAGAACGGATTCTTCGGCTAGTTTATCTAAGTTTGGACTTGTCCGTCGCCGGTATCCATAGCACCCCAGACGATCAGCCCGTGTGGTATCCAGCGTTATGAGGATAATGTTGGGTTTTTTTGCGTTACGTTGTTTTCCACAACCGCTAAGCAAAAGGCTCGGTGACAAGCCTGCCGCCAGACTACCGTAGAGTCCGTATTTCAACAATTCACGCCGACTCAAGCAGTTTGCCGATTTTTGTTTATGTTTCATACCTGGCATTTCTCGTCTTTATTTTATGCTTACAGGAGCGGTTACATTCACTCCCTCGCTTATATTTATCAACCGCGCATTATATCATTATTGCAGTTTGTTTTGCTATTATAATTCTGTTGAACAGTATGTAATCCGGTTTTACATCATTATTCATTGGTTATATTCAACTGGCAGTTCTGCTAGGTTACTGCAGGTAACCTAGGCTTTTAAGG
>JAAELM010000170.1 GCA_024226635.1 Oceanicoccus sp. | reverse complement strand
GTCTAGCCATGCCTTAAAGTCCGCCTCGGTCAGCACCACCTGATAGTCGTTCTCAGCAGGCGCCTCTGGCGTCGCGATACTATTTTCAGCCTGCCCTGCATTGGGAGCTAAAGGAACACCGGTGCCGCCATTTTCCACCTCCTCTACCCAGGATTTAAACTCCATTTCTTTGAAGTAAGTAAGTAATAACTCACTATCTGGGCCAGCAACAGAGATAGTATCAACAGGTTCCTCTAGCTCTACATCCAACTTGATGGTAGCCAGCTCATAGGATAAGTAAGCATTCGCTTTTTCCTTTTCCAGCTTGGCGGCTAAGGTTTTGGCACCACGGAGAGCAAGCTCAGAGACCTTGTCTAAATTGGCATAGAGAGTATCCAGCCCCCCTATTCCCTGCAGCAGCCCCAGGGCTGTCTTTTCACCCACACCGGCAACCCCTGGAATGTTATCGACCTTGTCACCCTTCAGTGCCAGGTAGTCAATAATCAGCGATGGCGGAATGCCGAATTTGGCCATCACGCCCTCCTCGTCCATCACTGTAGCGGTCATGGTATTCACTAATGTGACATGCTGGTTAACCAGCTGCGCCATATCTTTATCGCCGGTTGAAACCACAACATCCAGTCCCTGCTCGGTGGCCTGGCGAGCATAAGTGCCAATCACATCATCTGCCTCTACCCCGTCAACAATAATCAGGGGCAGGCCCATGGCTTTGATAATGTTATGGATGGGCTCGATCTGCTCCCGTAAATCATCTGGCATGGGTGGACGCTGGGCTTTGTACTCCGGGTAGATATCATCCCTGAAAGTTTTGCCCTTGGCGTCGAATATCACCCCAACCTGACTGCCAGGATAATCTTTCAGCAAACGCCGCATCATATTGATAACGCCTTTGACTGCCCCTGTGGCATGTCCCCTGGAGTTAGTCAGGGGTGGCAAGGCATGATAGGCACGATATAGATAGGAAGAACCATCGACTAATACGATGGGTTTGCTGGCTGTCTCTGTCATGGTCGTTTTTGGCTTCGCGGTTATAGCACAGATCGGCGATTGGGAATCGACTGACTGACTAATGTTAGGAGGATTATTTTTGCGCAGGCCATTATCACCGTGGTGTTGGTTGCAGGCAAGGGATTTGGTGGTGGGGCATGGCGTGTCTGATGCCACTATATCTAGTGGCATCATTTAAACCACTACACAACTTAATAAATCACCACTCTCCACCCGAAAAGGTAACACTTTTATTTCTAAAATATTTCAAAAAGTGTTACCTTTTTAAAAGCCGGCATAATTTTTGTTTTATTTCTTTATAAACAATAACTTAAATACAAATTCGTCCCTTAGTTAAATCGTTTGTTACAATATAATTTCTAAAAAGTAACAAATATTTCATCTCGAATACTGGACGAAACTCAAATAAGTG
>JAAELM010000169.1 GCA_024226635.1 Oceanicoccus sp. | reverse complement strand
GATATTGAGTAAACTTCAATTACGGTGCAACAATTGCGGAAGGGTGACAGGTTTGCTAACCCATTGATTTCCTTGAGTAGACTCCAACTTATGGTGCTAGCGATTGTAGCTGGCTGACAGGTGCGCTTGCACACTGTAATCCATTGATTTAATTGGTCGGGGCGAGAGGATTTGAACCTCCGACCACCTGCACCCCATGCAGATATTCTGAGGTAGAATAAACCGCCCGTTAATCAATGAATTACAGCAATATCACCGGGAAATTGATGACGCAAAAATGGCCGAATAGCACTCAATAGAATCAAACAGTTGCAACGCCATATTGCCAAAACAGGGCGGGGTGAAAATGGGCACAGGCGCTTAAGAACGTTGCCCGTTGTCTTGGCGGTTTTCCTGGTCCATTGCTGGTTGTCCCTCCCGGTATGGTCCGCCCCTGTTCACCACGGCAATATTATCGACATCTCAGACGGTGATACCCTGACCATCCGCACGGATACCGCCTTGAGAATGGTGCAGGGGAAAGAGAACTGGTAGGCACAGGACAAGATATGCTGCGGACGCGGGTTCGATTCCCGCCGCCTCCACCATTATTTCCTTTGTTTATCAGCCTCTTACAGCGCGCGCTACGCGCCGGTGTGGTGCTGTTTTGCCTGCTTTTGCGCTCATAATGACAGCTTTTTTGACAGCATTTTTAGCGTGTGGTTGGAGCCGACGACAATTAGCCAATAACCTTTTAGACTCACCTCTCATAAAGTGCCGGCGACAGATCCTT
>JAAELM010000168.1 GCA_024226635.1 Oceanicoccus sp. | reverse complement strand
ATATTTAACAGATTATCTGGCAGTAAGACATCATTCCACAAATAATCTGTTGCATACTGGTTAACATCTTCAGGAGTATCATTACCGGCGCCACCCTCTTCGGTACCTTTATTAAACGGCAAAAAGAAAGTCTCTTCTCCTTTAAGGTGTGTCGTCATATACACCTCATATTGGCTTACGACAAAGTGGACCAAAGCACCGCGTTTAAAGGTTAATAATGGTTCTGGTTTTTTAGTAGCCGGATCAACGGGAAAACGGGTAGTTTTATATTGCTTAATGGCATTGTGTACTGCCTGTTTAAATTCTGATTTCAACTCTAAAGTTGCTATTGGTAATCCGTTGACAAACAATACCAGATCAATGCGCCATGCCTTGGCTTTTGTGCCGGTTTCTGCAAGGTGTTCTTCGGTAGCCCAGGGGCTATACACTAACTCAGGCACTACACGCAGACGGTTTTTCTCATAACGTGCCAGCGTATCCGGGTTCAGATCATGCTCCGGCTTAAACTGGCATAGACTGAAACGGGTACCGCGATCACGCAGTTCATGGCGCAATACGCCTAGAGTACCAAAGGTACGCATCTCCTTATCGGCGGCATTAGGATCAGCTTTATTTAGCTGAGAAGCGACACGTTCTAGAAACTTCTGCTCAGGATTATTGGGGTATAACTTGCAGAATTTTTGCCACTGATCATCTTGCGTCTCTTTAACAAAACCTAGCAAATCCTCTTCATACAAAGCCAGTTCACGATTGTAGTTTTCCGGTTTACCCAATAGCCAGCCATTAGCAATTAACTGCTTAATCATGTCATTTTGAAACCTGAATTCAGTTGATTT
>JAAELM010000167.1 GCA_024226635.1 Oceanicoccus sp. | reverse complement strand
GTTGCTTTCAAATATTTCATCACTGTCCAGGATTTCATCCGTCATATCCACGGTATAAGCAAAGCCGGAGCATCCGGCATTCTTCACACCAAAACGCAAGCCCACCGCACCTTCCTGCGTAGCCATATAGCCCGATACCTGTTTCGCCGCACTTTGTGTTAGTTCAATTGCCATGGTTGTATCGTAAATTGATGTAGATGGCCTAGTTATGGTGGTTTTGCGGAGTTTTCCAATAGCCTTTAGGGATTATAGGGGCAAGAGCCTGTGGGCTGATTTTTTGCACACAGCTAACACACCACCCTAATACTAAGACTCCCCCTCCCCTTTCTCCAACTCCGCATTAATCGCCGAAATCGTACCCAGCAATATCCGCACATCTTCCTGAGAAGGCTCCGCCTTGTAATAAAGCCGCCGCAATTTACGCATTACCCGCGTTGCATTGCCCTTGTAAAAATTTATTTTGTTCAACAGGGTATCCAGCGCATTGAAATAGAACTGTATCTGTTCAGAGGTGGCGACAGGTGAAGCGTGTTTTTTACCAATTGTTGGTTCACGCGTTTCAGCAACCAGTAAGGCACTGCGAATAGAAAATGCGACCACCATTACTGCGGACGCGAGGTTGAGTGATGAGTGTCGATCGTCAACCGGAATATGCACCAGTGCCTGGCACAAATCGAGTTCTTCATTGGTCAGGCCGCTTCGCTCACGACCGAATACCAACGCGATATCCTGATCGCCGTCAGAATCCCTGACCTGCTCGGCCAGTTCCTGCGGTGTATATTCCGGCCAGGTAATCGACCTTAATCGCGCTGTGGTTCCATAAACATGACTGCAATCCGCAACCGCCTTAGCCAGTGAGGGAAATAACTCGGCATCATCAAGGATATCGTCTGCGCCTGCCGCGCGGGCGGTTGCCTGCATGCTGGGATATTCCAGGGGTTGCACCAGCACCAGTTTTGTCAGGCCCATATTTGCCATGGCTCGCGCAGTGGCACCAATATTGCCGGGATGGCTGGTATTCACCAGAACGATTTTGATGCGGTTGAGGAGTTGGGTATGTGTTTGGGAAACGATCATAAGGAATTTGTTTGAAAGTTTCGATATGGGATGTTCAACAGGGCTTACTCCATGCCCTTCAGATCATCGTCGCTGCGCGCTGAGGCTAAAAACCTGAAATAATTTTTCACATTAGCCCGTAAGGACGAGGCTCATGGACGGGTTGAGCAAATCGCTCCTGGCGATTTTATGAACCTGTTCATTCGGTTCCGGCACACACCCCATAGCAAAAAATCGATTATACAAAGTGATGAATAGTGATGCAAACAGGTAGTAGATGATTGTTTCAGATATCCCTGTAGCGCCTTTCACCCATAGAGTGAAAGTGAGAAATACTGTTTTTCTGTTGCAGTTCATATGCTTATTGAAGCCTCATAGCAGTGAACTGAGGATTTTGGGTTCAATATAACTCAACCAGGGTTAACCTAGATCAAATACTTTAAGGCTGGCCCCGTGCTATGCTAGCCGTATTCAGTTAACACTGTCAGGGGTTGGGGTGGAAATACGTAAAATTGTTTTTATGGGGCCCGTCGGCGCAGGCAAAACGACAGCGGTTAGAACCGCTACGGATGATCACTCCGTAATGACTGATATGCCCACCGGAGATGTGGCTGCCATCAGAAAGGAATTCACCACAG
>JAAELM010000166.1 GCA_024226635.1 Oceanicoccus sp. | reverse complement strand
TTAACCAGATAGTGTTGCTGGTATACGCCGTTCTCAGGTAGCTCCCGCCAATGATTGGTTCCGGTAGTTTCACCCCGTTCGTTCACCAATATGTTGTTCTCTTGATACGGTAGACTATTTAACCTAGAAACGACAGTTGACCGCTCCATTCCGATGTTAAGGGTTTGCTTCAAAATAACTTCAACATCCTGTTCTCCAAACCATCCCGTCTAGCTGAGTTACTTGTTAGTTAAATAGGCTGGCAATTCTCATCCCTAGCGCCTTGCCTACATGGAGGTAAGGGGCGTGAGCCAGGATGGCGGTAGCTTTGCCAGTCGACGACTATGGCGACAAATTTATTTTTGCGCGAGCCCTAACGTGCTGTTACGCAGGCTGTACGGTGATAAGTTACCCTGGCATTTCACATTAAGGGTAGCGGTCGAAGCGGGAAAAACTTTAGATTCAGGTTAGCTTCTGAGTACAGCTACCTATCTTTGCGTTGCTTAAGGGGATGCCGGTTCAGTGAGGACTGACGCATCCATACTGGTTAGTTCTGCCGTTCAAGGTGCAGG
>JAAELM010000165.1 GCA_024226635.1 Oceanicoccus sp. | reverse complement strand
GGTAACAGTTTCAACCTATCAGGTGGCTTTGGTAAAGTAACCGTTGGTTTACAATCTATGCCGACTGATAACATTGCCGTACTGGAAGACCCGTCATTAACCTTGTGGTCAGCCATTTCTCCAGTATTCGTAGGTAACTTTTCTTTGATTCGAGGCATGGGCGCAGCTGCCGCTGCTTCGAGCTGGAGTAGCTTCCTTAACTGTGGTTCTGGTATTGGTGGTATCGGTATTGATTGTAATGGTATCTACCGTATGGGTGTCCGCTATGACCTGCCGGCCTTTGGTCCTGTGACCGTGGCTGTCGGTGCGGCTAATAACGATGTTTATGATATTGCTGCTAAATACAAAGGTACATGGGGTGGTGTTAATACGCAGTTAGCTATTGGCTACGCTGCAATAAATTCCGGTAAATCATTTGCTGGTAGTACAGGTACCGATAACTTCCAACTGCAAGCTGGCGCAATGCATCCAGCTACCGGTATCTTCGGTAGTATCGCTTATCAAAATGAAGATTTTGATGGTACTTTAGCGAGGGGAGCAGGAGAAGACGATAGCGATGCATTTTGGTTAAAAGTGGGTATCAAAAAAGGCTTTAACAGCTTTGGTGACACCTCATTTTCATTCAATTATGGTCAATATAATGACCAGTATACAGACGTTACGCTTGATGGTTCTGAAGTTGAACGTATCGGTTTTGAAGTTAACCAGTACTTCGGTAGCCGTTTAATCATCTACGGTGTTTGGGAACAGTTGAGTCTCGATGTTGATGATGACGGTACTGTTGCAGGTGAGGCCGCTGCTTACAATGCTGCGGATGACTTGGATACATTCAGACTCGGCGCTACATTCTTCTTCTAAGATTTTTTTAGAAGAAAATTAAGCTTTGCTTAATAAAAAGGCCTCTTCGGAGGCCTTTTTTT
>JAAELM010000164.1 GCA_024226635.1 Oceanicoccus sp. | reverse complement strand
AGCGACCAGTAGTCCAGGTATTAACGACACTTGAATGCAATCCGCAAATAACCAGGCCAAATACTTTAAGGTGAACGTATGAAACAGTACTGGAACAAGTTTTTCCTAAAGAACGGGGGTGTCGTCGGTAGCTATCTGCTATTTGCAGTGGTTGTATGGCTGGCCATATTTATTTTACTGCCCCAATTTTTCATGTTTGATTTTTCGTTCCGCTTCAATCTGCCTCCCGCGGAAGTAGGGGGCGCAAAAGATGTCTACACTTTGTCTCATTACAAATACATGGCGTTTGGTAGCGAGGAAGCGGGTCAAACGTATAATGTGGTCGACGTGTGGGTGTTTGTACGCACGATCTTAACCGCTCTTTTCGTTACAATGTTTGATTTGGCGCTCTGTTACCCCATTGCGTACTATCTTGCACATGTGGCTAAAGGCAGCTGGGCGCGGCTGATGGTGCTTGCTTTAATTATTCCGTACTGGGTAAACGAATTGCTGCGCGCTTTTGCCTTCAAAATTATGCTTGGGACAACGGGTATTGTTAATACTTTTCTGCTCTGGCTTGGTGTCCTGGATCAACCCATTGATTTCATTTTTGAAAACTATGCGCTTTACGCAGGTCTGGGTTATTCCTT
>JAAELM010000163.1 GCA_024226635.1 Oceanicoccus sp. | reverse complement strand
TCCCAACAGGGTTTTGATATTCAAAAAGCCAAAGGCTTTCGAAAACGGGAGATGTTGTTTGGGCAGTTTAATCCCGATAACCGAATGAAAAACCAAACAGCCGCGCAGAAACCAAAAAATAAAAGCATCACTGCACCTTGGTACTTTCGGAAAAAGTCTGCCAGCAACGGCAACCATATTGCCATTATCGGTGGAGGTTTAGCCGGCACCAGCTGCGCTTACGCCTTGGCACGACGCGGCTGCAAAGTAACTCTGGTGGAGCGGGAACAACAACTTGCCTCAGGCGCATCAGGCAATCCACAGGGTATGTTATATACCAAACTCTCTACTGAAGCTGGCACCTTAAATCAGTTTACTTTAAGCAGTTATTTATATGCCTTACGCTTTTATCGGCAATGGCAACAAGAACATAGTATTTCAGCCGACCATGTCGATTTCTGTGGTGTATTGCAATTAGCGATTAATAAAAAAGAGCAGCGTTTAGTACCTTTATTAGAACAAGCTTTTGCCAGTTACCCTGAACTGATTCAATGTGTTGACCCGCAGCAAGCTTCAGAGCTTGCCGGTGTTGATATTGATTTGCCGGGTTGGTTTTTTCCCGGGGCTGGCTGGGTATCGCCGGCTCACTTATGTCAATCGTTAGCCAGTCACCCTAATATTGAAACAGTCTATCATCAGGAAGTCATTAAGCTTGAACAGCAAGATCAGCAATGGCAGTTACTGGGCGGTAATAACACAATACTAGAGGCCGACTCAGTGGTTATTGCCAATAGCCGTGATGCCCTGCAGTTTGAACAAAGCCAATCTGTGCCTGCCAAGGCCATTCGCGGACAAATAACTCTATTAGAAACCTCGGAAGTTAGCTCGAGTTTAAAAACCGTGATTTGCCACGAAGGCTATGTCACCCCAGCTATAAACAATACTCATAATTTAGGTGCCACCTTTGATAATGGCGATACAGATACCAGTACTCGTCTGGAAGACCACCAACGTAATCTCGATAGTCTGCAAAGGATGGTGCCTTCGTTGCTATCCGAACATCAAACGATTGATGCCAATGCACTCTCTGGCAGAGCTGGCTTACGCTGTACCAGCCCGGATTATTTGCCTATCGTAGGTCCCCTGCATAATCAGCAGCAATTTCTCGAAGACTATGCATTACTGCGCAAAAACGCCCATAGTGATATTGCCACGCCCGGTAGCTACTACCCTAACTTGTATATCAATATTGGCCATGGCTCGAGGGGTTTGACCTCAACCCCACTGTGCAGCGAGTTAATCGCGGCCATGATCTGTGCCGAGGCACCACCATTGCCAAGGCATTTAGTAACGGCATTGAATCCCGCCCGCTTTGTCATCAGGGACCTAATTCGCAACAAGCTATAAAAATGCTCTACAATAAGCCGAACCGTCAACCCTGTGTTGGAGATCACTATGTTACTGTCACACGAAAGCCCTTTAGCCATACCTACTGAGCTTGATAGTATTCACAATTACTATGAACGTATGGTATTTACTGCTCTGCGGGAAAAAATACCTAACCGCTTTGGCAGTAATGATTATACCGCCGATATTGCCTGTGTAGCGCTTAATAATTTACCCCCACGATATATTCGACACGATGTAGATATGGCTTTTTATCTGTCGCCCAACGAGCGTCAGGAAATGGTGGATAAAGTCGATAAAGCCGTCACTCAAGCAATTAAGTTCGTTGATAGCAGTAACAAAGCATACGATGCAGGCTAAGACGTCAAGCTTCCTGTTTAGCTTATTAATTTGCGCTAGTAGCTTCGCCGCCCAGCCGGTTATTGAATACCAATATCAAGTGGTTGAGCGTTTTCAACATGACCCCGACTTGTTTACTCAAGGTTTGGAATACCACCATGGTATTCTCTATGAAAGTGCTGGCCGCTATGGCCAATCTCGAGTAATCACCCGAACTCTGGACAAACTCCAACCCATTCAAAACCACCACCTTAACAAACGTTTTTTTGCCGAAGGTATTACCTTACTCAACCAACAGCTCTATCAACTAACCTGGCAATCACAGCAAGGCTTTATTTATAACCCCAAAACCTTAAAACCCAGCGGGCAATTTACTATTAACGGTGAAGGCTGGGGCTTAACCAATAATGGCAAAGTATTAATTGTCAGCAATGGCTCTTCACAACTTCAGTTTATCGACCCGGAAAACTTTAAGCTTCTGCGTAGCATTACGGTTCGCGTTGAAAATACTGCGGTCAATAACATCAATGAACTCGAATGGATTGACGGTTTAATCTATGCCAATATCTGGCATAGCCAATGGATTATTATGATTGATCCAGATAATGGTCAAGTGGTGGGAAAAGTCTTCTTAAAAGATTTATTGCCTAAAAATCAGCGCAGCCAAAAAACCGATGCGCTAAATGGTATTGCCTACGACAAAGAGAATAAACGTTTGTTGGTCACAGGAAAATACTGGCCGACTCTTTTCCATATTAGCCTTTCACCCAAACCTTAATTAGTTATGCCAAGAACTATATGCCAGCACTGTTTACGTCCACCCAGGGTTTGTTACTGCCATACTTTAACAAGCATCTCCAATGAGTGGCCGGTTTATATTCTGCAACACCCCAGAGAAGCCAGCCATGCTATTGGTACGGCCCGTATTGCCCAGCTGAGTTTAAAAAATTGCCAGACGGTAATTGCAACAACACCTGAAGAGGACAAAGACTTTGCAGAAAAAATAAGGCAAACACGACCATGGCTGGTTTACCCCGGTGAACAAAGCCAGCCCGTTGCTGAAGTTGGCCAACAAGCTATTCGACCGTTGTTATTTTTAGATGGCAGCTGGAGAAAAACCCGCAGGATGCTGCATGAATCCACACTATTGGCCAACCTGCCCCGCATCAGCATGCCCATGCCGGTATCCCGCTACAAAATACGCAAGGAACCCGTACCGGAAGCGGTTTCTACGGTTGAAGCTATTAGTGAAGTGTTAGCAACCCTGGAACAGAACAATAAAAAGTATCAGCCGCTATTGAACACGATGGATTGGATGATTGCGCAACAAATAGAACAGATGGGACAGACAACTTACCAGAACAATTATCTGGATGAAAATTAGTCGTCAAGTATCTTGGTGGATTCTTCAGCAAGCACTGCAAAGGTTCAGCATTAACAACCATAACTTTACTATTCGCAACCAGGCCGGCTTTGTTGGCGTTGCTGTTCAAGTATTTTTGCTTTGACTTCGCGCTTTTTTTGTAACTGGTCAACCACCTCGGAGCCCATATGGGCCTCGCCACGCTGGCTGGCTAAACACATTTGCTTTTCACGCTCACTAAAACGCTGGCGCTGCTGTTCACTCAGCTTGTCATAACAGGAAGGACAGCTAACCCCCTGTTGATACTTATCACTTCGCTTATCGTCTTCGGTAATCGGTAAACGACAGGCATGGCACTGGTCGTAATTACCTTTTTCTAATTGGTGATTAACGGTTACACGATCATCAAACACAAAACACTCACCATCCCACAGAGTATTTTCTTCTGGCACTTCTTCCAGATATTTTAGAATACCGCCCTTAAGATGATAAACCTCATCAAAGCCCTGCTCTTTTAAATAAGCTGTCGACTTTTCACAGCGAATACCGCCGGTGCAAAACATCGCGACCTTTTTGTGTTTCTCGGGGTCGAGATTGTCTTTAACGTATTGTGGAAATTCACGAAAGGTTTCAGTGTTTGGATTTAAGGCATTTTTAAATGTGCCTACCTGTACTTCGTAATCGCTGCGTGTATCTACCAGCACAACATCAG
>JAAELM010000162.1 GCA_024226635.1 Oceanicoccus sp. | reverse complement strand
GCACTGAGGGTTCTTTCAACACCCACGGATTTGCGCACCCGATTTGTTTGTATGTCCCGCTCATCGATGCCGTGTGCCCTTTGCCACAATATATGCCCGAACTTACCAAAGCGCTTTTGGATTTGTTCATAAGGGTATTGCCTGACATCTTCACAGGTGTACAACCCCAGCTGATGCAGTTTTTGTAGCGTCACTTCCCCTACACCCGGAATTTTCTTCAGCGGAAGCCTGCGCACAAAGCTATCGAGTTCATCCGGAGAGACCACACACAACCCATTGGGTTTATTCTCGTCACTGGCAATCTTGGCGACAAACTTACATGGCGCTACACCCGCGGATGCGGTTAGATTTAATTCACGCTGTATGCGGTAACGTATCGCCTCTGCAATACGTGTTGCGCTGCCTTTGTACAACTGGCTGTCAGTCACATCCAGATAGGCTTCATCTAACGACAACGGCTCAATCTTGGTTGCGTAATCAGCAAATATTTCTCTGATTTTACGAGACTCTTCCTGATACACCGACATTCTGCCGGGTATTAGCTTTAAATCAGGGCAGAGTTTCAATGCATACGCCGAGGCCATGGCGGAGCGCACGCCGAACTGCCTGGCTGGGTAGTTACACGTAGCAATAACCCCGCGTCGATCAGAGCTGCCGCCAATCGCAATGGGCACATTTTGCAGCGCCGGGTTATCCCGCATCTCCACTGCGGCATAAAAGCAGTCCATATCTACGTGGATTATTTTACGCACAACCGACATTCCAGCCTGAAGCTATTTAGCACGTGCACATAATACTGTATATACGTACACATATCCAGCAAACCAAATTGACAGCAACGTTCGCCATAATGTTTGCGTGGTATATATACACTCTGTGATTGTGTGTATTATTGATACTGAATCATTAAGCCCTATTGCATATGGAACTCGAATCACTCGGTATTATTGTGCCGGCGTCACTTTCGCTGCAACAACCCAGTTGGTATGCGCCGCACAGCGCATTGGCCGACCATGTGCAGTGTATCTGGTGTATGCCATTACAACCTGACACAACCCGCCCGATAGAAAAGCTCTATCCGGATGCAGGGGCGAGCCTGATGTTTGAGTTTACCCGGAGTAATGTCATTTGCCGCTTCTGTTTTAATACCGACACCATACCGCATCGTTGGTCATCTGATGCAGAACATCTCAGTGTGCGGCTGAAGCCGGGTGCGATCCCGGTGTTGCTGAGTCCGGTGTTTCTGACTTCGGTGAATCAATCACAACAGGTTGATGAGTATGACTTGCCAGGTATTACCGCATTGTGTGAAGCGTTGCTTCCACTCGCTGCTGAACAACGGGTGATGTGTATTCAACAGTGGTTACTCAGCAGACTACAGTGTCATATGCAACGCAACAAACCCGTCAACACAGCGCTGGTCGCCGCACTTTGTGGTATTAAGGCATCGCCCGAGCAGCACGCCAGAGAATTAGGCATGTCGCGCAGAACACTGGAAAGACGCATGCGTTCGCTGATGGGCATTACCCCAAACCAGATACTCAGCTTTCATCGCATCCGCAAGGCAAGAGAATTGCTGCTACGTGGCAAAACACCACTGGCCGACATTGCAGTGCTCTCGGGCTTTTATGACCAGGCCCATTTTACCAATCTGTTTCACGAGGCAACCATGGAATCGCCTGCGCAATACCGGCGCAGAAAGTTGTCGCAAATTTCCAATACCTCAACATAGTAACCGCCTACCCTCCTCATCAGTCACTTAAAGAATGAGGAACCAACAATGACAGCGCGTATAGCCCCCAATGAACTCTTATCACATTGCCCTCGAATCTCGGAGCATCTGATTAAACTAGGCAAAACCAGCGACGAAAACGTACCGGCCCGCCTGCGGCATTTAGTTAAACTCCGGGTATCGCAACTCAACCATTGTGGCTTTTGTCAGGTCATGCATGCCTCAGAGGCCCGGGCAGACGGCGAAGCACAGCCTCGCCTCGATGTATTGCCTGCGTGGCGTGAAGCACCTTGTTTTACCGCACAGGAACAAGCCGCGTTAGCGTGGGCAGAAGCGGTAACCATGATTGCAACCCAACCGGATGTGTCAGATGCTTTCGCTCAGGCGGCGGAGCAGTTTAGCAATCAGGCACTCATTGAACTCACTACGGTTATTCTGGAAATTAACAGTTGGAACCGCATTGCGGTTAGCTTTAACTTTACCCCGGAAGTGGAGTAGGCGCGTGCTGCAAAACAAGAATAAGACACTCATCATTGCCAGCCTGTGTTTTTTATGCGGAAGCACATTGTTTTTACCCCAACTGGTAAATTATGCCACGGTCGGCGTATACCTGTTTATGCTAGGTTCACTGTTAATGCTGGTTGATACGTTAAGCACAAAGGAGTAGTGTAAAAACTGTACCAGGCGGCACTGTTTTTACGTGCTGCCTGATTTCATTCGCTGACAACTGCGCTAACTGACCAGGGACGAGTCATGAACAAACGCAAGGATTGCTTTTGGGATAAACCCGGCCCCACCTGGGTGATTATTACGCTGATCCTGTATTCAGTTCTGACGTTTTCACTGGAAACCTGTCTCCACCGGTTAAAACGTTTTTGCGTTATTCTGAATTCGTTGTTGTTTTTATATTTACCCTCGAATACTTAACCCGCTTATATAAAGCGAAGCCGCGACTGGGGTTCGTATTCAGCTTCTACGGTATCATTGACCTACTCGCCATCTTACCGTTTTACTTAATGCTAGCGGTGGATCTCAGGGCACTTCGTTTATTCCGTTTGCTGCGATTAGCTCGTCTGTTAAAGCTTACACGCTACAGCAACGCTATCCGGCGTTTCAGTAAGGCGCTATATACCGTTAAAGAAGAATTGGTTGTGTTCAGCCGTCATTCCGCACCTAATTAACTGATTTATTTTTCTTGACACCGATCCCCCATTTTGATCTATTACTCATCTTTGGGTGCAGCAAAATGGCTATTTCTACTACCTCCCTATCAGGGTTAACTATCAAACGCATGGACCATCTTGGTTTAGTATCCGGTATGTGTCGGGAGCTTGGTATCGCTAAGATGATTGACGCGGTTATCCCAAAAAACAATGAGCATAAGGTGACTCATGGAGAAGCCTTTGTCGCCATGCTTCTCAATGGTTTGGGTTTTCACAGTCGCACCCTACACATGTTTGCAGATTTTTTCGCTGACAAGCCCACTGAACGCCTGATTGGTCCGGGTGTACAGGCCAAGCACCTGAATGATGATGTACTTGGTCGGTGCCTTGATGCCCTCTATGAAGCAGACGTGTCGTCGCTATATCAAGTCATGGCTGAGCGAGTGGTCGACACGTTGGGGTTAGCCAGTAACGCTGTGCACCTTGATATCACCAGTTTTCATGTCGATGGTGAATACGCTGTTGATGAACAAGATGGCGAGACTAAACGCATTGAACTGGTTAAAGGGTACAGCCGGGACCACCGGCCAGAATTAAACCAGGTGATACTGGAGCTGATTTGTGAAAATCAAGCCGGTATCCCTGTCTATATGCAGGCTTTAAGTGGCAATACGAATGACCAGAAAGCTTTTGCAGAAGTCACCCGTCACCATATTCAGTGTTTAAAGGCCGCACAACAATGCCGATATTTTGTTGCCGATGCGGCGCTTTATACCGAAGAATCTATCACTGCCCTGGCAACACAGAACCAATTGTTTATCTCACGAGTCCCCATGACCATCAAAGACGCCAGGCAGCACGTAAGCAACGTGACGGAAGCCAGTCTCACTGCCATGGGTAACGGTTACCACGGTTGTTGGGTGGATGCAGACTATGCCGGAGTGAAACAGAAATGGTTGATTCTGCGCAGTGAGCAGGCGACTAAACGGGAGCAGCAGACACTGGCCCGCAATTTACTTAAAAGCAGTGAAAAAGAGCACAAGCAATTTATTAAATTGTGTAAGCAACGCTTTGCCTGCCAGACCGATGCCGAGACGGCAATGAAAGTCTTTAGCAAGACGTTAAAAACAACCCGCATCAGTGAGTTTGACTGTATAGCCCACCCCGTGTTCTTAGGTAAAGGTCGCCCCAAAAAAGGACAACAGCCAGCATACTATGAATACCAACTCGATGGGCTGATAGCCACCTGTTTGGATAAAGTTGGAATAGCTCAGGCGCAAACCGGGATGTTTATCCTTGCAACCAATGATTGTAGCGGGGAACTCAGTATGCAGACAGTGTTAGATACCTACAAATCCCAGCAACATGTTGAGCGGGGATTTCGTTTTCTCAAAAGTCCGGAATTCCTGACATCCTCACTGTTTCTAAAGAAACCGGAAAGGATTGAAGCGCTGCTCATGGTGATGACGTGCAGTCTGATGATATACGCCGCCCTTGAACACCGGATCCGAACGTCATTAAAAGAAAGACAACAATACTTCCCTGACATGAAAAAGAAACCGTCCCAGAAGCCAACGGCACGATGGGTATTTCTGTGTTTTAGTGGGATCCACGAAGTCAGCATTGGTGACTCTCCCCCCGTAATCACAGACAAACAGGAGCGCCAGCAGGTGATCATTGATGTACTTGGCACATTATACCAAGAGATTTATTCCTGAATTTGATGCGGAATGTCGGGCGTATAATTCGCTCTGAGTCGATCTTCTTAGAAGAAGTTGTAAACCAGGGTAACAGCCGTTTCAGTATCCAGGTTTTCAACACCTGGGTTAACGTCGCTGTTGTGGTCAAGGCGCAGTGACACCTTCATCGACAATGAACCACTGATAGTGGCCGTCAACGCAGACTCTGCACGTGACTTTGTGTTCTCAGAACCCACTTCCGTACTCACGGTTTGAGTGAATTTAGCCGTGTCAGAGATAAACCATTTGTAAGCCAGTGAACCACGAACAATGAAGCTACTGGTGTCTTCGCCGGTTTGGGTTTCAGAAAACGAGTAACCCGGACCGATACTGTATTCAAAAGCAGATTTATCTGTTTTCCACACTTTTTGTGACCAACCGCCAGCGATAGTCGCCTGGTAATCAAAGTTGCTCAGGCGGTCATCTTCATATGAGGAGAACAGGAACAAGCGGTGATCAGGATTTTCTAACTTGTAGTTACCCTGAGCAGAGGCGAAAAACTTTTGTGCAGAAGTACGTTCTACTTCTACGCCATCTACCGGAACGGTTTCTTTTTTATATAAACCTTCCAACGCGTAATCGTTTGACCAGTTTTCAAATTCCTGCTGTGCAGTAATCCCGGCAGTCATTGAAGACGTTTCAGTGTTACCCGTAGTCACAATGAGGCCGAACTCGCCGTCCATTGTAAAAGGCTTGGTTTCATCCTGAGCAACTGCAGATGTAGCAACACCCGCAATAGCAGCGGCAAGTAGTAGTTTTTTCATGGGATTTCCTAAATTGACTCAATTCCTGGCAGGCCAGACTGAAAACAGGCCTAGAACGCGCTATGTTAAAGAAAACTAACGCAAAATCAATTAATCAATTTGATAATATTCAGAAAAATCTATATACCACAGCAACCGAAGTTTCTGTATTCAACGCCGTATTGCTATCGGTGGGATTGCTGTTGTGCTGCATAATAAAAGACAGCTTAAGTGCCAGTGACTCAAACAGGTTTGCCGACAACGACGTTTCTGTTCTGGACTTGATATTGTCTTCTCCGGCTTCGGTACTCACAAACTGTCTGAGCTTCGCGCCGGTTGGCCAGATGTAGTGGTATTCGGCAGATGCCCTGACTATAAAACCGTGAATATTCTCGGCCTTCTCACCAGATTCAAGCTTAGCCAGACTGTAACCCGGACCAACAGAAAATCGAAAATCGCTGATTTCGTTACGCCAGACCAATTGTGACCAACCACCAGCAATAGACGAGCGGTAATCATAACCATTGAAGCGATCGTCTTCGTAGTCGCCATACACAAACAATCGCTGGTTTTCGACTTTAAGCTTATAGTCAGACTGTACATAGGTATACAGGCGCTGAGCAGTCGTTTGTTTTACCCTGCCTTCTTCGCCATC
>JAAELM010000161.1 GCA_024226635.1 Oceanicoccus sp. | reverse complement strand
CATTTCACGCCAGCTACGGGGTGTTAGCACCGTCGAAGATTTTCAGCATGTGGTCAAAGGGTATATGGACGGCATGATAGAAAGCACCACCACAGGCCTTACCGTATCCGGATTGGACGCATTGGACCCGAATAAACCCTATCTGTTTATGAGCAACCATCGCGATATCACCATGGACCCCGCCTTCGTTACCTATGCGCTATATCACAACGACCACGATACCGTGCGCATTGCCATTGGTGACAATCTGTTAACCAAGCCCTATGTATCCGACTTAATGAGGCTAAATAAAAGCTTTATCGTAAAGCGCTCCGCCAAGGGGCCACGGCAAATACTGGCTGCCTATAAAATGCTGTCCAGCTATATTCGTCACTCCATAGAAGAAGATAACAACCCCATATGGATTGCCCAGCGCGAAGGTCGAGCCAAAGATGGTAATGACCGTACTGAGCCTGCCATTATAAAAATGCTGGCTATGAGCCAACAAAAACAGACAGAAAGTCTCTCTGACTATATTAATAAGTTACATATTGTGCCGGTCTCTATTTCTTATGAGCTAGACCCCTGCGATGGTGCTAAAGCGAAAGAGCTTTATGAAACCGCCACCCACGGTGAATATCAAAAAGACGAGCATGAAGATGTAGAGTCTATTGCCAAAGGTATTGCTGGTAATAAAGGCAATGTACATGTGTCTTTTGGTGTGCCATTAGAAGGTGAGTTTGACAATGCCGATGCGGTAGCTGATGCCATTGATCGACAGGTTGTTGGCAACTATGTGCTACATAGCAGTAACTTTTTTGCCTATAAATTGTTGCATGGGCACTATCCCGAAGGTGTACACTCCAGTGATCACCAGACTTTTTCCGCACAGGATTTAGCCGCGGGCGAGGCAGCCTTTAGTGCGCGTATTAATGCCCTACCTGCTGAGCACAGAGAGTTTGCACTAGGTATTTACGCGAATACGATTGACCGCAAAAAAGATTTTGCCTGATCTTTTTCATGATAGTTGTGCTGCATGTTAACTGACACCATAAAAGAATCCATCCAATCGGCTTATACCTCCTTGCTGGATAGCAAAGAGTTAAAAGCCCGCTATGGCCAGCGTTTAATGATCGCCGAAGTGGCGCGCACGCTCACAGCAAAAAATGACCAGCAAGATACGCCAGTCTGCGTCGTAGAGGCGGGAACGGGTACGGGCAAAACCATCGCTTATACCGTAGCTGCGGTACCCATTGCCCAAGCTCTGGAGAAAACTCTGGTCATCTCTACCGCAACCGTTGCCCTGCAAGAACAGATTATTCATAAAGACCTGCCCGATATTTTACGTCACAGTGATCTGTCATTTAATTTCGCCCTGGCTAAAGGTCGTGGGCGTTATTTATGCCTGTCTAAACTGGATGCGGTGTTGCAAGATAGCAACGCTAACAGTGAAGCTATGGCGCTTTATCCCGACGAACAACAGGCGCAGGTGGATACGCAAACATTGAATGTTTATCAGGATATGCTGACCGCACTAGGGGCGGGTGACTGGGATGGTGACCGCGATGCCTGGTCGCAGGAATTGGATGTGCCAACCTGGTCCAGGGTCACTACTGATCATGCTCAGTGCACGGGTCGTCGCTGCGCCAATATTAGTCAGTGCTGTTTTTATAAAGGGCGCGAGCAGTTAGGCAGCGTTGATGTGATTGTCACCAATCACGATTTGGTATTGGCGGATTTAGCTTTGGGCGGTGGCGCCATTTTGCCCGACCCTGAAGATTGTATTTTTATTTTTGATGAAGGCCATCACTTGCCGGATAAGGCGATTAACCATTTTTCACAATTTAGCCGCGTGCGTTCAACCGAGCGCTGGTTAGACCAGGGTATTAAAGTGCTGGCCAAAGCGGCGCCGCAGTTGGGTAATGCTGCCGGTATTGGGCGACACCTGCAGGCCCTGCCGCCGATTATGGAAACGCTTAAACAGCATATGGGTATGCTGTTTAATAGTTTGGAATCCATGGTCAGTGTTGAGCCTGGTCGTCGTGGTTCTATTCCTACCCATCGTTTTGAACAGGGTTTGGTGCCGGATGTGTTAAGAGCGCAGGCCACTGAGTTGGTCATGCAATTTCGCGGTATGCAGGATGCATTGGACGGCTGCTGTAAATTATTGGAAGAGGCGATGGAAGATGCCGAGCATGCGATTCCTAAAACCATCGCCGAAGCCTGGTTTCCACCCCTGTCGATGTTGCGTGGCCGTGCCGAGGGTAACTACTCTTTATGGTCTGATTACAGCCATGCCAATACTGTGGAAGACCCGCCACGCGGTCGCTGGATTGCGGTGGTAGAGGGCGCCGGTGGCAATCTGGATTTTGAAGTTTCCACCAGCCCGATTTTGGCGGCGAACACTTTATCCCAGTATTTATGGAACCGCTGTTACGGCGCGGTTATTACCTCCGCAACCTTAACTGCACTGGGTGGTTTTGATCGTTTTAAGATGCGTGCCGGCACGCCGGAGCAAACCAATTATGCCGTGGTGCCCAGTCCGTTTAATTTTGCTGAGGCCGGTGAATTAGTGGTGCCGCAAATGCCCTGTGAACCTTCCGATGCAGAGGCCCATACTGAAGCGCTTATCGATATGCTGCCGGAACTATTAAATAGCAAACAGGGTAGTCTGGTGCTATTTGCTTCCCGCCGCCAAATGGAGCAGGTGTTTGAAGGAATTACTTTAGAGTGGCAGCAGCGCATTATTATGCAGGGGCATTATCCCAAACACGAAGTGCTAAGAATGCATAAAGAAGCAGTGGATGCCGGTGATGGCAGTGTGATTTTTGGCTTGGCCAGTTTTGCCGAGGGTGTTGACTTACCCGGTTTGTATTGCACCCATGTGGTGATTGCCAAAATCCCTTTTGCAGTGCCAGACCAACCTGTCGAGTCGGCATTGGCGGAGTGGATTGAAAGTCGTGGCGGCAATCCGTTTATGGATATAACCGTGCCGGATGCCGCACTTAAACTAGTGCAGGCCAGTGGCCGTTTATTGAGAACAGAAACCGATAGCGGCAGAGTGACTTTGTTAGACCGCCGAGTGGTTAGTAAGCGTTACGGCCAGGCGATGTTAAATTCCCTGCCGCCGTTTAAGCGTACCGTGGCTTAAGCAAAGATTTCAGGCGTGCTGGCTATTTATCTCAGCTTCGACAGATAAATACATTCTCACCAAATGGGCCAGTGAGTTGGCGTTCAGCTTTTCCATTACCCGGGCGCGATGAATTTCTACCGTCCGCTGGCTGATATTCAGTTCAATAGCGATAACCTTATTCGCCTTGCCCTCCACCATCTGTCGCATTACATCGCCTTCCCGCGCTGTTAGTTCATTGATGCCGGCAAAGATGACTTGTTTTTGTTGCAGGCTATCGCGGTTCTCCTGGTCGAGGGTCATAGCCTGGCTGATTTTGTCCAGCAGCTCCTGCTCGCGATAGGGTTTTTGGACAAAGTCCAAAGCACCTTGTTGCATGGCTTCTACTGCCATCGGTACATCACCGTGTCCGGTTACAAAAATAATCGGTAGGATGGAGTTAATCTCGTTAAGCTTGCGGTGTAATTCCATGCCGTTCATGCCGGGCATACGGATGTCCAGCACAATACAGCCGGCCATATCCTGGGAGTAAGCATCCAGAAAACTGTCGGCACTTGCAAAAGCCTGAACCCGGTAGCCAATGGACTCCAGCATCATTTGAAGTGAGTCCCGAACGGCATCGTCATCCTCGACGACATGAACACATGCAGCTATATCCATCTTGAATGCTCCAGCAATTTATTATTGGTTATCATTGATTTATATGGCATTTTGTCGCTTCAGTAAAGCCTTATCGATGTATTTATAGATATGCCCGTGTTGCTGATGCTAATCTAATAACTATAGCGGTGCTTTCAGCATCGCTGACAAGGCAAGGGCTTTATTCCACTATGAGTGATTTATCCATACCACAGGCAGAGCAAGAAAAAGGTGTATTGGAGCATGTGCTGCTGGTCGATGATAATCCTGTCAACCTGAAAATCCTTTATAAGACACTGTCTAATGGTGGTTATAAATTACTGACCGCCGAGGATGGAGAAACAGCGGTACAGATCGCTCAACAAACTAAACCCTCGTTGATCCTGCTCGATATTATGATGCCGGGTATAGATGGCTATGAGGTCTGTGAAATACTGAAAAACAACCCCGATACTGCCGATATCGCCATTATATTTCTTTCGGCACTGGAAATTAGTAGCGCCAAAGTTAAAGCCTTTGCTGTGGGCGGCGTGGACTATATTTCCAAACCCTTCCAGGCGGATGAAGTGGTTGCCCGTGTTCGCAACCATATAAAAATTCACCGTCTTGAGCGCCAGTTAGCCAGAAGAAATTTTGAGCTGGAATCTGAAAATCACCAAATATTCAATGCGGTCAGTGAAGGGATTATCGGCCTCGACAAAGATGGCCGTATTACCATGCTAAACCCCTCGGCGATGGTTATTTGTGGCTGGGCCGTGGCCGACTGCCTGGGAGAACAGCTAACTGCACTCAGGCTGTTTGAAGTGGATGAGACTGTTAAGATGCAGGAGCATGAAACACTGCCTTATCTTAGCTACCGTATGGGGCAGTCAGCCCATAGTGATATGAAGCTAATCAGGCGGCGAGACAATACCTTTTTACCCATAGCCATCACCTCAACACCCAGGGCCGAGGGCGGGGCGGTTGTTGTCTTTCGTGATATCAGTGAATGGTTAGACAGTGAAGAAGCGCTGCGTATTGCCCGCCAGGAGCTGGAGTCCCAGCGCCAGAATATTGCCCATATGGAGCGGTTAAATACTACCGGGGCAATGGCTGCGGGTATTGCCCATGAGGTCAACCAGCCGCTGACGGCGATTTCCAATTATTCCAGGGTTGCCCGGCGTCTATTGGAGCGTGAGAATTTCCAGCACCAGCAACTTGCCGAGTTACTGGACAAATTGAATGTTCAGTCTGAGCGTGCCTCTGAAGTGATCCACAGAATGCGCAGCTATGTAAAAAAACCCAACGGTGTGCTATCGGAGGTCGATGTTAATGAGATGGTCATGGAGGTGATAGTCCTGGCTGAGGTCGATTCACGCATCAATGATGTGAGCGTGCATTTTGAGCCGCAGTTGGACTTACCAGCCTTGCATTTGGATGTGGTGCAAATTCAACAGGTGACCCTGAATTTAATTCGCAATGCCATGGAGGCAACGGCAATGGCTAATAGCTCCGCCCAGGGCGTAATGGTAAAAACCGAGCGGCAAGGCAATGCGGTCTTTATCCGTGTTATTGATCATGGCGTTGGGATTGCAGAGGGTAAAGAAGATCAGGTGTTTAACCCTTTCTATACAACAAAAACCAATGGCATGGGCATTGGTTTATCAATCTGCCAGTCAATTATCCAGGCTCAGGGCGGTACCATTGGTTTTGAGCATAATCCAAAAGGTGGCGCCAGTTTTTACTTTAGTTTGGCGATTACCTAATCCGATGTTGGAGTAGGAAAACCACCAAGGTCCTTCCAGCGATTAACAATCAGGCAAAATAATTCCGCAGTTTTTTCTGTGTCGTAGGCCGCCGAATGTGCCTCGGCATTATCAAAAGCGATTTCCGCTGTTTGGCAGGCTTTAGCTAAAACCGTTTGCCCAAAGGCCAGGCCCGCCAGCGTCGCAGTATCAAATACCGAAAAGGGGTGAAATGGATTCCGCTTAATCTGGCAGCGCTCTACCGCCGCCATCACAAAACCGTGGTCAAAGTGAGCGTTGTGGCCCACCAGTACCGCACGGGTACAATCATGGGCTTTGACCTGTTTTCTGATAGCCTGCAGTAACTCGGTAAAAACCGTTTCTTCCGGGTCGGCTTCGCGAAAGGGATGGTGAGGATCAATACCGGTAAACTCCAGCGCCGCCGGGTCGAGATTAGCCCCTTCAAAAGGCACCACATTAAAGACAAAGGTCTTATCCGGTTTAAGATCGCCCCGGTCGTCCATGGTCACAGTGGTGGCTGCAATTTCCAGTAAACCATCGGTCTGGCAATCAAAGCCGCCGGTTTCCACATCGATCACCACGGGTAAAAAACCGCGAAACCGTTTCGATAGTGGGTGAAGTTCTTCTTCGTTAAACTGTTCGTCGTTCACATATATTCCTTAGCTAGGCGACAACTTGCCATTGCAGTGTTTCGCCGGCGCAAAGTGGGATAACGTGTGAGTCGCCCAGCGGTAAACGTTCGGCGACCTGCCAGGCAGATTTTTTTAATGTAATAGTATCTTTGTTTCTTTCCATACCATAAAAGTCGGGGCCATTATGGCTGGCAAATTGTTCCAGCTTGTCCAGTGCACCAGCTTGCTCAAAAGCCTGGGCATACAGCTCAATAGCGGCGTGGGCAGTATAGCTACCGGCACAACCGCAACTGGTTTCTTTATTGTTCTGGGTATGGGGCGCAGAATCCGTGCCCAGGAAAAACTTGTTACTGCCGCTGGTCGCGGCGTCTATCAGGGCCTGCTGGTGAATATTGCGTTTCAAAATAGGCAGGCAGTAATAGTGGGGGCGAATACCGCCCGCCAGCATGTCGTTGCGGTTATACAGCAGGTGATGCGCGGTGATGGTGGCAGCTACATTCTGGCCAGCCTCAGCTACAAACTGTGCCGCGTCTTTGGTGGTGATATGTTCCAGCACCATAGGTAATTCGGGGAAGTCTTTAGCGAGCTGTCGCAGTGAGCGATCAATAAAGACTTTTTCACGATCGAAGATATCAATCTCGTGGTCTGTCACCTCGCCGTGCAATAAAAACCGCAGGCCTTCCTGCTGCATGGCTTCCAGTGCGGGGTAAATCTTATTGATATCGGTAACGCCAGAGTCAGAGTTGGTGGTGGCACCGGCAGGGTAAAGTTTGCAGGCCACAACCCCCGCCGCTTTGGCCTGGCGAATATCTTCAGCGGTGGTGTTATCGGTTAAATAAATCACCATCAGGGGTTCTACCTGGCGGGGGCAATCTTGCTGGGCCTGCATAATCCGCTCGCGATAGGCACTGGCCTGCGCTCCATTACTGACAGGGGGTGCCAGGTTAGGCATGACAATAGTGCGGCCAAAGTACCGAGCCATGGCCGGTACGGTGTGTCTAAGTGCTTGTTCATCTCGCAGGTGAACGTGCCAGTCGTCCGGGCGGGTCAGGGTGAGTTCTGTTGGGGCTGATGTCATGGATCACTTCTTTCAATACAGGGAGTGTCGGCCAATGGCCTTTGAGCGTGCATGCTACCGGATTCGAGGCCGGGTTTAAAGAAATTGGCTGATTTGCCGATAAGGGCCTGATAATAGAAGAAAAGTAGTAGGAGATTGCTATGAGTCGTGGGTATTTACAGGTTATTTTGGGGTTGTTAATCGGCTGTTTGACACTGTCTGTGCAGGCGGTGCGCCTTGGGCCAGGTATGAATCATGCCGAGTGGAGGCTGGAGCTTTCCCCCTTCGAGTGCAAAATGTTGCAGCCGGTACCCTATTTTGGTGATGCGGTATTCGCTAATCGGGCCGGAGAAGAGCAGAAGTTCTATTTGGCTTCCACCCGTAAGGCGATGAAGCCCGGAGAAGCGAGGTTAGTCTCTGCCGCGCCAGTATGGGATGAAACTCGCCGCGGCCTGGATATGGGTGTGGTCAAAGTTAGTGCGGGTAAGCCCTCAATCTCCCTGGGTAAAAAACGCACCCATCAGCTACTCAATGAATTGTATAATGGTATGTCACCGGTTTTTTCCCGTCCTTCCTGGTATGCCGAAGATGAGCAGACTGAAGTCTTTTTATCCTCGGTTAACTTTCGTAAAGCCTATGATCAGTATCGGGGCTGCCTGTCGGCTTTGTTGCCGGTTAATTTTGACCAGATCAATCGTTCCCGTATTCATTTCCCCACTGCCAAATATGAGTTAACCAAGTCCTCGAAAACCCAGCTGGACCATGTGGTGCAGTATGTTAAGGCCGACTCGTCAATCACCGGTTTCTTTATTGATGGTCATGCCGACAATGCGGGCCGGCGTCTTTATAACCTGGATTTATCCAAGCGCCGGGCTGAGGCAGTGACCCAATACTTGATTGCCAAAGGGGTAGATGAAGCCATTATTACTACCCGCTACCATGGTGAGCGCTATCCGGTGGCCAGTAACGCCAATGCCAAAAAACGCTCGGCTAACCGCCGCGTTACCATCCGTCTGGAGCGGGACGGACTTTAAGCTCGCCGCAAACCGTCATTCCCGCGCAGGCGGGAATCCAGCCTGCATGCTCATAAAGCACTCGAGGGCAGGCTGCGGAAATTGACAGCACTGGATTCCCGCGTGCGCGGGAATGACGTGTGCGGTGGCAGTTGATAATTAAGACTGTCACCCTCTCGCCTTCTGCGCTAAACCCCAGTAGAATACCCGCCCTCAAAACCCCCTAGAACCATGGTTTACAGCCTGTGTGGAGATTTTCATGTCTGATATCAACAAAGTCGTTTTGGCCTATTCCGGTGGTCTGGATACTTCCGTTATCGTCCGTTGGTTGCAAGATACCTATAATTGCGAAGTGGTGACCTTTACCGCTGATATCGGCCAGGGCGAAGAAGTTGAGCCAGCTCGCGCCAAGGCTGAGGCTTTGGGTGTTAAAGAAATCTATATTGATGACCTGAAAGAAGAGTTTGTTCGCGACTATGTATTCCCTATGTTTCGCGCCAACACCATCTATGAAGGCGAGTACCTGCTGGGCACCTCCATTGCCCGCCCATTAATTGCCAAGCGCCTGATTGAGATTGCCAATGAAACCGGTGCCGATGCGATTTCCCACGGTGCCACCGGTAAAGGTAATGATCAGGTGCGTTTTGAATTGGGTGCCTATGCCCTTAAGCCCGGTATTCAAGTGATTGCGCCATGGCGCGAGTGGGACCTGACCTCCCGTGAGACCTTAATGGCTTACTGTGCCGAGCGCGATATTCCCGTTGATTTTGCCGGTAGCAAGAAAAAATCACCCTATTCAATGGATGCTAATCTACTGCATATCTCCTATGAAGGCGGTATTCTGGAAGACCCATGGGCAGAAGCCGAAGATGATATGTGGCGCTGGAGTGTGTCTCCTGAACAGGCCCCCGACACACCCACTTATCTTGAATTAACCTACCGCGGTGGTGATATTGTCGCTATCGACGGTGAGGAAATGTCACCAGCTACCGTATTGGCGTACCTGAACAAAGTTGGTGGTGCTAATGGTATTGGTCGTTTGGATATTGTAGAAAACCGCTATGTAGGTATGAAGTCCCGCGGTTGCTATGAGACTCCAGGGGGCACCATTATGATGCCGGCCCACCGCGCTATTGAGTCGATTACATTAGACCGTGAAGTGGCTCACTTAAAAGATAGCCTGATGCCGAAATATGCTGAGTTGGTCTATAACGGTTATTGGTGGGCGCCCGAGCGTCAAATGTTGCAGACAGCGATTGATGAATCCCAGCAATTTGTTAACGGTGATGTACGCGTGAAGCTGTATAAGGGCAATGTCACCGTGGTTGGCCGTCGTTCTGATCAGTCGCTATTTGATGAGAGTATCGCGACCTTTGAAGATGATGCCGGCGCCTATGACCAGCAGGATGCCGAGGGCTTTATCAAGCTTAATGCGCTGCGCATGCGCATTGCGGCCAACAAGGGTCGTTCCCTGTTGTAATCCTTATTGTAAGTCTTAGAGTGCTGTTTGAGTTAATCAGGCAATAATACGGTTGTTTTTAAGCTCGGCCAGTTGTTCGTCGCCCAGGCCCAATAGCTCACCCAGCACTTCGTCATTATGACTGCCCAACTGAGGCCCTGACCAGGTCGTTGCTCCGGGTGTTGATTTTAACTTCGGTAAAATCGCCGGAATCTCCAGCGGTTTGCCATCAATTTCAACCTGCTCAAACATCCCGCGCGCCTGATAGTGCGCGTCGTTCATCATATCTTCGACATTATAGATAGGGCCAACGGGTACACGCTCGGCCTCTAAAATATCAATAATGGTTTTAGCATCATTATCCAAACACCACTTAGCCAAAGCGTTATCAATGTCTACTTCGTGAATTACGCGGCCAGCGTTGTCGGCCATTTCAGGATTTTCCGCCATTTCAGGGTGGCCGGCAGCAATCATCAGGCGTTTAAAAATAGCATCGCCGTTACCGCCAATGACCACATACCTGGCATCGCGACAGCGGTAGGTATTAGTCGGTACGATACCGGTGACGGTAGTACCTGATGGCTCGCGAATGACACCGGCGCCGTCATATTCAGGAATCACCGCTTCCATTAAGTTAAACATGGACTCATACAGGGCCACATCAATCACTTGCCCTTCACTGTTTTCATTATTGCTGCGTTCAATAATCGCAAGGGTGACCCCCAGCGCAGCATGGATAGCGGCAATAGTGTCGCCAATACTTAAATTAGGGCGAACGGGGGCCTGATTTTCAAAGCCATTAACATAACGAAAGCCGCTGTAGCCTTCACAAACCGACGCATAACCGGGCTTAACTGAATTGGGGCCATCCTGCCCGTAACCGGAAATTCGAGTGTAGATAATACCGGGGTTAGTCTTTTTGATGGCATCGGGTCCAAGTCCCCATTTTTCCATCACACCGGGACGAAAGTTTTCAACTAACACATCAGCTGTATCAATCAACTGACGCACCAACTCTCGACCTTCCTCGGCTTTTAAATCAATGGCGACAGATTTCTTATTACGGCCCAGGCTATGCCACCACAATGAGGTACCGTTTTGCACTTCACGCCAGCCTCGAATAGGGTCACCGCCTTTGGGGGGTTCAACCTTAATCACTTCAGCGCCAAAATAGGCCAGCATAGAGCCGGTAAAGGGGCCTGCCAGTAACTGGCCCAATTCAATAACACGGATGCCCTCTAGTGGGCGTTTGCGGCTAGGCATGAGTGAGGTAGCTTAGTTAGCGTGGCCGTGCTCTTGCTCTTCAGCAGTCGCTTCGCGGACGCCTTCAATTTTGCCTTCAAAGTGCAAGGTCAAACCCGCTAAAGGGTGATTGCCATCGACTGTAATGGTGTCATCAGCAACTGCAGTAACAGCCACTGTCATAGGGCCATTAGGTGACTCAGCATTAAACTGCATACCTACCTGGATATCCTGGTCGGGTGGGAAAGACGAGCGGGGTACTTCCTGCACCATTTCCGGAATATGGTCGCCATAGGCTTCTTCAGGTTTAATAGTCACTTTAAAGTCGGCGCCTGCAGTTTTGCCGGTGAGTTCATTTTCAAGGCCGGGGATAATACCCGCCGCACCGTGTAAGTACACTAAAGGTTGCCCCTCCAGGGACTGGTCCATAATTTCACCGCTGTCATTGGTCAGGGTGTATTGGATACTTACAACAGAATTTTGGCCGATCAACATGATTTTTTCCTCAGTAGTGTGCTCGCGATCAGTGGTTAATCAGGCCAATGGCAAGCTTTATTGTTTTTGGTCAACAATCTATATGGGTTAATAAAACAGCATTTCAAGTGCAGCGGCTATTAAGTCACACTTTCCAGCGACATTAAAGTGCCTCAATTTATGAAATGCTTTGTATAGTTGTATCACTTTGGCAGACAGGGTGACGGTGTCTGCCGCCGGTAATATTAAAACGAGTAACTAACCGCCACTGTAGTTTCAGTGTCAGCATGCTTGGTGTCTGCTGGTACTTCTTCTTTGTACTTGACCGTATAAGAAAGCACAATTGCCACTTCGCCAATCACTTTAACTTCAAGTGCTGTTCTGGAGTTGCTGATCGTATTGTCCTCACCGGCTTCAACATCAAAGCCTTGTGAAAAAGTAGCATTTTCTGAAAATTCCCATTTATAGTTGGTGAACATTCTTAATACAATTTCTTCACTATCTTCACCGTTGCTTTCATCATCCACTTTGCTAGAGCGATAACCGGGACCGACTTCAGCATCCCACTTCATGGTTTCATTATCTAAAATGGTTCGGCCATAACCCATTGAGAATGTGGTTATATAGTCAAAGCCGCTAAAGCGATCATCGTCGTAGGAGTGATACCCATAGACATAGTCCTGGTCAGCATACTTATAGGATAAGCGGTTGGCTAAAAAATACTTCTCAGCGGTATTGTCGCCGTCGGTTTGCGAGGCAGAAGAGTTGAATAAAAAGGTGTACTTCCATTGCTCTGTTTCACGGAATATCTCGGCACGGCTTTTGGTGGTGGTTTCTTCAGTATTGCCGCTGGTATCAACAAAGCCAAACTCAACACTGCCGCTCCATAGTTTGGTTTCCTCTTCAGCGAGAGAGTGGTTTGCAGTCAGAACGCTGGCTACTAAAGAAGCAGCCAGGGTTTTTTGTAATACATTTAATTTCATTGTTGGTCCTGTTTAAAAGATTAAAGTTAAAAGACTAAAGTTAAAAAATTATTGTTGTAAGTGAACATCCATTTGTGGGAACGGAATACTAATCCCTTCCCGGTCGAAACGGAGTTTAATGGTTTCCAGTAATTCGAATTTAGTGGGCCAGTAGTCTTCGGAGTTAACCCATGGGCGCACCACAAAATTGACCGAGGAGTCAGCCAGTTCTGCTACTGCAATGGTGACGGCGGGGTCTTTTAAAATACGACTTTCATTGTTGATGATTTCTTCAAGCACTTGCTTGGCTTTTCGAATATCAGCGTCATAGCCAATACCTACCATCAAATCGATGCGGCGAGTGGCTTCCATTGAGTAGTTGGTGATATTGCCGCCCATAATATTGGAATTAGGAATAATAATGACTTTGTTATCACCGGTTTTCATTGTGGTACTAAAAATGCCGACTTCATCAATAACACCTGCTTCGCCGGCGGCCTCGACAAAATCACCGGAGCGTATTGGGCGGAATAAAATTAACAACACCCCTGAGGCGAAATTGGATAAGGAGCCCTGTAGCGCAAAACCAACGGCTAAACCGGCGGCGCCGATAATGGCAACAAACGATGCGGTTTCAATGCCGATTTGACCCAGTGCTGCAATAATAGCGAAGGCAAATAAAGCGGTATAAATAATATTGCCAACAAAGTTGCTGATAGTTTTATCAACATTTTTTTTGTTCATATTATGGGTAATGGCATTGGCAATGGCTTTTGCTATCCATTTACCAATAATAAAGATAACCAGCGCAGTTATCAGTTGAGCGCCATAGGTGACGACCAGGTTAGGGGCGTCTTCAAGTAGCTTGTCGATATTAAATTCCATAATCTTCTCCGGTATCATTGACGGGCTATTAATAAATCAGTTTTTTTGATCCAGGTTTATTTTGATTATGGTTGGCCGGCATTCTAACAGCTTGTGGGGAATAGTGTAGGCATCGTAGACTGGCTAGTTAGACCGGCCACATAAGTCCGACATAAAAAAGCACCCTTGAGGGTGCTAAAAAGTATTTATGTTCGAGACCTGGAATGGTGTGTGTTTCAATGTTTACAGATTAATTGACAGCGGCTGGTAAGAAAATGAGTAATTACCGAGAGCCCTGTAAGGATATCTACTTAACTCACCGCTTTTTGGATCAAAAAAAAGCACCCGGATATGGGTGCCATTAAGGGTACAACTGAGAGACGTGGATGGAGTTGGCTATTCGCATAGCCTTACTGCTATAAAATTCTGCGCATCTGATGGTTAAAATATAGGACACTAGCCGCTAGAAAAAAATCCGTAGATAGCGAAATAAACAGCGGATTATACCTACTCAATCAAGTCATATTATCTCTAAATCAAGATAAACTTCTTATTTTTCAATGTCTTGGAGTCAGTGCTGCCTATAGGGGTGTGGTAAGCAGCATTTTTAGTAAAGTGCGATAAATATTATCCCGGCGGTAATTAAACCGGAATTCGGTTTCTTTTAAGTGCAGATAAAATGTGTGCTTGTGAATGCCATTAAACTGGGCCATACGGCGCTTGGCAAAGCTCCAGAACGAATCTACGGTATTTATGGTACTACCGGCTGGGCCGGCAACCTCGTCGGTGCTATTTACGTGGTATAGGCGGGTTTGGTCAACATCGGCCAGGCCGTCGTAGTCTTTCCAGCCCTCTGTAGCGGTCAGCTCATCCAGCTTGGCACCATAGCGTTGGTTTTGTTGCAGTATGTGGCGAGTATCGTGGGGAGCAAACTCGGTATAAATCTTATCGTCGCGCTGGTAGATACCAAAAGCGACATATTGATTAACCGGGTCCTGGTCTTTATCGTCGGTGCTGGCGCCAACACCTGTGCCGCGACTTTCATCATTGCTGGCATAGGGCGACCCCGCCTCACACAGTGTAGTGATGCGCCCCCTGATTTTCAGAAAAATGCTGTTGATCGAGCGCACGCTGACATCGGTGAGCTGAGCAGTCTGTGTCGCTGTGAGGTCCATAGCAAAGCAGCGCAAAATTTGTCGAAATTTCGCTTCGCTTATGCGCGAATACTTGTAGTATCGGTTTTTATTTGCTGTCATTGCGTCGGCGTTTGTTGGTCTACAGTAAGCTTGGGAAAAGCACTATAAATAAAATATTTATTATAAAGAGATAACATTAAGCTATTTATTTACCATAAAGTACTATCAGTACATCATTTAAGTCAATAAAGCTTGGGATGATAATAGCACGTTAAGTGGCGTGCCTAATCAGGTTTATTTCTGGCGACCTGTCTGCGGGTGGTTGACTGGGCCACTGGGCAAAAGGTTGTCTAAGGTTGAGTAAAAAGACAATAAACCCTACAGTAGCTCAGATTAATAACCCTATAACGTTATAAGGCAAGATATGACGGCGCGATTAACCACATGGGCATTAAGCCTGTTGTTGGTACTAACCACCCTGGCGGCCAATGCTGCTGCACAAAGTTCTGAGACCGATTATTCCCGCGCCAGCAACTATGCCCGCACCAGTGCCAGCGGTTTAGGTGCGGTTGCCACTATCCATCCCCTGGCCACACAGGCTGGTCTCAATGCCCTGGAGCAGGGCGGTACCGCAATTGATGCAGCGGTGGCTGCTGCATTTACACTGGGCGTTGTTGATAACCACAACTCCGGTATAGGTAATGGCAACTTCGCTGTTATCCACTATGCCGATAGTACAGTAGAGGCCATTGATGGCCGTGAAATGGCACCGCAAGCAGCCCGCCGCGATATGTATATTCGAGACGGCAAGGCGAATAGTGCATTGAGCAAAACCGGCGCCCTGGCTATAGGTGTCCCCGGTGCCTTAGCGGCTTACGACTATATGCTCAAACAGGGCGGCAAACTTAGCTTAAAGGACTTATTACTACCTGCCGCTGATATTGCAGAGCAGGGTTTCCCCCTGAGTGCCGTATCCCATCAGCGAATAACATCCAGCCAGGAAACCATCAAATTATTTCCGCCAACCGCAGCGATTTTATTAGATCAAACAGGCGAGCCCTGGCCGGCGGGCCATCGCTTAGTGCAAAAGGATCTGGCCAATACCTACCGGCAAATAGCCGAGCAAGGTATTGATTATTTTTACCGTGGTGACTTTGCCAAAGCCGTTGACCAGTGGATGAGAAACCATGACGGTATTTTAACCGCCGACGATATGGCCAACTATACAATGCGAATTCGTGAACCGGTAAAAAGTGATTACCGGGGTTATAGCATCTACGGTTTTCCACCACCCAGCTCCGGCGGCGTGCATGTAGCGCAAATACTCAATATGTTAGAGAACTTTGATATCGCCGTCTTAAGTGAAGCAGATCGATATTATTTATTGGCCGAAAGCATGCGTGCCGCTTTTGCTGATCGCGCTCAATTTTTAGGCGACCCTGATTTTGTCAAAGTGCCCAAAGGCTTAATTGCACAAAGCTATGCGGACCAATTGGCAAAAAAAATCGACTTTAAACAAGCCAACATTGATATTAGCCATGGCAATCCACCCAACGCCGAGATTGATTTTTTTGGCAAACACACGACCCATATTTCCGCCGCCGACCAATGGGGTAACTGGGTAGCTATTACCACTACTTTAAATACACCCTTTGGTTCGAAAGTGGTGATACCCGGCACCGGCGTATTAATGAATAACCAAATGGATGACTTTTCCATTCAGCCCGGCGTACCTAACGCTTATGGTTTGGTGGGCAGCGAGGCAAACAGCGTACAACCGGGCAAGCGCCCCTTATCGAGTATGAGCCCAACCATTGTGGTCAAAGATGGCCAGCCTGTTATCAGTATTGGTGCGGCGGGTGGCCCGACGATCATTACCCAGGTATTGCAAGGCATCATGAATATGTTAGACCTGGGCATGACAGTAGAGCAGGCGCTGACAACGCCCCGCGTCCATAACCAGTGGCGCCCGCAAGTGACAATGACAGAAAAAAGTCTACCTGGCCCAGTGCAAAATTCATTAAAGAAACGGGGGCATAAACTGTACCTTCGGTCCTTTAGTGGCGTGACCCAGGCGATTAAATCCAGCGATGGTAAAACCTTTGAAGCCGCTGCTGAGCCAAGAATTATTCAACAAAATAAAATGGTTGAATAATGACTCCTGAATGGTTGTATCAATAAAAGTGGTGGAAGTTTTATGATCATTGGCGAATTAATGACAGACATTGTAGCGGGTGTTTCCCCCGCTGATTGTCTGGCAGATGCAGTGGCCATTATGTGCGAGAAACAATGTTCATGCGTTCTCGTTAGTGAAAGTGGTTTCCCTAAAGGTATTATCACCGAGCGAGATATCGTTCGATTATTTTCCGAGGCATTGATTAACCGGGATGTTGCTGATGTCGCCGTAGCTGAAGTGATGACCAAAGACCCTGTCTGTGTGCAGCAGACCACCTCTTTATATGATGCGCTGGTTTTAGCGCGCAGTCGCAAATTGCGGCACTTGTTGGTGATTAACGAACACGAGCAATTAGTCGGCCTGGTGACCCAAACCGATATGGTCGATGCCTACGTTCACCTGATTGAACGGCAAAGCCAATTAGAAACAGAAAATCATGAGCTGCATTTACTCTCCAACGAAGATGCATTGATGAAAATTGGTAATCGTCGGGCTATGGAGGTGGAGTTAAACTTTACCGAAGCTTCCGCCAGGCGCTATAAAAAAGGCTATGCCATCGCGCTGATGGACGTCGATTTCTTTAAAAAATACAACGACTATTACGGCCATCAGCGAGGGGACAATGCCCTGCGCGCTTTGGCTGATACGATCAAGGACAGTATGCGGGAAAGTGACCGGGTCTATCGCTACGGCGGTGAAGAAATTCTGTTGCTGATGCCTGAGACTAATAAGGATGATGCTATTGTTGCTGCTGAGCGTGTCAGGGAAGCGGTTGAAACCATGGCTTTGCCCCATAAAGAAAGCCCCTTTGAATGCCTGACAATTAGTATAGGGGTTGCCGCAAGCTGCGAGGAGAATTGGCGTGAGTTGATTGAATCGGCGGATAAAGCCTTGTACCAAGCCAAGGGTGGTGGTCGCAACAAAGTAGTGGCGAGCTAGTTCTTACTCTTTTACCGGGCGTTTATTCAACTTTCGCTGCAAGGTTCGCCGATGCATACCCAATGCTCGGGCTGTAGCAGAAATATTGCCATCGTATTCTGCCAGCACTTTCTGGATATGTTCCCATTCTAATCGGTCAACAGAGGGTCTTTGCTCAGGAATTTCTGCCTTAATATCCCCTTCAATATTCTCAAAGGCCGCCAGAATATCATCGGTATTGGCGGGCTTGCACAAATAATTGATAGCCCCTAGCTTAACGGCTTCCACCGCCGTTGCCACACTGGAGTAACCCGTTAGCATCACAATATCTATATCGGGTTGCTGTTGTTTTAGTGTGGGTATCAAGGTTAAACCAGAAGGGCCTTCCATTTTTAAATCAATAATGGCTTTACTAAAGCTCTCTTGCTGTGCCAGTTGTAAAGCCTCGGCAGAATTGTGTGCGCAGACGCATTCCAGCCCGCGGCGATGCAAAGCGCGGGCCAGTACTTGAGTAAAAACGTCATCGTCATCGACGAGTAAAAAGCGCTCCATGATTACAAAGCCTGTGCTGGTTTAGCGGGTAAAATAATAGTGGCCAGTGTACCGCCATCGACATGATTACGCAGCGTAATACTACCGTTATAGCGGCTGATGGTTGCATGACTAAGAAATAATCCCAGCCCCAGCCCTTTGCCTTTGGTGCTAATAAACGGTTTGCCCAATTGCTCCGCCAGATCGGGTGGTATACCTTCCCCGTGGTCACGAATAGTTAATATCAACTGCTTATCATCACTGCCTACGGAGACTTCGATATTATCCGCTTTAGCGTCAGCGGCATTATTTAATAAATTATTAATGGCCTGGTCCAGCGTAGTGTCTACTTCAAGAGTCAGCAATTGACTACTGTCACTGGCCGAGAATTGATAGGTCGCATCGGGACGCAATACCTGCCAGTGGCTTAACAGCTGTTGTACATACTCTGTACATATTACAGCCTGGCGCTGTCCATGGTTGTGCGCTTCAGCTGTAGATACCAGCCCCTGAAGAATTTTTTTACAGCTACTTAACTGAGTATTCAGCAGTGTTAAATCTTCCCCCAACTCTTTTTGCTGTTGATATTCCTGTTGCAGCTCTTCGACTAACACCGTCATTGTGGCCAGTGGTGTACCCAGCTCATGGGCTGTGCCGGCAGCCAGTGTGGCCACCGCAAGAATTTGTTCATCGCGCAACTCATTTTCCCTGTTAGACGCCTGGGTGATTTCCTGCTGCCTTAACGCATTAGCCATCTTGACCACAAAATACGTAATCAGGCCGGTACTTAATGCAAAGGTAATCCACATACCAATGATATGTGCATTTAATGCGCTGCCATGTTGGCTGTGGTCCATGGCCGGCTGTAAAAGAGGCAATGGCTGGTAAAAAAACAGTAGTAAGGTGTAGGCGCTTAGCGACAATCCGGCCACTATCCAGGTATAGCGCCAGGGCAATACAGCAGCTGAAATAGTCAGTGGTACTAAATAATAAGAAACAAACGGGTTGGTGGCGCCGCCACTAACATAAAGCAGCCAGGTGAAATTTCCCAGATCAACCAATAGCTGAAAAAAATACTCTGCATCAGTAACTGGCCAGGGTTGTTGTAAGCGCCAATAGGTCAATATATTTACCAGCGCCATAAAAGCCAAAATGCTCAGGTGAGCGCTATCAATATCTTCGGGAGTAGGCCCCAGATAAATATAAGTCAGCGCCGTTAGCAGTGCGAACACCAGAATCAGGCGGATCATTGCCAGACGCCTGAGATTGGCAATGGAGGCGGTAAGCTGTAAAGGTCTTGTCTTCATCGGGATGGGTTAAGTGGGTGTTAATGACGCGGGGGAGTATAACCTAACCAGTGAAAAAAGGGTGCGACCTAGTGTCGCAAGGGCTTATATCGCCGTCAAGAATGTTAAATAATTTAGACGCTTTTGCTCTGGTTATTTCCTGTGTTTTTAGTAAATATGACTGCTCTTTTTGGCTGGGGTAGTAACTGTCGAATCTTATGATGTTTTCCCGTATAAGATTGACCGTGTGGGGAAGCTAAAAAAGATGCTCAGTAGCTATGCTGTTCTTTAACTCGGTATCAGGAGTGAGTGATGATTAGCTATTCAATCATACGTAATGAGCTTAAAACAGGAGATCTGGTTTTATATTCTGCCAGAGGTGCTTTTAGTGATGTTATTAAATATGGCACCTTGAGCAAGTTTTCACATGTTGGCATGGTAATGCGAATTCCCGAATATGACTTTCTAACCATATGGGAATGTACTATGCCAAGTAATATAGACAATTTGGAATCCAGTCCTCCACGCATGGGGGTGCAGTTGGTACCGTTGAGTGATCGGGTACATAAATACAGTGGTGATATTGCAGTAAGGCAATTAAAAGGGGCTTCTTTACCTACCGGTACTCTATTAAAACTGATGGAACTGAGAAAGCAGTTGCGTAGCAAAAGCTATAAGCACGAGAAGGTGCAATTGCTAAAGTCTGCCAATGACGGTCCCTTTGGCCATAACCATAAAGATCTGTCTGCAATTTTCTGTAGTGAGCTGGTTGCTGAGGCTTACCAGTGCCTGGGCTTGCTGACGGATGAAAAGTCCTCTAATGAATATACCCCCGCAGATTTTTCAGAAAAGAAAATGAGAAAACTGAATGGCCACTTTTTCCTGTCAGATGAAATGCTGGTAAAAAATGACTAGGTTCTGAAAGCTAAACATACTTCCCTCATAACGATTGCTGCGCCAACGCCAAATAAATCGCAAAGCCAGCAATCGTTGATGCCGCTCCCCGTTGTAAATAACCCCGAAACCTTTCCGATTGTAAAATAAGCGCGCCAGCTCTATCTGCCGCAATGCAGTACGCCGTGTACATAGAGAGGATCGCCAGAATGATAACGCCACCTAACTGAAATGACTGCAGCATAATATTGCCTCTTTCAGTATCAATAAAACTTGGGATCAGAAACAGCAAAAAAAGCGGCGTCATTGGGGTAGAAAAGTTAAGCACCATACCTTCACGAAATAATGTTGCCCGTGATTTGAACGGTTGTACGCCTTGCGTTGTTAATGCAATGGGGCGAGAGAACATTTGCCAGGCTAGAAAAAACAGATAGCAAACGCCAACAATTTTCAAACCATTAAAAATCCACTCGGATGTTTGAATAATAGCAGACACCCCAAAAGCCATCAGCATCACCTGAACGGTTAACGCCAAACAGGTACCTGCTACAAAAGTCATACCCGCTTTCCAGCCCTGCGTTGATGACTGGGTGATAACAATAATCATCTCTGCGCAGGGTATTAGGCAGAGGCTGCTATTAACAATAAAAAATTGGAGGGCCGTCTCGAAGCTGATCATTAGCTAAGTCCTTTTGGGTAGTGATGTTCGCTCTTATTATAAGCGTATTGTGGGGCTTGTTCGTGTCCCCATAGGATGGATAAGTCTCCCACTAATAAGATT
>JAAELM010000160.1 GCA_024226635.1 Oceanicoccus sp. | reverse complement strand
TCACCGCGTCATTCCCGCGCAGGCGGGAATCCAGCGCTGTAGATTTCCGCTTTAGCGGAAATAACAGCATAAGCATGCAGTCTGGATTCCCGCCTGCGCGGGAATGACAGTAATTTCGGCTTTTGCGATACCCTTGCTGGGTGGTCGTATTCCCTTTATTTATTGATGTCAAAACCTGCTGCTGTGTTAAGCTAGTACTTATAACAATAACCAACTTTTTAGCATTGTTAGTAGGAATTTTTACTGTGGCCCATATCGATCTTTTTAATGGCGATGCCGATGGCATTTGCGCCCTTACTCAATTACGTAATGCTGACCCCATTGAAAGCACTCTGGTTACTGGAGTAAAGCGCGATATACAGTTGATGGGTAAAATTGATGCCAAGGCTGGTGATAAAGTTACCGTTTTGGATGTCTCCCTGGATAAAAACCGCGAAGGCTTGAATAAAGCATTGGCTGCTGGAGCGGAAGTGTTTTATGTGGACCACCACTTTGCCGGTGATATTCCAGAAAGTGACAAACTGACGGCAATCATTAACCCCGCCGCCGATGTCTGTACCAGCATATTGATCAATAACCATTTAAAAGGTCAGTTTGTTGAATGGGCTATCACTGGTGCCTTTGGTGATAACTTAAAAAACAGCGCTAACGTTTTAGCTAAGCCGCTAAATTTATCCGAGCAGGATTTAACCAGCTTGGAAAACCTCGGTATTTATATTAACTACAATGGCTATGGTTCCAATCTGGAGGATTTGCACTTCACCCCTGAAGCGCTTTATCGACAGGTTAGTGTTCATGCCAGCCCCTTCGGTTTTATCAATGATAGCCGCGAAAGTTTTGAAAAACTGGAGAACGGCTTTAATTCTGATATGGCCTCCGCTGCAAGCTTGCAGCCAGAATTTGTCAATGATTCAGTCGCCGCCTATATTTTGCCTAATGAAGCATGGGCGAGAAGAGTGAGCGGTGTTTATAGTAATGACCTCGCCAATGGTACACCTGGCCGCGCCCATGCGGTATTAACCGTTAAAGCCAATGGCAATTATTTAATCAGTATACGGGCACCTTTAGACAATAAAACCGGCGCCGATGAACTGTGCCGCAGTTTTCCGACTGGCGGTGGTCGTGCAGCAGCTGCAGGTGTTAATGATTTACCGGCTGACCAGTTACAGACATTTATTGATCGCTTTAATCAGTTCTACGCAAGCTAAGGACAAGGTAAACGATAGTGACCATGGCTTTAACTCCAGAAGCAATTCAAACATTGGCGGTAATCGCTTTTTGTTTTGGTTTGTTGGTTTTTTCCCGCTACCCGGCCGATGCCATTTTGGTGGCCGGTGTTGCTTTACTGACGCTATTAAATATTATTACCCCTGCGGAAGCTTTGATAGGTATGTCCAATGAGGGGATGGCAACCGTTGCCGTGCTATTTGTTGTGGCCAGGGGGTTGGCGCAAACCGGTGTAGTAGGGTGGGTCTCCAATAGTTTATTGGGGCGCCCCAAAAATATCGCTACCGCACAATTTCGCTTAATGCTGCCCGTAGCTGCCTTAAGTACCATGCTAAATAACACACCGGTTGTGGCTATGATGGTGCCGGCCGTTACCGATTGGGCTAAGCGTAATAACCTTAGTGTCTCGCAGTTAATGATGCCTCTTAGCTATGCAGCTATTGTTGGTGGCACCTGTACATTGGTGGGTAGCAGTACCAACCTTGTGATTAATGGCATGTTAACCACCCACAGTGGAGATAGCGGCCTGAGCATGTTCGACCTTGCCTGGGTGGGTATTCCCTGCGTGATTGTTGTTGTTGCTTTTACTATCGGTTTTAGCCGCTGGTTGCTGCCGCATCGCGGTGAAAAAGATCAGCAGGTCTTTGGTGATGCTCGCGAATATATTGTGGAGATGGAAGTTGAGGCGGATAGTCCTTTAGTGGGCAAGAGTATCGAAGAGGCTGGTTTGCGACAGTTGCCGGGAATGTTTTTGGTAGAAATAGATCGCGATGGTCGATTGATGACAGCCGTGTCCCCCAATGAAATGCTATTAGCCGGCGATCATTTAATTTTTGCTGGGGATGTTCGCTCTGTTGTCGATCTGAAAAATATCCATGGATTAAAAGTTGCTGAGAAACAAGTGTTTAAATTAAACAGCGGTGCCCATGCTCGCTGTTTGGTAGAAGTGGTTATTTCCCGCAATTTTCCGCAGTTGGGTAAATCCATTAAAGATATGCGTTTTAGAAATATATATAGCGCCGCTATTATTGCTGTTGCTCGTGATGGTGAGCGTATAAAAACCAAAATTGGTGATATTTATTTAAAGCCTGGTGATACTTTACTGCTTGAAACTCATGACCAGTTTGTTGGTCAGCAGCGTTACAGTAAAAACTTTTTACTGGTCAGTGAAATTGAAAACTCCCGTCCAGTCAGGCACGAGCAGCGTAACCTGGCTGCCGCAATTATGCTGGCTATGGTGATTACAGTGGCGTTGGGTATATTGAGTATGTTTAAGGCAGCACTGCTGGCCGCTGGCTTAATGATAATTACCCGCTGTGTCAAAGTGCAGGACGCTAGAGAAAGTGTGAATTGGCAGGTTATATTAGTGATAGCTGCCTCAATTGGTCTCGGTGGCGCTCTGGAGAAAACAGGTGCAGCTACCGTTATTGCAGAAGGCCTGATCGGTATAGCAGCCCATTCGCCAACCGCCACCCTGGTCGCCTTGTTTGTATTAACGGCGGGTTTCTCGGCAGTGATCTCAAACTTGGCTGCTGCGGTATTAATCTTTCCAATAGCTATTGCGGCCAGCCAGCAGCTGGGGGTGGATTTACTCCCCTTTGCAGTAACATTAATGATTGCCGCCTCTACCTGTTTTGCTACGCCAATTGGTTATCAAACTAACTTGATGGTCTATGGGCCAGGTAACTACCACTTTAGTGATTTTATGAAAATCGGCTTACCGTTGACGATTATGGTGGGCATAACTACGGTGTTAGTTGTGCCGGTTATCTGGCCTTTTTAGCCCTCGGCTATATATACCTGCGTCGTGTAAGCAGTGCCGGTAATAAAACAGGACCACTACACAATAGCTTCTACCACTTAGTGAGGCTGGGGTAGAAACTTGGTGGCCTGGAGGAAGGGTTCAAATAAACAAATCACCAATATCGCGCTTCAAGTGTTTACCTATCGTATCCAGCGCCACATTACCGATCACTCTCTTTACAGATCACCCCTGGGGTTATCGGCCAGTGCAGCTGTGCTAAGGTTGATTAAAATGTTTCATCAGGTTAATGGGCATCGGGAAAACAATGGTCGAACTTTTATCACCGGCCAACTCAACTAATGTCTGTAGATAACGTAGCTGCAGAGCCTGATCCTGCTTGGCTAAAACCTTTGCGGCATCTAGCAATTTCTCTGAAGCTTCATATTCCCCCAGCGCATGAATGACTTTGGCACGGCGTTCCCTTTCTGCTTCAGCCTGCTTGGCAATGGCACGAATCATACTTTCATCCAGATCGACATGCTTGATTTCAACATTGGCGACTTTAATGCCCCAAGCATCGGTTTGCTTGTCGAGGATCATTTGGATATCAGTATTGAGCGTCTCTCGTTCTGCCAGCATATCGTCCAGTTCATGCTGGCCCAGCACCGAGCGCAGGGTGGTTTGTGACAGTTGACTGGTGGCTTCAAAAAAATTCTCTACCTGAATAATGGATTTTTCCGGATCGACTACTCGAAAATAAATCACGGCATTCACTTTGACTGAGACATTATCCCTGGAGATAACATCCTGAGTGGGTACATCCATGACCACGGTGCGTAAATCGACCCTGACCATTTGTTGTAGCAGGGGGATAACAATAATCAGGCCCGGGCCTTTGACTTTATAGAAGCGGCCTAAAAGAAAAATAACCCCGCGCTCATATTCCCGCAGCACCCGGAAAATCGAGATCAACAGCACGACTATCATCAGTGCCAGGGTGAGAGTGAAAAAATCCATATAAAATTCCATGGTTATGCTCCCGTTGTTTTTTTGACTGTTAAAATTACGCCATCGGTTTCAAGCACAGTCACCTTGTCGTTGACCGATAAAGGTTGATCACAGCGTACCTGCCATTGTTCGCCTTGCAGGTGCACCATGGCTTGCTTATCCAACATTTTGCTAACGACCGCAGGCATGCCTTTTAAGTGGGCCAGGCCGGTGACAACCGTTTGCCTGCGGGCTTTTAATGCCAGCCCAAGGGCAGCGATTAATAACAGGCCACTAAAGGAGGTAAAGGCAATAATGACCGGCAGGGCAATTTGATAACCCGGCAGCTCGGTATCCATCAAAATCACGGAGCCAATAACAAAGGCCATTAACCCTCCAATACCGAGAATGCCAAAGCTGGGGGCAAAGGCTTCGGCAACCATTAAACCCATGCCAAAAATAATTAAACCCAGCCCTGCATAACTAATCGGTAAAAGCTGGAAGGCATACAGCGCCAGCATAATGCAGATAGCGCCCAGAATACCGGGTACCGCAAAACCGGGATTGGAAAACTCAAAAATCAATCCATAAATGCCGATCAGCATTAATATATAGGCAATATTGGGGTCGGTAATCACCGAGAGAAAATCACTGCGCCAATCGATAGGGTGTTGATAAATCTTCGCGTGCTCAGTCTCTACCATGATTTTGTTGCCGTTAACTAACAGTGTTTGACCATTCAGTTGTTGTAATAAATCATCGAGATCGTCGGCAAGTAGATTAATAACCTGTAAATCCAGCGCCTCCTGCGCACTTAAGCTGGCACCCTCACGCACCGCCTGCACGCCCCATGCTTGATTGCGCCCATGCAACTGGGCCAGACTTTCTATATAAGCCGTGGCATCGTTAACCACTTTGCGTTGGAAGGCATCAGTGAGAGGTAGCCCCGGTTCGTTATCGGCTTCGGTTTTACTGTCTTCCTGTTTATCGGTGGGGAAGGTGGGCAGGGTGGGTGTGCCCATTTGTACGGGTGTTGCTGCGCCTAAATTAGTGGCGGGCGCCATCGCGGCAATAGGGCAGGCATAGAGAATATAGGTACCAGCGCTGGCCGCTCTTGCGCCATTGGGCGCCACATAACCTACCACTGGAATATCGGTCGCTAAAATCGCTTTGACGATTTGTCGCATAGAAGCATCCAATCCACCCGGCGTATCAATTTGCAATATCACCAGGCTGGCGTCAGCTTGTTGCGCTTTGTCCAGACCGCGAATCATATGGTCGGCGGTGGCTGGGCCAATCGCACCTTTAATATCAATTAGCCAAACCGAATCAGTACCAGACCTGGCTGCCAATAAAACAAACAGCAATAATAATAGCAGCAGGATAGCCAGAAGATGCTTCATCGCAAGACCACTCTAATAAGGGTAGCGAGGGTAGGTTCTGTATCGATAGGCCTGATAAGGCTCCAGCTCATAGTGGGACTCAAGAAAAGCCACCAGGTCGATCAGTTCAGTCACGGTCAATACATCGTTGTAATTGCGCATAGGAGACAGGTCGCTATCATCACCTTCTTCCGGTTTATAAGTTTTTGCCAGTTTGTGAGAAGGGTTAATAATAGAAGTCAATAATTCTGCATAAGTAATGGGTTTGTCCACATAACCGCCGAGCTGGATAGGCGGGTTAATGTCTTTTTTCAGGGCTGGATTATTGATAAAGGGGTCTTCTACATCCTTAATGGTGTGGCAGGCTAAACAGTTAAACGAAAGAAAAACGGCTTTGCCTGTTGCAAGACTACCGGATGGCAAACTAAACCCCTTGCCTGAAGCCACTCCACCTCGCTCACAGCCACTTAGGCCAAATACAAGTAGTGGCAGTATCAATAGTAATTTAATCAGTGTGGATGGATACATGGTTTTGCTCCTTATTGAAAAATGGTGGCAGTCCCGGAAACCATAAAGTGCTTGTCGTTTATAGAATTGACGGGGGTCAACAATAAATACTTTTACAGCGGTAGAGTGGCCCATATAAAAGACCGAACTGTTGTAGGGGGGATTACAATCCACCCTATAAGTTATTGCGGCTAGGAGGAAAATATACCGTGGCCGGAGCTGCCCAACTTCACACCCGCCAGGTTTGGTAGTGCGGGTCTTATCAAAACCTGTCAATCATTATCCGAAAAATTTTGTTTAATGGTTTTTAGCTGCTGCCGATATTGCTCCGCATCACCATAATCGGTAAATAAACAATAGCGATGATGCATGCCTTTTTTGAGTTTGGCATTTTTGATGGGACACCAATATTGTTCAGTCCGTGCAGCCACTTCTTGCACATAGGCGGCAATACCATTGCCATAGCTGCAGTAGGCGCAGTTAATTTTTTCTATACTATTTAAATAGCGCAGTTTAAATCGATCAAAACTTAAAAAGTCGCTGCGTTTAACTTTGGGTATATTATAAATCGGGAAACAGATAGCCTGATATAAGCTAACCGCAATATCGAGAACAACAAAAGGGACAATCAGCGAGTAAATCACTGGCGCCGTCAGTATCACCGCCCATCGGGCTCGCCTGATATAGTCCAGCGCGCCAACCTTTAGACTGCGATGCAGCGATAAGACTTCCCGCTCAAAGATAACCCGACCATTATATATTCGGTAGCGTAACTGTTCGGCCCGTTGGTATAGCGCCTCTTCAATTTGCTGTTCCAGTTCGCGAATCTGTTGCAATAGTTTATTAATAGTATCGTTCATAACGGTTTACTCCGGCAGAGGCGGTTATATGCTGGTAGATAGCCTTATAATGTTGTGCACTGCGCTGCCAGGAAAAATCTTTACTCATAGCGTTTTGTTGCACCACTCGATAGGTTTCAGGATTCTTATATAATCTGATAGCAGATTTGATGGCCGATAACAGGCTGTTCTGATTGTGGGGTGAAAATAAAATACCCGAGGCTGTGCCCGCCGACAGGCTCTCGGTAGTGATATTAACCACGGTATCCACCAGACCGCCAACGTTGCTGGCAATGGGCGGGGTGCCATAGCGCTGGCTATACATTTGCGTTAGACCGCAGGGTTCAAAGCCCGAAGGCATTAAAAAAAAATCTGCGCCGGCAATAATCTGGTGAGCCAGCGCGTCTTTATAGTCAATCTTTACGGCTATTTGTTGGGGGTGTTTTTGTGCCCAGCTTACTAAGGCCTGTTCATAACGGGCATCACCACGGCCCAGTAAAACCAGTTGAATCGGCAGTTTTATTAATTCCCCCAAACTATCCAGCAGTAGGTCAATCCCTTTTTGTTCGCTTAGCCGTCCCACCCAGCCCAATACACAATGGTTAGGGTTTTGCTCAAGGTTAAATTTTTTTTGCAGCTCACCCTTATTCAAGGGCTTATCATTCAGCGTTTTCTCGTCATAGGTTTGGGAAATATAATGATCATGCTCAGGGTTCCACTCGGTCGTATCAATACCATTGCAGATACCGCTAAAGGTATCCTGGCGATACCTGAAAATCGCATCCAGGCCGCTACCGGTTAAGGGTTGGGTTAATTCCCTGGCGTAATTTGGGCTAACGGTTGTTAGCCAGTCCGCAAACATTAAACCGCCTTTGATAAAACAAAGTTGGTCGTGAAATTCCAGCGCATCAAAGCGCCAGAGAGCGGGGTCCAAACCAAGATTAACAAAAGTGGAATAAGGAAACAGACCTTGGTAGGCCGCGTTATGCACCGTAAATATCGTGGCAGGGGCTTGCGGGTGCTGACGAAGCCATGCAGGTACCAAACCGGTATGCCAGTCATTGCAATGAACAATGTCGGGTTGCCAATCCAGTGTTGCCCTGCCCAGGGCCATATCGCTAATCACTTGGCAAAACTGATAAAAGCGTTCTGCGTTGTCCGGCCAGCCTGCCGAGCTGGCATCCCCATAGGGCCCTCCTGAACGATCAAACAATCCAGGGGCGTCCACCAGCCACAGGGTGAGTTTGGTTTCCGGTAATGTGGTTTCAAGCAGGCTTATCCCGTTTAGGGCTATGGACTTTATAGGCTGTTGCTTCAATAGGTCTAACGCCTCCTTATAGGCCGGCATAACCCATCGAATATCAACCCCCAGTGTTGCTAGAGTTTTAGGCAGGTTAAAGGCGACATCCGCCAGCCCTCCCGTTTTAGCCAGTGGATAAATTTCACTGCTGGCGAATAGCACTTTTAGTGGTTTATCGGTGGCTGTAATCGGAGGAGGAAGTTGTGAGTTCATAAGTAGCAAACTAACTCACAAAATGCCTTGCCTATTGATGGCGGTCAATATCTTCCAGACAAAATTATTCGCTAATAGCACAACGTTCCTAACCTGTCATCCCCGCGTAGGTGGAGATCTACAGTGCTGGATTCCCGCCTTCGCGGGAATGACGAATTCTTGAATAGTAGTTGGCGGGGGTTGCATGTTGGCTGATATACCAACACTCAAAGTGGTATTTTGCTGGCATATGCACCAGCCGGATTACCGTGACCATCGGCAGGGTGAATACCAGTTACCCTGGACTTATCTACACGCCATCAAAGACTACGTCGATATGGTGGCTCACCTTGAGCGCAACCCGCAGGCGCGTACGGTGATTAACTTTGCCCCCATACTGTTGCAACAGATTGACGATTACAGCCAACAGGTACAGCGCTACTTTAGTGCTAATATGGTCATTAAAGATAGCTTGCTTAATGCCTTGGTTAACCCTGTTTTGCCCGCGGCGAATGATTATCGCCACGGCCTGATAAAAGCCTGTTTACGGGTTAACGAACAGCGCTTGATAGCACGTTTTCCCCCTTACCAGCGGCTGGCGGAACTGGGGCAATGGTTTAGCGATCACCCCGATCAAATAGGCTACCTTAATAGCCAGTATTTTATTGATCTGTTGATGTGGTATCACCTGGCCTGGCTGGGTGAAACCGTACGCCGTAGTCACCGCAAGGTTAAAAAACTCATCCGTAAAGGGCACCACTTTAGCTACCATGACCGCCGTGAACTGCTAGCGATTATCGGTCATAATCTGTCATCGTTAATAGGCCGCTATCGACAATTGATGGAACAGGGCCAGATTGAACTCTCCATGTCACCCTACGCCCATCCGATAATGCCTTTGCTGATTGATATGCAGAGCGCCCGCCAATCCATCCCCGATATCACGATGCCCGTTGCCAATCATTATCCGGGAGGCGAAGAGCGGGCCCGTTGGCAACTGCAACAGGGTCTGGATACCTTTGAACACTATTTTGCTTGCCGCCCGGTGGGTTGTTGGTTATCTGAAGGAGGTATCAGTGATACTGCAGTGGCCTTGTTAGATCAGTTTGAATTTGAATGGACGGCCAGTGGTGAAAGTGTATTACGGCATAGCTTAGCCCTTGAAAATAAGCCTCTGCCTGATGATAAAGCCACCTTTCTATACCAGCCTTATCAACTTAAAGAGAACAAGGCCCTTTGTTTTTTTCGTGATGATGAATTGTCGGATTTAATTGGCTTTAGTTATTCCGATTGGCACGGGGATGATGCCGTGGCCAATTTTATTGATCGACTGGAAGCTATTGCAAACAATCCGGCCATAAAACAGGACGCCGTCGTTAGTATTATTCTCGACGGTGAAAATGCTTGGGAACATTACCCGGATAATGCCTATTACTTTTTGCAGGGACTTTACCGATCCATAACAGATCACCCCAACTTGCAACTCACCACATTGGCTGATGCGACTCGCGATGCCGGGCAGCGTGTTGCCACGCTGCAACAACTGGTGGCAGGTAGCTGGGTTTATGGCACTTTCTCCACATGGATTGGCGATCAACAAAAGAATCGCGCCTGGGATATGTTGGTGGATGCCAAACAGAGTTATGACCGGGTCATTGCCGAGGGGCATTTAACCGCAGGCCAGCGGGCATTGGCAGAGCAGCAACTGGCTATCTGCGAAAGCTCCGATTGGTTTTGGTGGTTCGGTGATTATAATCCCGCTGCCACCGTCAGTGATTTTGATCGCCTGTTTAGAATGCACCTGGCCAATTGTTACCAGTGCCTGGGTTTGGAGCCTCCCGCCTATTTAATTGAGGTCTTTACCCGCGGCAGTGGGAGCCCCTTGCATGGCGGCGTGATGCGTAAAGGTAGCCACTAATGGCTGCTAATAAGACAGAAGTGTTAGATACCCGCCGGGCCGGTGTGCTGTTACCGGTAACCTCGTTGCCTGCGGAGGATAATCAGGGTCTTGGGGATTTTGGCGGAGCCTGCCGGTTTATTGATTTTTTGGCGGCATCGGGTATGAGCGTTTGGCAGATTTTACCCCTTGGGCCAACCCACAAAGACCTTTCGCCCTATTTATGTACTTCCTCTCATGCGGGCAACCCCCTATTAATTGACCTGCAATGGTTGCGTGATATGGGGTGGTTATCTGACACGTTGAAAGCAGGGCAGTTTGCCAGTATCAGCGAGTTTCGACTGGCCTGTTTGCAACAAGCCTTTGAACAATTTAACGAGCAGCCCACCCATGCTTATCACCATAGCTATCAGGTCTTTATTCACCAGCATCACGACTGGCTCAAGGACTTTGCACGGTTTACCGCCATTGGCCGTTACCACCAGGGCGCAGCATGGATGGACTGGGAACCAGCGCTACGTGACCGTGAACCAGCCGCACTGGGCGAGATTGAACAAACGCTGTACCGGCAAATTGAACAAGTAAAATTTGAACAATGTATTTTTTATAGCCAATGGCAGCAAATAAAAACCTATGCCCATCGTCGTGGTATTTTGCTCTTTGGTGATATGCCTTTGTTTGTTGCCCACGATAGTGCAGAGGTTTGGGCCAACCGGCACTATTTTCGGGTTAACCGCCACGGTGCCGCCACTGTACTGGCCGGTGTACCGCCAGATTATTTTTCCGCTTGCGGGCAACTATGGGAAACGCCGGTCTATAACTGGCCGCAACACCAGGAGGATGGTTTTCAATGGTGGATTGAACGCCTGGCTACACAGATGGAACTTTATGACCTGATACGAATTGATCATTTTCGTGGTTTGGATGCCTGCTGGGAAATTGCTATGGATGCCGGCCATGCCCTGGCAGGACATTGGCAAAAGACACCGGGCCTGCAGTTACTGCAAACGCTGCAGCAGCATTTTGGTCACTTACCTCTAGTGGCAGAAGATTTAGGTTTTATTACAGAAGCTGTTCGCCAGTTGCGTCAACGGTTTCAGTTACCGGGTATGGCCGTAATGCAGTTTGCCTTTGATGGCGGCGATAACAATCCTTATCTTATACAACACCATCATAAAAATACGGTCGTCTATACCGGCACCCATGATAACGATACTACGCTGGCCTGGTACCAAGCCCTGGCGCCGAGCATGCAGAAGAGGGTGGATACCCTGATTAACCGGCCCACGCTATCTATGCCCTGGTCCCTGATTGACTATACCCTGGCCTCCGATGCCAGACTGGTGATTATCCCCATACAGGACTTATTGGCCCTGGGTGCAGGGCATCGGTTAAATACCCCGGGTACCACCAGCGGTAATTGGTGTTGGCAATTTGCCTGGCAGCAGTTGGGCGCAGGCTTGCCAGAACGCCTACAGCAGCTAACCAAGCGTCATCAACGCCAGGTGTTATACCTATGACGCTGAAATTACAAAGAGCACTACCCGCCTCATTACAGGTATTGAATGAGTTGGCCAATGATATTCGCTGGAGCTGGAACCATGCGGGGGATCAACTCTGGCGCAGTATTGATCCCGATAGTTGGCAGTCATTAAAAAATCCCTATGCGATTTTGCAAACCACGCCCAGTAGTCGCTTTAAACAACTGGCGGAAGATCCAGAATTTTTAAAAAGATTACAGTGGTTGCTTAGCGATCGTGAACGATATTTAAATCGACAGGGTTGGTACCAGCAACAGCATGGGGAGGCACCCTTACAACAGGTCGCTTATTTTTGTATGGAGTATGGTCTGGGTGAAGCGTTACCTTTATACGCAGGTGGTCTGGGAATTCTGGCCGGTGATTATTTAAAGGCGGCCAGTGATCTCGGTGTACCCGTGGTAGCCTTGGGTCTGCTATTTGATCAGGGCTACTTTCGCCAGACATTGGATAGCGATGGTTGGCAGCAGGCCTTATACCCCAACTGCGATACGGCCAGTTTACCGATTTCACCGGTACTGGCGGAGTCCGGCGAATGGTTGCAGGTAGCGGTCGAGTTGCCGGGCAGGCATTTATTACTGCGTTTATGGCAGGTACAAGTCGGTCATATCCGTTTGTATCTACTCGATAGTAATCACCCGCAAAACAGCGTCGCTGATCAGGGGATTTGTAACCAACTCTACCCGGCTGAAACCGAAATCCGTTTTATTCAGCAGCTAGCTTTGGGGGTTGGTGGTTGGCGTGCCCTGCGGGCATTGGATTTACCGGTGGATATTTGCCACCTTAATGAAGCCCACTGCGCCCTGGTTATATTGGAGCGGGTCAGGGAGGTCATGCAACAGAGGTCGTTAGATTTTGCTACGGCCCTGTGTCTGGTGCGGGCGGGAAATATTTTAACCACCCATACTGCGGTGGCAGCGGCCTTCGATCATTTTCCTCTAACGATGGTGGAAAAGTATTTTTCCGTTTATGCCCAGCAATTTAGTCTCACTCCCCACTCTTTAATGGCACCGGGTATCGATCACGACAAAACCGATAAACCCTTTTTTAGCCCAATAACCCTGGCTCTAAATGGCTGTATTGCGGTTAATGCCGTTAGCCAATCTCATCGGGGGGTTATGCAAGAGATGTTATCTTCTCGTTATCCACGCTGGCCGCTTGAGGATATCCCTGTTTCAAAAATCACCAACGGCGTACATGTGCCAAGCTGGGATTCCGCTTGGGCGGATCAACTATGGACGGAAGCGGCGGGCAAAGACCGTTGGCTGGGGGACTTAAGTGGTTTGCAGCAGGCGATTGACCGGCAAAGCGATAACAGCTTATGGGCGTTTAAATGTGAAGAGCGAGCAGACCTGATTCATTATGTCAGGCAGCGCTATGCCAAAGCCTTAATTCAGCGCGGGGCTTCAGAGCAGGCCATATCAGCCGCAAACTATGTGCTGGACCCTAACGTATTAACACTGGGCTTTGCTCGCCGTTTTACGGATTATAAGCGGCCGGATTTATTACTAAAAGATAAGCAACGCTTAGCTCGTCTATTATGCAATCGCGGTCGTCCAGTGCAAATCATTGTCGCCGGAAAAGCCCACCCGCAGGACCATCAGGGCAAATTATTAATTCAGGAATGGGTAGCCTTTTCTCAATGGCCAGCGCTAAAGGATCGCTGTGTCTTTTTACCGGATTACGATATCGCCTTAGCTCAAGAGTTAGTACAGGGTGTCGATATCTGGATCAATACCCCCCGATCACGTTGGGAAGCCTGTGGCACCAGCGGTATGAAAGTGCTGGCTAATGGTGGTTTAAATATATCCCAGTGGGACGGCTGGTGGGCGGAGGCCTGGCAGCCGGACTATGGCTGGGCCATAGGGGATCTTGAAGGGAAGCCTGGCCCGCAGTCTGATAAAAAAGAAGCGCAACAACTTTATCACCGTTTAGAAACCGAAGTTATTCCCGCCTTTTATCAACGTGATACTGAGGGTTTGCCCCGGCAATGGTTGCAACGGATTCGTGCCAGTATGGCGGCATTGGCACCGGCCTATAGTTCTAACCGAATGGTCAGGGAGTATGTGGACCGTTTATATATCGATAGTGCCAAGCGGTTTTATTCAAGGGGAAAAAACACCGAGTGTCTTTTATCACTGGTTGAATGGCAGCGGGTACTGGATACACATTGGAGTGAAATTCGTTGGGGTAAACAATCCCTGGTGGAGAGGGAGGGTGGTTTTGATATTGAGGTGCAGATTTATTTAGGTGATGTACCGGCACAGTGGGTCCGTGTTGAACTTTATGCCGAGCAGCCCACTGAAAAAATAACGTTACAAAAAAAAGCAGCGATGGTTGGTAGCGTGGGCGGGGCTATCTATCAGGCATCCGTCAAAACAGAGCGGCCATCATGGCATTACACCCCGCGGATTATTGGCTGGCATCAAGAGGCGGTAGTGCCATTAGAGTGTCGCCATATTTTATGGAAGGATTAATGTAGGGTAGATTACAATTTACCCTACAAGAAAATTGAACCCTCCCTGTTATTGATAGTCGTCAATAACCTTCCGCAAAAAATGCCAGCATAGCCTTACAGTAAAGGGGGCTTGGCCAATGACAAGGATCAATTGCATGCACCTATTGCGGCAACGTCTATTGTCTGTAATGCCCAATTAGTAACGGCCGATAATAATCTGCGAAGCAGCGAGTTACTTGATACGGTTTGGTAGATATAATCCATTACACTACAGCGTCACTTCATTAATTAACCACGCAACCACCACCACCTGCGGTACCGTCAATACCGGTAGCAACAAAGTCATCTTCCAGGATTGCGTGGTTTCTTTTAACACCAGAATTTCAG
>JAAELM010000159.1 GCA_024226635.1 Oceanicoccus sp. | reverse complement strand
ATTTGCACAGCCAGAGCTGGATGAGCGTTTAGCAAAGCCGGATCTGCGTCAACTTCGCCAGCGCATAGCCTTCTCATGTAAGTTAAAGCCTCTGGATAAGCATTCCATGGGTATCTATATTAATCATCGCCTGAGGGCGGCAGGGTTATCACTGGAACGATTCCCCGATGGCGGCATTTTTAGTAGTTCAGCTATCAAGAGCCTGTTAAGTGCAAGCAGAGGTGTTCCGAGATTGGCCAATATTCTTGCCCATAAGGCTATGATGCTTGCCTATGGTCGAGGTAGTTTTAAGGTTGAGGCTATTGATGTCAAAAAAGCGGCTAAAGATACCGATGATGTAATATTTCACCATTGGTGGTGGGCTTTGGCACTGGCACTTGGTCTGGGCGGTAGTCTTTATGGCATTATGCTGGTGGGGTGGCAACCATGAGTGTCATCAATCAGATGTTAAAAGAGCTTGATCAAAGGAAAGCAGCTACGACTGTAGGTTTGGACCCAAGTCTTCCTTATGCTAATCAGGAAGAAAACAATAACAATCGCTGGTTAATATTTTTATTGGGCATAATTGTCATATTGTTAGTATTTGTTATTTATATTCTTAAATTTCCACTTACCAACGGTAGAGAGTCTATAGGAATACAGGGTACTACTGATGCTCCGGTGAAACCTTCAGCAGAATCTGCACGGATGGTACAGAAAGATGCTAT
>JAAELM010000158.1 GCA_024226635.1 Oceanicoccus sp. | reverse complement strand
TTGAGACTGATATGCTCTCGGTTCTTATTGAGTAAAGATTCACCAATACCTTTGACGGCGGTTAATTCTTCAACGGCTTTAAACGGCCCATAGCTTTCACGGTAGGCAACAATGGCCTGTGCTTTGCTATCACCCACACCCTTAAGGGAAGCGGATAAGGTTGCCGCATCAGCGGTATTAATATTAACAGGCCTTTGCGGCTCAACGGCTAAAGCCAATGGCGAAAAAACAAAACCAGAAAAAATCAAATAAAGAGATAAGAAAAAATAACGGAATATACGCATGATAACGCTCCTTGTTTGTCAGTTAATTAGTCCATTAAACGGGTAAGATCCCGCTCACCCGAAGGATGTTACCACAGCTATTAAAAGTGGCAACACCTGGGTAATATTTTTTCAACTTAGCTGCTGATTAATAGCTGCCAGTGCAGCGAGAGGATCAGCATGCTGGGTAATAGGACGACCAATCACTAAATAACTGCTGCCCGATGCCATCGCTGAAGACGGCGTTGCCACACGGCGTTGGTCACCCTGCTCGGCATTGGCGGGACGGATGCCCGGTGTGACTAATTGAAAATCATCACCGATTTCTTTTCTTAGTATTTCTGTTTCTTTAGCGGAACAAACTACACCATCCAAACCGCAGTCTTTGGTCAGGCGAGCCAGACGAACCACCTGGTCGATGGGCTCGCAGTCTAAACCAATACCCTGTAAATCCTGTTGTTCCATACTGGTTAATACGGTGACTGCTATCAGTGAAGGCGCTGATTGGTAGTTGGCTAAAGCTTCTTTTGCGGCTTCCATCATTCTGGCGCCCCCGGAGGCATGGACATTCACCATCCACACCCCTAAATCTGCCGCGGCTTTTACCGCACCGGCAACGGTGTTGGGAATATCATGAAATTTAAGGTCGAGGAAGACATCAAAACCACGATCCTGAATACTGCGAACAACCTGGGGGCCACAATGGGTAAATAATTCTTTGCCTACTTTTAACCGGCACTGACTGGGATCCAGTTGGTCAGCCAGGGCTTCTACAGAAGCCAGGTCGGAATAATCCATAGCCACAATAACGGGGGATGTTGTTGTCATAGGTGCTCTCTTATTTAATGTTATAGCTTAATCGCCTTCAGCGCCGCGTATGGCTTTAATCTGGCCCCATTGGTTGCAACCGGGGCATAACCAATGCAAACGCTTGCCAGAAAAACCACAGTGATGACACTGGTATTGGGGTTTGCTTTGCATTAGCTGCTCGATTAATAGCTGCAAAATGGTCAGGTTTTCTTTGGGTTGGCCGGAGGTATTGGCGATATGAAACTCAACCAATTTCGCCAAACCCTTCAGGGAAGGCCTTTTCTTTAATTCTTTACCCAAAAAGTCTGCCGCCGCTGGCATGCCCTTTTTGGCGTTAATATCGTCCACCAGATTGAGCAAAATAGTGGCGGAGGGATAGATATCCAGACTCTCCAGCATATAGCGGTAAAAACCCTCGTTATCTCCCAGACGCTCAAAACTTGCGCGTAATAGATCAATAGTCTCCGGGATAAACGCCGGGTCCTGCTCCCGAACTTTACGCAGGTTTTTTATCGCCCTGTCATAATGACCAGTGCGAAACTCAATATCGGCCATCAATAAAGAGGCACGAACACAGTTACGATCGTAAGACAGTGATTTTTTTAGCTGGGCACGGGCTGAATGGTAGTCGTTTTTCACTAATGAGAGTTCGGCCAGTTCGCAACAGTAGTGGGACAATGCCGCCGGGACAGTTTTATCGACCGGGGGAGACGCCTTTAAAAGCGAACGCCTGGGCAGTAACTGCTCGGCAATATCTATAGCCTGTTGCCACTCTTTTTCGTCTTTATAGATTTCCAGCAGATGATGCATGGCCGTTTCTTTTAGCTCGGGCGCTTCTTTGATCAGGTCTTGCAACAGACGCTCGGCCCGGTCCAGTAAACCGGCGCTAATAAAGTCGCGGGCCAATTCCAAATGCGCCTGGTGTAAATGCACTCTGGGTAAGCTTGGCCGGGATAACAAGTTTTGGTGAATACGGATAGCGCGCTCAACCTCACCCTTGCGGCGCATTAAATTGCCTACGGCGATATGGGTTTCAAGAGTTTCACTATTGACCTCCAGCGCTTCGATAAACGCATCCAAAGCACCATCGGGCTGGTCATTAATCAGGAAGTTCAAGCCTTTATAGTATTGATGATGCAAGGCAGCACCATCATCGCCAGAAGCTACACGCCCACGCCGCCCCAGCCACCAACCGATGGCGATAGCGGTAAATACCAGCAGTAATTGCCAGAGGTCGGCCATAATTAGCTCTTGCTGCCTTTGTTAGGTTTAGCGGTGATAGGTGCCCTGAAATCGGCGGTGCGAAGGTTTGCCAGCTCTTTCTCACGTTTATCCAGTTTGCGTTGCAGTAACAAGCCCTGGCTTTTGAGTCGGATAATGGCAGCACTGCTGACCAGCAGGCCGACTATACCGCCTGTAGCAAAGGCCAGTAGTACCCAAAGTGATACACGTTGCTCAGGTAATTGGATAATCAGTAGGTCCAGCGCGGCTTTATCGGTGTTTTGAATGGAGAATAGAACCCCAAAAGCCAGTACGACTATCAATAAGCAACCAACTAATAAACGCTGTAACGAGCGCACCATTTAACCCCTCTCGAATTCTCTATCCCTGTCATCCCCGCGACCCAGCGCTGTAAATTTCCGCCCCAGCGGAAATAACAGCATAAGCATGCAGGCTGGATTCCCGCCTTCGCGGGAATGACAGGGGTGTGGTAGACATAAAATAACGGCCCAAAAAAAACGGTATAGCCATAGGACCATACCGTTCATATTCAGTTTCTGCAATATGGCGCTAAGGCCACTCTATCGAACAGATCAACCTCGCTGCAGACTCTCGTTAACTCGCTCGCGCATTTCCTTGCCGGGCTTGAAGTGAGGGACATATTTACCACTCAACTCAACGGTTTCGCCCGTTTTAGGGTTACGGCCTTGGCGAGGCTCCCGATAATGCAGCGAAAAGCTGCCAAAACCACGGATTTCTATCCGCTCGCCGGTCGCCAATGTCTGCGACATTTGCTCAATAACTGTCTTAACTGCTAACTCTACATCCTTAAGGGACAACTGAGTTTGCCGTGACGCAATGCGCTCTATAAGCTCAGATTTTGTCATATCCACTACCCGTTACTTATTCCCAGACTTACTAACTAGGACAAGAGTAGCACCGGATAGCGATATGCGCTAATTATTAATAGGGGAAAAATTCACCCCCATCAACAACTTAGCGCAAACCGTGAACTAGCACAGGCTATATTGCGAAAATCGGAATCTTACTCGTTACCGCCCATTTGGGCCTTGATCAGGTCACCAATGGTGGCAGGAGCAGTAGCTTCTGCTTCAGATTCTTTGTGCGCTTTAATGGCTTCTTTCTCATCAGCCATGTCTTTAGCCTTAATAGACAGTGCAATAGTGCGATTCTTACGATCAACAGTAATGATCTTAACTTCGACTTCTTCACCTTCTTTCAGGGCGTTGCGAGCATCTTCAACTTTGTCGCGGCTGATTTCAGAGGCTTTCAAGGTGCCTTCGATATCGCCAGATAAGGTGATGATGGCAGCTTTAGCGTCCACTTCTTTGATGGTGCCTTTAACGATAGAGTTCTTATCGTTTTCAGTCACGTAGTCATTGAATGGATCATCTTCTAACTGCTTGATACCTAAAGAGATTCTCTCGCGCTCAGGATCTACAGACAGGATAACAGTCTCAATCTCATCGCCTTTCTTGTACTTGCGAACGGCGTCTTCGCCCGTCTCGTTCCAAGAGATGTCAGACAAGTGAACCAGACCGTCGATAGCACCATCCAGACCGATAAAGATACCGAAGTCAGTAATAGACTTAATAGCACCAGAGATCTTGTCGCCTTTGTTGAACTGACGGCCAAAGGCATCCCACGGATTTTCCATGCACTGCTTGATACCCAGAGAGATACGACGACGTTCTTCGTCGATATCCAGGATCATCACTTCCACTTCGTCACCCAGGTTTACAACCTTAGATGGGTGGATGTTCTTGTTAGTCCAATCCATTTCAGAGACGTGAACCAGACCTTCAACACCTTCTTCGATCTCGGCGAAACAACCGTAATCAGTCAGGTTAGTGATAGTGGCCTGCACACGAGCGCCTTCTGGATAGCGACCAGTGATAGATACCCATGGATCTTCACCCAGCTGCTTAAGGCCAAGAGAAACACGGTTACGCTCACGATCAAATTTCAGGACTTTAACGTCGATTTCGTCACCCACATTAACGATTTCTGATGGGTGCTTGATGCGTTTCCAAGCCATATCAGTGATGTGCAATAGGCCATCAACACCGCCCAAGTCAACAAAAGCACCGTAGTCAGTCAGGTTCTTAACGATACCCTTAACAGACTGACCTTCTTGCAGGGTAGCCAGCAGCTCATCACGCTCGGCACTGTTAGCATCTTCCATAACAGCACGACGTGAAACAACCACGTTGTCACGCTTCTGGTCTAGCTTAATAACTTTAAATTCCAGCTCTTTGCCTTCCAGGTGAGTCGTCTCACGAACTGGACGAACATCTACCAAAGAACCCGGTAGGAATGCGCGGATAGAATTAACGTCAACAGTAAAACCACCTTTAACCTTACCGTTGATAACACCAATAACTGACTCTTCACCAGCGTAAGCGGCTTCAAGTACTTTCCAGGCTTCGGCGCGCTTGGCTTTTTCGCGGGACAGTTTGGTAGCACCCCAACCGTCTTCAACCGCTTCCAGGGCAACCTGTACTTCGTCACCAACTTCTAATGAAAGCTCACCGCTTTCACTAACAAATTCGCTGCGTGGGATAACGCCTTCTGATTTCAGGCCAGCGTGAACTGTGACCCAATCGCTATCGATATCAATAACTACGCCGGTTACGATTGAACCTGGCTTCATATCGATAGTATTTAAACTTTCTTCAAATAAATCCGCAAAACTTTCCATTACTCTATATACCTGTTTTAAAGCTGGCAGAAAAACCTGACTTTTTGGAAGTCGGGGGGTTTTCGCTACCCTCCATAGGACCAGCTCCTATGGGCCATTTACAAAAAATCCATCCGAAGCGACAGCTGGAGTCTCGCCACGAATGGAACATTAAATCTATTGGAATCAAACAGTTAGGATGGTGCTCTTGACCGTATCCAGTACTTGCTCAAACACATCCTCTATCGCAGTGCCGGTGCTGTCGATCACAATGGCATCGTCAGCGGGCTTTAGCGGCGCTACCGGGCGGTTCATATCCCGCTCATCGCGCAGTTGGATGTCCTCCAAAAGGGCGGCGAGATTAACACTTTCCCCCTTGGCTTTCAACTGCTTAAAGCGCCGCTCTGCCCGTTCTTCGGCGGAGGCAACCAGATAGATTTTAACCGGGGCGTCGGTGAAGATAATCGTGCCCATATCACGGCCATCGGCGACCAGGCCAGGGGCTTTGGCAAAACCTCTTTGCAAGGCCTTTAAAGCGTCTCGAACCGGGTTATGGATGGCCACATAAGAAGCTAGCGTGCCGGTGGTTTCAGAGCGGACTTCGTTGCTAATATCTTCGCCGTCTAATAGAACGGCTGAAGGCTCTCCCGGCTCGCCGGGGTGGAACTCAACATCAAGATCGGCAGCCAAATCCGCCAACGCGGTGGCATCATCAAAAGGCACGCCTTTACGCTCTGCCGCCAAACCGACAATCCGGTATAAAGCACCACTATCAAGCAAGTGCCAGCCAAGCTCTTTCGCTAATAACTGGCAAATAGTACCTTTACCCGAACCGCTGGGGCCATCAATGGTAACTACAGGGGCGGTTTTCATATCAGGCACAGATATTTCCAAATAACTCAAAATAGGTGGGGAAAGTTTTAGCGGTACAGCCGGGGTCATTAATAGTAATCGCTGCATCACCCATAGCGGCTAGCGAAAAGCACATAGCGACACGGTGGTCATCATAGGTATCAATAGCGGCAGAAATGACTTTGGCGGGAGGCGTGATTTCAATAAAGTCCTGCCCCTCTACAACCTCGGCTCCCACTTTTCTTAACTCGGTGGCCATTGCCGTCAAACGATCGGTTTCTTTGACGCGCCAGTTATAGACATTACGGATTTTAGTGGGGCCATTGGCAAATAAAGCGGTAGTCGCAATGGTCATTGCTGCATCGGGAATATGATTCAGGTCGACATCCACACCATTCAGCTTACCCTTTGTTGCTTCTATATAATCTTCGCCATAGCTAATTTCGGCACCCATTTGTGCCAGCACATCGGCAAAGCGAATATCCCCCTGCACAGAGTTTTTGCCCACACCGTAAACTCTTACGGTACCGCCACCAATGGCAGCCGCCGCCAAAAAGTAAGAAGCAGAGGAAGCATCCCCTTCCACCATAATCTCGCCGGGCGAAAGATAAGCTTGCCCGCCAGCAACCGAGAAGCTCTGGTAATCATTGTTAGTAACGTTAACCCCAAACCTGGCCATGAGATCCAGAGTAATATCGATATAAGGCTTGGAAACCAAGTCGCCTTTTACCTTGATAGAAATATCTTCACTGGCTAAAGGCGCTGACATCAATAGCGCGGTTAAAAACTGACTGGAAATACTGCCATCAATTTCAATCTCACCACCAACCAGGCCTGTACCGGTAATTTTAAGCGGCGGATAACCGGCGGCTTCCAAATACTCAATATTGGCACCCAAAGGCAACAGAGCATCGACCAAATGCTCAATCGGGCGCTCAAACATCCGAGGCTCACCGGTCAAGGTATAGTCACCACCGCCCAGGCATAGCGCAGCCGTTAGTGGGCGCATAGCCGTACCAGCATTACCCAGGGACAATTCATAACTACCCGACTTAGCTAACGCCCCGCCTTTGCCTTCAACCACACAGACCGTGCGATCTTCTGACAACTGATAATCCACACCCAACTGTTTCAGGGCATTTAGCATATGACGAATATCATCCGAATCCAGTAGGTTCTTAATCCGGGTTTCACCTTCCGCCAACGCCGCCAAAAGCAAGGCACGGTTAGACAGGCTCTTGGAACCGGGAATAATCACTTCACCATTAACACCGACAATCGGCTGGAGGACTAATTGTTCAAGGGACGACATGAATAAGCTCTATAAAAAAGGGGGTGCATACTAGCACACTTGTCAAAACCACGTCATTCTCGCTTCCTTACTTCATCATCCCCGCGAGCTTCCTTACTTCGTCATCCCCGCGAGCCTCCTTACTTCGTCATCCCCGCGAGCTTCCTTACTTCGTCATCCCCGCGAGCCTCCTTACTTCGTCATCCCCGCGAGCTTCCTTACTTCGTCATCCCCGCGAAGGCGGGGATCCAGCCTGCACGCTTAT
>JAAELM010000157.1 GCA_024226635.1 Oceanicoccus sp. | reverse complement strand
GTTCGCCGTAAATTTATTGCAGCAAGTAAAGCCGGTTCTCCAGGAGCCACCAAAATAGCCAATGAGGGGGTAATGCTGATCCGTGATCTCTACCACATTGACAATAAAGGCAAAGAAAAACCGCCAGACGAGCGAAGGTTATATAGACAAAAAGTGGTCAAGTCACATTTGGATATGATACGTGTTTGGATTGATGAAAACCAGGCTCGATCGCTCAGCTATGGAGGGCTATTGGCAACTGCATTTACCTATATTCATAACCAGTGGCCAAAACTTATAGTCTTCGTTGAAGATGGACGCTTGGCGTTGGATAACAATAAAGCAGAGCGGCATATTCGCCCTATTGCAACTGGAAGAAAAGCATGGCTATTTGCACAGAGTGAGGCAGGCGCTAAGGCAACAGCACTATGGTATTCATTGGTTGAAACTGCAAAAGCTAACGGACTGGAGCCATACTGGTACCTCAGGAAGATCTTTGAAGAAATGCCTGTTTATTTACGAGATGAAAAACCTGTGGACGAATTGCTTCCTTGGAATCTAGATCCTGTTGAACGTAAGCGTTTAGCAGGGCGTGTTTAAACCGATATTTAACGTTGTTCACAAACGGGGTTAACTTGGT
>JAAELM010000156.1 GCA_024226635.1 Oceanicoccus sp. | reverse complement strand
TTAGCATTAATATTAGTGCTTGGCTTGTCGGGGTCTGTAATGGCAGGCCTAATTGATAGAGGTTCCTTCGCTTACACTGACGGAGCATCGAATACAGGGTTTGTCAATTTGATATACGATGAAGACTTTGATATTACGTGGGTGGGCGACGGCAACTTTGCCCAGACAACCGGGTATGATGGCGATGGTCGTATGGGTTGGGATGCTGCCAATACCTGGGCCGGTGGCCTTGCCATTGGAGGTTTTGCCGACTGGAGGCTTCCCACCGCCTTAAACAATGTATCGCCTTTTGGCCCTGATTTTGGTTTAAATGTTACCGGCAGTGAGATGGGTCATCTGTTTTATGGAGAGTTGGGAGGAACGGCTAATCAACCAATTTCGCTTAGCTCTGACAGTGATTTGGCATTATTTCCGAACTTACAGGACTTTTTTTACTGGTCTGGTACGGAGTATTCGGGTCTTGCCTACTACGCCTGGTACTTCGACTTCTACAGCGGCACCCAGTACGCGTACGATTTGTTCAACAGCTACTACGGGCTGGCAGTTCGTTCCGGCGATGTTGCCGCCGTGCCTGAGC
>JAAELM010000155.1 GCA_024226635.1 Oceanicoccus sp. | reverse complement strand
GCTTATCCATTTTCTCAACTTCAGCTTCAATCCATACTTTTGCTTGCTCCGTAATCTCCCGGCTACCATGCTCAACTGAAGAAATAGGCTTACCTATCTTAACGGTAATGGTACCGGGGAACTTTAAAAACCCACCCGAGGGCCAATACTCACCGCCATTGTGGGCGATAGGTACCGCCGGCACCTGAGAGGCCACTGCGATATTAGCTCCGCCCCTGGCATACTTGGCTTCCTTCCCGGCATTGGTACGGGTGCCTTCCGGAAAAACTAATACCGATATGCCCTGACCGATTCGGGCTTTACCTTGTGCAAGGGTTTGTTTTAGGGCTTGCTTGGGGCTGCCGCGGTCAATAGGGATGGGGTCAGTCAGGCTTAAGCCCCAACCAAAAAACGGCAGCTTTAATAATTCCCGTTTTAGCACGATGGATACCGGCGCTAAAAAATATTGCAGAAAATAGGTTTCCCAGGAGCTTTGGTGTTTGGCTAAGGCCACATAAGGGGTGGCAGGTAAATTTTCTTTGCCCACCACGGTGACTTTTAAACCGCAGGTGACATGCAGCCAAAAAATAATAAAACGGTTCCAGCACAGCGCATAGTTGCTACGAATACGGTGGGGGAAAAAACTAAACAATAGAATACCGGTAGTACTAAACCAGATAAGGCTCAGGGCAAAACCGACATAAAATAATAAGCTGCGTGAAGCGGTTAGTAATATCATGATTGGGTAATGGCGTCGGCAGCAGCGGCAAGGTTGTTATAAACCGCTAAATTATGGAAGCTGGCATTTTGCTCGGCAATAATCTTTTGCAGGGTTTTCTGGCCTTTGCCGGTTTTGACTAAAATGGGAATACAGCCCTTTTTAAGGCCCGCTTCTAAATCACGTAGTGAGTCACCAATAGTAAAAGCTCCTTTGGCGGTCGTGTTGAATTGCTGTTCTATTTGGGTAATTAAACCCGCCTTGGGTTTACGGCAGTCACAGCCATCGTCTGGATGATGTGGACAATAGACAACCGCTGCGATATTCCCGCCCGCCGCTTTTACCATGGTATGCATTTTTTTATGCATGGCCTCCAGGTCGGACTCTTGAAACAAACCACGGCCCAAACCGGATTGATTGGTGGTTACCACCACGGTAAAGCCCGCCTTGGATAAACGGGCAATCGCAGCAATACTGCCTTCAACAGGAATCCACTCATCGGCGCTTTTAACAAACGCATCCGAGTCTTCGTTGATCACGCCATCCCTGTCCAGAATAATCAGTTTCACAGTATTATTATTTCGCCGGTACTAAGAGTGAAATATCTGCCACCTCTAAAAATAAACCGCGCAACTGTTTTAATAGCGCCAAACGGTTATTTTTTAAGGCGTCGTCGTCAACCATTACCATTACATCTTCAAAGAAGGCATCCACCGGTTCCCGCAGGTCAGCAAGATTGGCCAGGGCTTCTTTATATTGGCGTTGTTGAAACAAAGGCTCAACCATCGAGGCTTTGTTTTGTACTAAATCCGCCAATGTTTTTTCAGCGGCATCTGCCAGCAGTGCATTATCAACAGCGCCAATAGCGGACTCATCATCAAGCTTAGCTAAGATGTTAGATACGCGTTTATTGGCAGCAGCTAAAGCCTGAGCTTCAGCTAGTTGACTAAAGCTATGTACAGCTTGTACTCGCTGGTTAATATCTAATGGCTGCGATAAACCTTTAGCAGAAACCGCTAAAAAGACTTCCGCAGAAATATTCTCTTCCTCATACCAGGCGCGGAAGCGTTCGATCATATAGGCCAATACAGTATCGACCAGTCCATCAGCTGCTGGTAGGTCGCCATGCTGCTGTTGCGCTTGTTGTAACAGGTCGCGCAAATCAACATTTAATTGTTTTTCTACAATAATTCTTAACACGCCTACAGTAGCGCGACGTAGGGCAAAAGGATCTTTTGAGCCAGTAGGGGGTTGGCCAATACCAAAAATGCCGACGATAGTATCAAGGCGATCTGCCAAAGCTACCGCACAACCCGTTAAGCTCTCTGGCAATTTATCACCAGCGAATTTGGGTAAGTATTGATCTTTAATCGCATTGGCCACTTCTTCTGGCTCGCCATCGGCCAGCGCGTAATAGCAACCAGCGATACCCTGCATCTTATCGAATTCCAATACCATATCGGAAACCAGGTCGGCTTTACTTAACTCCGCAGCGCGGCTGGCGTAATCGGCATTGCTATTAATCTTATTGGCAATGGCGGCGGCCAATGACATGACCCGTTGAGTCTTATCATAGATGGTGCCGAGCTTAGCCTGGAAAACCACATTTTTAAGTTTTTCCAAACGGGTTTCCAGCTTGACCTTTTTATCAGTTTCATAGAAAAACACGGCGTCGCTAAGGCGTGGGCGAATCACTCGCTCATTACCGCTAATAACCTGTGCCGGGTCATTGCTAACAATATTAGAAACAGTAATAAAGTTAGGCAGCAAGTCGCCGTTGTTATTTTCTACATGGAAATATTTTTGGTGCTCTTTCATGGAAGAGATTAAAGCTTCAGCGGGGACTTCCAAAAAGCGCTCTTCAAAACTACCGGTCAGAGCAACAGGCCATTCAACCAGTCCGGTTACTTCGTCCAGCAAGTCATCACCAATAATGGCAGCGCCGCCGACCTTCTCGCCTTCTGCGGTAACTTGCTCGCGAATCATATCCCGGCGTTTTTCAAAGCTGGGAATAATATGGCCACTATTTTCCAGCAGTGCAGCATAGCTTGAGGGGTTGCCAATCTCTAAGGTAGTGTCGCAATGGAAACGATGGCCACGGGTAATATTGGCAGCTTTGAAGCCAAGGATTTCACAGTCAATCACCTGTGAGTCCAGCATCATTACAATCCACTGGGCCGGGCGCACAAATTCAGTACGACTGGCACCCCAGCGCATGCGTTTTGGAATCGGCAGTTTATCCAGTGCATTTTGTACAATGGCTGGTAATAGTTCAGTAGCCGCTTTACCACCTTTGATTGAACGATAAACCAACTTGTCAGCTTTACCGTCATTTTCAACCTGAACGTCTTCGATACTAATGCCATTCTTTTTGGCAAAAGCCTCGGCGGCCTTGGTGGGTTTACCTTCATCGTCAAAGGCGATTTTTTTCGGTGGGCCCCAGGCCGCAATTTCTTTTTCTGGCGTTTGGGTGTCGATACCAGAAATGACTACCGCTAAACGGCGCGGGGTCGCATAGCTTTCAACACCAGAGAAGTTTAACTCTTCAGCTTTAATACCGTTTTTAACTTGTTCGGTAAAACTGGTAGACAGTTTTAACAGGGCGGTAGGTGGCAATTCTTCCGTACCAATCTCAACCAAAAAATCAGACATTATACTTTCTCCCCTGTTGCAGCTAAAACTTCGTTGCGCAAATGTTCCGGCGCAAGGGGGAAACCTAAATTCTTACGGGCATCAAAATAAGCCTGGGCAACACCGCGGGCTAAAGTACGTACCCGCAAAATAAAACGCTGGCGTTCGGTAACAGAAATGGCGTGGCGTGCATCTAATAAGTTAAAGGAGTGGGAAGCTTTCATCACCATTTCATAAGCGGGCAAAGGCAAGCCTTTTTCAATCAAACGCTGACTTTCCGTTTCGCAGTGATCAAAGTGTTTAAACAACTGTTCAACATCGGCCTCTTCAAAATTAAAGGTCGACATCTCCACTTCATTTTGGTGAAACACATCGCCGTAGGTAACGATACCTTCCGGGCCTTCCGTCCATACCAAATCATAAATACTATCAACGCCCTGTAAGTACATGGCGATACGCTCAAGACCATAAGTGATCTCACCGGTAACGGGATAACACTCCAGACCGCCCACTTGCTGGAAGTAGGTAAACTGGGTGACTTCCATACCGTTTAGCCACACTTCCCAGCCCAGACCCCAGGCACCTAAAGTAGGTGATTCCCAGTTATCTTCCACAAAACGGATATCGTGGGTTAAAGGATCAATACCCAACGCGCGCAGCGAATCCAGATACAACTCCTGAATATTGGCGGGGTTGGGCTTCATCACTACCTGATATTGATAGTAGTGCTGTAGACGGTTGGGGTTTTCACCATAGCGACCATCGGTAGGGCGACGGCAGGGCTGCACATAGGCGGCATTCCAGGTTTCAGGGCCAATGGCGCGCAGGAAGGTGCCGGGGTGGAAGGTGCCCGCTCCTACTTCCATATCCAGTGGTTGCAAAATCACACAGCCCTGGGCTGCCCAATATTGCTGCAATGCGAGAATCAAGCCCTGAAAGGTCTTGGTATTTGGTGGTTGTGCTGCTGCTATGGTCACAATTTGGCTCTTGTTATAGGTAGAGTGTT
>JAAELM010000154.1 GCA_024226635.1 Oceanicoccus sp. | reverse complement strand
TTATAGAGTATTCTAGTTTTATTAATTCATGTTTATTATTTTTATTTATTATTGTTTACACCAACAGCCGCGACCGGAGTCTTTGCCGGAGCTACGGTATTATACGCAATAACGTGGGGAGTCAGAAGGGCTGCGTTCTCTAATGAAGCTGGACTTGGAAGCGCTCCGATTGCCCACGCTGCCGCAAAGACAAAAGAGCCTGTACGTGAGGGACTTGTTGCAATGATGGGCCCGTTAATTGACACCCTGATTATATGTACCATGACGGCACTGGTAATCATTATTTCAGGAGAGTGGACCGGCAATGCAGACTCATCGGTTTTAACAGAACATGCTTTCAATGCGGGAATACCGTACTTTGGAGGTGTTATTGTCGCAATAGGGCTGATACTGTTTGCCATATCTACCGCCATAAGCTGGTCATATTATGGAAACCGTTGCGTAGAATACTTATTTGGCAGCAAAGCAATACTGCCTTACCGTTGGATTTACGTAATAGCGCTTTTTGTGGGCGCAATGGTACAGTTGGAATTTGTCTGGAACTTTTCTGATATTACACTGGGATTAATGGCACTGCCAAACCTCTTCGCCA
>JAAELM010000153.1 GCA_024226635.1 Oceanicoccus sp. | reverse complement strand
TTGGCTATGTGGCCCGTATGACCCGGGCATCAATGGCCGAGGTGATGACCTCCCAGTACATAAGAACGGCGGTGCTAAAGGGCCTGCCTTACAGATCAGTAATCGTTAAGCATGCGTTGCGCAATGCATTGATAGCGCCTTTCACCGTCATTATGTTACAAATCAACTGGCTGTTGTCCGGTGTTATTGTGGTTGAATTTTTCTTTGCTTATAAAGGGTTTGGGGCACTACTCTTAGAAGCTTCCCTGAATAACGATATCGCACTTTTAGAAGCCTGTGCAATGGTGGCGGTTGTTGTGGCTGTCAGCTCACAAACCATAGCTGATATCGGCTATACGTTTCTTAACCCGCGCATACGTTTCAGCTAAGGAGACTAAAAATGACGACTCAATCGACTACTCAAATGCCCTCTGGGGGTTATGGCGCAGCGCTTTTGCGTGCCATAAAATCTTTTGGGCTCCTGCGGGAAAGCTGGGTGGGAATGATCGGCGTTTTTCTGGTTCTGTTCTGGGTGATTGTCGCTATCTTAGCCCCATTGATAGCGCCATTTGATCCCAACGCATCTATTCTGCCTTTTGCCAAACCAGGGGTGGTGGCATCTTCAGGCAGTACATTCTGGCTGGGTACTGACAATATGGGCAGAGATATACTGTCCCGTGTTGTCTGGGGATCACGTACCGTACTGATCTATGCACCTCTTGCAACCTTTAGCGCCTATACTGTGGGTATTCTGATGGGGCTGATGGCGGGATACCGCGGCGGCCTGATAGATGACATCCTGTCCCGTATTTCAGATATTATTTTATCATTTCCCGTGCTGGTACTCTACATCATCGTCATTGCAACTATTGGCGCGTCAGGATTTAACATTGTTATTGCCATTACCTTTGCTTCCTCTCCTGGAATCATGCGTATTGTGCGTGGACTGGTACTGGACCTTCGCAATCGTGATTATGTTGCAGCAGCCCAGACCCGGGGTGAATCTGACTGGAGAATCATGTTGGTTGAAATTTTACCCAACGCCAGGGGTCCGCTTATTGTGGATGCCTGCCTGCGTCTTGGTTACGTAATTATTACCATTGGTGTCCTTGGTTTCTTAGGTCTTGGCCTGCCGCCTCCGGATCCTGACTGGGGCGGAATGGTAAATGAAACACGGCAAATGGCAATGGTTTTTCCCCATATGACCCTGTTTCCATGTATAGCCATATCATCATTGATTCTGGGATTTAATCTACTGGCAGACGGGTTACGTGAAATTTCAT
>JAAELM010000152.1 GCA_024226635.1 Oceanicoccus sp. | reverse complement strand
TCAGTAACATCGTCCTGGACGAGCTGGATAAGGAGCTGGAGCGGCGCGGCCTTGAATTTTGCAGGTTTGCAGATGACTGTAACATCTTCGTGAAGACGCCGAAGGCGGCGGAGCGGGTGATGGGAAGCATCAGCGGATACATCGAGAAGAGACTGAAGCTGGTGGTAAACCAAGAGAAGAGCCAGGTAGCGCGCTCGGATCGGGTCAAGTTTCTGGGCATGACGATTGTAGGGAAAACGATAGCGATATCGCACAAAGCCCTGCAAACCGCCATGGTCAAAGTAAAGGAACTGACACCTCGGGGAACTCACCAGACTCTGGAGAAGACGCTGGAGGAGATCAACAGCTGGTATGTCGGCTGGGCCGGTTATTTTGAAATGACCTATTACCCAGCACAGCTGAAGAAGATCGAAGCCCACATTAGGCGACGGTTGAGATCAAGGCTGGTGGATCAACAAAAGAGTAAACGGAATCTCCATCGAAAGTTGATCAAGCGTGGAGTTTCGCGCCGTCAATCTGCAAACGCGGTATTTTCCAACAGGAAACGTTGGGAGCTGTCGCATACTTTTGCATTATCGAAGGCATACCCGGTAGGTTGGTTTATCGGGGAGATGGGGCAAGCTATCCGTTCTGACAGACAGTTACCGCATTGGTTTGAGCTTCGCCAATGGATCAGTCTTGCGTGAGGAGCCGTGTACGGACCCGTACGCACGGTTCTGTGGGCAGACGGAGGCTTCGGCCTCCTCTGACCCGATCCAGTGAGCGGTAGCGAACGACATGATGTGCTTGTTAGCTTTCAATTCTTTGAAATCCATTTAGAGGCGCCAGCTTCTGCCTGCTTTATTTGTTGCCCTGACATGCGTTTAATCAGTTTATTTTTATGCCCAGGTGGATCATTGAGGATCCACTTACATAATGAATTACCGGAACATTTTCTTGCGCTTGACTGAGCAATAAGCAACCATTTAAGACCTTTGACATCATTAATAAAGTATTTATTAGAGTACATAGATGCCAAATTATATTGGGATTGCATATAGCCGGCCTCCGCTGCCTTTGTATAATAATTACGAGCTTGCTTATAATTTTTAGAAAAGCCGTTTTTACCATACTCATAGGCCACACCGACATTGTGGCAACTTGGCCTGTCTCCCAATTTGCAGCCTTTATCAAACCATTTACCAGCAGATCCGAATTTACTTTGTTTTACTTTCCCTTGATCTAGAAGAAGACCAAGTTTAAGAGCTGCTGTGGCATCCCCCTGCTCAGCACCCTTTCTATAAAGCTCAGCAGCTTGCTCCGGATGCCCAGCACGATTTGCCGCATCGCCCGGTGTAGCAAGACAACCACTAAGGAAAAATAAAGGGAGTAAAATTAAAAATAATATTCGATACATGTTTAGTCCATTAATAAAGCTAACGCCGCCAATGAGCGGCTGGTTTTTCAGTGACAAGCGAAGCGCAGCTACTGAAAAACCAGTCCGACTCAATTGGCATTGTGTGTGCCCGGCATGGGCATGATTTTATGGGGTGCAAGTCCCCTGTACATTTTCCAGGAAGGTGACAACGAGTCAACTTCAAAAAGTACTAGCCGATGGCAAGGGCAGAGGGGCGACCTGATGTCTGAAAGAAGCCGGAGTGCAAACCTGCGAGCTGACGGACAGAAATCGCATAT
>JAAELM010000151.1 GCA_024226635.1 Oceanicoccus sp. | reverse complement strand
TGTATCAAAAAAAATTACCTCCCGTGATTTTTGCTCCGTTCGGCAACCTTCAAGCAAGCTTGACGCTGCGCTCACTTATCGCAAAAGTGCAACCGCTTCACTTCGACTGCGCTCAGTGCAGGCCGCGGTAATAAACCCTACCGCCCTGCGGGACGGTAGGGTAAAGTATCAAATTAACCCGGTGGAATTCACTTCGTGAAAGGCTTCGCCTTATTCCACTGGGTAAATCAAAGCGCTTCGCTTATCAATGCTTCGTCAAGCTCAGCACTAATCCTTAATGCAGCGTACAGAGAAGCCGCTGGCACGGGCGTAGATGTTCATGCTGCCTGTAGAGCTAGTGAACCTGAGGGCGGGAGAAAGGCGATCCTGGTAAATATTACTGCTACCCCAATAGGCGCCGCCCCATGCGGAGACGGTGCCAAACAAATAGCTGCGCGACCCCGCATGGGGCAACGCTAGCTCACCATAGGGATCACCATCCCCTATGTCTTCAAGATTCCCATATTCGGCAAACCAATCTTGATCTGTAGGTACATGATAGCCTGTTGGGCAAGGCCCTTGTGGTGTGGTCTGCCACCTATTGTTGTTGTTATTATCTACCCAGTCGTTATTTTGCGTGCTTGGGTCGTCATCTCCTTCAAAAAACCGCACATCATTAGGAGTATCACTCCAGTTGTCGGCGTCATACAACATCGCGTTCGCAGGCGTACCGACAGTGGAACTAGTCCAATTAATTTTATGGTGTCCATCCATTGGTCTTCCCCATTGGTATAAATCTCCATAAGATAGATGATCGTCAACGGCAGTAGCACGCTGATAGGCACCTAGGTTACGGTCTAACCAAGTTCTGCCAGTACCAGTACCACTCACCATTTCTCTGGCACACCACACGTACTCAGCAGTACCGTTACCGTCGTAGTCATACATCATATGTACTATATCGCCTGTACCTACAGAGATGTCGTTTTCGCAGACAAACTCCTTAACATCCACACTAAAATCATAGGTGTCACCCTCAGTGGCATTGGTTAAGCTATAGGTATAATGGTAGGTGGCGCATGCACCTGCCGGCAGGGTACTG
>JAAELM010000150.1 GCA_024226635.1 Oceanicoccus sp. | reverse complement strand
TGAATGCAGTTGTTTTTTCGCTGTTTATTCTTGGTTTTTTTACATACGTCTGTATCTATGTAACAGGTCTTTCCGGTGGCGGTGGCGGTGGCGGAGCTACCGGAGTAAACCCTGAAGCAGGTGAAAAGATATACTGGGGTGATGGCCAATGTCATACATGCCATAGTATTGGTACCTCAGGAAGTGCAACAAGGGGGCCAAATCAAGAAGGACTGGCGTCAAGGGCTGCGGAAAGAGCGAAGGCGGCTGGGTTGTCTTCCGGCCTGGAATATATGGTTGAATCAATCGTAAATCCTTCGTCTTTTGTAGTAGAGGGTTATGACAATATTATGCCAAAAGTTTATGATGCCCCTATTATGCTGGGACGTGATCAAATTCTGGCAGTGCTGACATATTTGCAGACTTTGGGCGGTGAAGCAGACATTGATGCAGTTGCGAAATTCAAGGAAAGTATACCGGAGGCTTCAGATACAACAGTACTCCCGTGGGTGCCACCTATTGAAGTAGATGTAAAAGAGGGCGAGTTGGTCTTTTTTGATGAGTCCAGGGGGGTTACATGTTCGAAATGTCACGTGTTAAACGGGAAGGGCGCTAAGGTAGGGCCTGATCTTACGGGTATAGGCGCTGT
>JAAELM010000149.1 GCA_024226635.1 Oceanicoccus sp. | reverse complement strand
TCTCATGCGCGAAAATATCTCCTAATGAAATGACGGCTACTTCTGTTGTACCACCTCCGATATCTACTATCATACTGGCAACCGGTTCTCCAACGGGAAGCCCGGCGCCAATAGCGGCCGCTTTAGGCTCAGATATCAAATAAACCTCTCTGGCCCCTGCTCTTTCTGCAGAATTCACAACAGCGCGTTTTTCCACGGCAGTGATACCGGATGGAATTGCAACTACGACCCTTGGCCGTATCCCCCAGTTCCTCTTATGCACCTTTAAAATAAAGTACTTAAGCATCGCTTCTGTAATATCAAAATCAGCGATAACGCCATTCTTCATCGGTCTGATCACAGAGATGCTGTTTGGCGCCTTTTCCAACATCGCCTTGGCAGATTGCCCTACTGCATTTCCGTTTAATAAAACCTTATTCGTTCCGGGTTTTACCGCAACCACAGATGGCTCGAATAACACGACTCCCTGACCGGGAATACATACCAGGGTATTCGCTGTCCCAAGATCGATACCCATATCTGTGGAAGCCAACCCTAACATATAATCTAAAGGATGCATATTTTTATTATATTCTT
>JAAELM010000148.1 GCA_024226635.1 Oceanicoccus sp. | reverse complement strand
TGTTGAACCCCTCTCCTATTCAATCCTAAAAAGGTGTGAATATGGGACAATATATCGTTCGACGTTTGCTTCAGGCCATCCCAATGTTATTAATAGTAAGTATTGTCCTTTTTGCGCTTGTAAATTTGGCGCCTGGTGGACCCCTGGCCCAATATGCCCGTTCGAGACGTATGACTGATGAAAGAAGGGAGGCACTCAAGCGGCAATTCGGTCTGGATAAGCCCCTGCCAGTTCAATATATTGTCTGGCTGGCCGGCAATGACTGGATGGCAATCGATACTGATGGGAACGGGGTTACGGATAGCTATGGCACCCGCAAGGGTATTTTACGTGGTGATTTTGGCTTTTCTTACAAAACTCGTGAACCTGTCTTAAAAGAAATTTGGGAGCGTGTACCAAACACCTTCTATTTGTTAGGGTCTACGATGTTATTAACGGGACTTATAGCAATACCTATAGGTGTAATATCGGCAGTAAAGCAGTATTCAACCTTTGATTTTGTTGCTACTACCTTATCTTTCATGGGACAAGCCATCCCAAGTTTCTGGTTTGGCTTATTATTGATTCTGCTTTTTTACGGCACGCTCAACAATCCATTTACTGGTAAAGCGCTGTTACCTTCTGGTGGTATGGGAACTATCGGAGCAGATTTCGATATTTGGGATAGCATCAAACATCTCATCATGCCTGTCACAATGGGCTTGGTGGGTTGGGTGGCCTGGTACTCACGCTTCCTACGCTCTAGTATGCTTGAAATAATTAATTTAGATTATATACGAACAGCGCGCGCGAAAGGGCAAAGTGAGCGAAAAGTTCTTTACAAACACGCCTTAAGAAATGCTCTCATCCCATTGGTAACCCTGTTTGCTTTAGATTTTCCATATGTATTCACAGGCTATGTGTATGCCGAATTGATCTTCTCATGGCCTGGGATGGGTCGCTTGTATTATGACTCTGCCACTGCCCGAAATTACCCGATCTTATTGGGGGTTTTAATTCTTAGCTCGGCCCTGGTAATCTTATGCAATTTATTGGCCGACATTGCCTACGCTTACTTAGATCCACGGGTTCGCTATGAATAAGCGAGAGAAACAACAAACACTATGAAAAGCAACGAAAAAACACTAATTGAGCAGGACATTAGGCCTGTAGAGTCCATGGCCGCCCAGACCTGGAAGCGTTTTCGTCGCCACCCTGGCGCGATGGTGGGGACTGTTATCATAATCCTTATGGTTCTAACTGCGCTGCTGGCCCCATTTTCCCCCTATGATCCTGAAAAATCAGATATTAAGAGTAGATTTCAAGCACCTTCACTAGTCCACCCCTTTGGTACTGATGGATTGGGGAGGGATCTTATGACCCGCACATTTTATGGGGGGCGGGTTTCTATGACAGTCGGTGTAATGGTCGTTTTAATAACCTCGATCATTGGCATTTCGGTTGGTACCGCGGCCGGTTATTATGGCGGGTGGATAGACAACATCCTTATGAGAATCATCGATGCTACACTATCTTTGCCAAGTTTGCTGTTTATGATCCTGTTGAGCGCCATCTTACGTGAGGCTGATGTTCCCTTCATCGAAAGCAATAGTTTATGTACCATTGCAATAGTCCTGGGAATCCTTTCCTGGCCAACTGTTGCTCGCC
>JAAELM010000147.1 GCA_024226635.1 Oceanicoccus sp. | reverse complement strand
ATTCCTCCCACTACCGGAGTGTAGGGGATGTTTATTATTCCCGTAGAACCTCCGAAGGGGTAGCGAAATTTCAGCCAGGTCAATCTGATCAATTCAGCCAGCCCATAAGTGGCGATATAAAAACCCCATCCTGTGGATCTCAGCAGAATCAAGGTAATCAACACGCCAAGCAGGCTTGCCATCACCCCTCCTAAGGGGATAGCCACGAATATCGGAACATCGAGATTTTTGGCTAACATGCCGCTGGCGTAGGCGCCCACGCCGTACAGTACAACATGATATAGTTGCCAGTCATGTATTGTAACTACCAGGCGATAACTTTGTGCAAGGATGATCCACAGAAAGTAAATCATGGCAAGTTCAACCAGATATGGCCTGACAAAAAAGGGAAAAACACAAAGCCCTATAATTACGGACACCAGCGCCCCAATACCGAATTTTCCTGTGTCAGTCAGTGACATGGCCCATTAACCCCTGTGGTCTTATTGGTAATATGAGAGCCATAACGGCAACAGAAACCATTAAGGCGGTGACGCCATCGACCAGAGTTGTAACAAAGGTCATGACAAAGCCCATGATAATGGCGGCGAGAGTGACACCCTCAATGCTTCCCATTCCTCCTACAATCACCACAATGAGGGCGGGCAGGATAACATGGCCTCCCAGCGCGGGAGTTACCGCATATATTGTTGACATCAGCCCCCCGGCTATTCCGGCTAAACCGCCGGCAATGGCCAGAGCCAACGCTGTCATCATGTTGATATTGATTCCCTGAAGCGAGGCGGTTTCCGGGTCTTGTGCCACAGCACGAAGCGCGCGTCCCAACCTGAAATAGCGCATAAAAATCATGACCCCTCCTATGCAAACAATGGCAAAAGGTATTACAAGAACCCTTTGGAAAGCCACCGATGCGCCCATAATTTTAAAGGGGTGCATATAAGGGCTGGGGATGGTTCGCATGTGTCCCCATCCCCACATCTCACCCGCAAAAACCTCAATCACAAACATCAATCCGGCGGTTGCTATGAAACCGGCGACCACATCTCCCCGCAATGGCCGGAAAATACATCGCTCAACGACCAGTCCGATAACAATACCTACCCCCATGGCTGCTGCGACCGCCCACCAGAATGGCCAACCTCCCTTGGCATAGAGGGCATATACGGTATAGGCACCTAGCATGAAAAAATGGCCATGAGCCAAATTTGCCATCTGCATTACGCCAAAGGCTAAAGTCAGCCCCACAGCTATCAAAGCATACATACTGCTGGCCGCTATCGCATTTGCTATGGTTTGTATCAAAAGTTGGCTATTCATTGTTTACCTCATTAATAGTTTGAGAGTAGGTTAATACAAATACAAAATGAAGTTTATTGCAACATTCGGCATTCTTTAAAATAATATAAAAGTAGTTTACGCTTTTTCTATTTCGTCCCTACGGGACTTGTAGTATTGATAAGTCTTTTTCTATAGAT
>JAAELM010000146.1 GCA_024226635.1 Oceanicoccus sp. | reverse complement strand
CTGTTTCGCAAACCAAATGGCGCGTTACACTACACCACCCCGCCTCTTGATTGGGGCGGGGATACTCCCTATGAGCAGACATTCAGCGGAATATAATACTGAATGTCGGAAAACTTTACACTTTCAATATTCCTGCTTTCCCTCGCATAAACAGTTGGTTATGCCTGTAGGCTGATTGTTTATTGGCATTTGGCGCTGAAACGGAGGGGGGTGGTGTCGGAATTCTTTACACTTTACTTCTTATTCCTGTTGCGTATCTAACCGACTGATTCCCAGCGTTAAATATCTCCTTGAGCGAATGGTGGGTAATAAAATGTGAAATGTATCGTGGTTTTTCTGTGAACTGCACCACAGCGATCGTCGGGATTTTTTACACTTTTCTACGCAGTCATTCATGACCTTACCCTATCTCATTGAAATATATACGTTTACTGAGAACGGCATAAGACTTGCAATCCACACACTAAGGGACGGAAATGATCGGTTATCGAGGTAATATGGCTATGCCAATGGTAGTAGTTACACATGAAAGGCGACTCCTGCGAGAAATCTCCGGGCTCACCCAGATTATAAGTGAACCCACTGATCCGCTGGACCGGGCGGGCAAAAGTGCCCATGCCTTTCTGAAACAGCTTCTTCACGACCGGATGGAAAAGCTTAGGGTGTTGAAATACCGCAAACGAACAGCAAGCGCAGAAACGGTCATTTAACAGCTTTCGATCCCATGGCCGATAAAAGAAAATTCCTATCCCTCATCCCTCTATGTTCCGAAACGAACCGGATAGAGTGGACTAACAATTGCGCGACCAGGTGTCCTAAGCCTTGTCGCTGGCAGGGAGACTCGGGAGTCCCCACCCCAGAACCAACCACTCTAGCCCTAATGGGCCTTGGCCTAGCAGGAAGGTTTCAGCAGGATTAAAAAATGCCACTAATTTACTACCCGGAACAGCCAAGGGAGACGCGATATATTGGATTTGATAAAAGGCAGTTGCTTAAACGTCATCAGCAGTTCAGAAAAGCTGGAATGGTGTTGCTGGCTGTTTCACTGATACTGGCTGCCGTATCGCTAATGCTGTAACGACGCTGTATTAGTAGCGGGGGTTCCAGAGCTTGCCACTCTTGACTTAGCCGGAACAACTTACCGGCGCAAGAGGTTGGCAGCCGGAATCCCCGTGAAAACCAATTAAGACCCCGGCCAGTCCGGGGTTTTCTTTTTAAAGATTGAGTGACCGCTATGGGCACCTTCCCGCCTGTTGCGGCGCACAAGATCAGTGTCTGCTTTGGGGGACGCGGCCCAATGGCGGATAGAACTGCTGGCATTGCAATATGAGGTTTTCCAGCAACACCGCCCAGGACCCGCTACTCTTCCTGATAGCGGACACTGGCGTTTGGTCGGCTATCGGCACGAAGCAGACCTTGAGCATAAGGCAAAACAAACCCCGCACTTGGCGGGGTTTGCAATTCGAAATGTTGCTGCTTATGCCTTCATTCTACGCCTCGCCATGACGCCCATTAGACCTAAGGCTGAGGGAAACAGCCACACTGCCGCGGGCACGGGCACGACAGTCCCCATGCGTATCGTATCGTATTCCTGGCCAGATCCTTGGGCCTCAACAAAATGGTCGTTTGCAAACAAGTTAGTATCGGGGGACGACGGATTAGATACGGCCACACCCAGAT
>JAAELM010000145.1 GCA_024226635.1 Oceanicoccus sp. | reverse complement strand
TATGCTTAATGCTGTTATTTCCGCTAAAGCGGAAATAACAGCGCTGGATTCCCGCCTGCGCGGGAATGACGGGAATGACGGGAATGACGGGAATGACGGGAATGACGGGAATGACGGGAATGACGGGAATGACGGTTATGACGGTTATGACGTTTAGTGGGAGGTTACGAGCTGGTCATATCCTCAATCTGCGTGGCTAGCAGATGACCCCATTGGCGGAACGCCTGAAAGGCATCGCTCCAATATCTTACACTGCTGACGCGGGTCATAGTGTTAACCCCGGAGCCTGTTAACCCCGTTGTTTTTTTACCGCTGCTTTGAAGTAATAACTCACCGCTTTCACCATCGATTAAGTCCAGCTTGATGACCATACGGCTGCTTTCATGAGTCGCGGCTTTATGGGGTAGGATTTCATCGTTTTTAATGGCGGCGTAAAGATACAGATCCGTGACGGTAGCTTTTAGGATAATCACATCTGCCCCGGCTTCTTCGCTTAGCTTCCAGCCAAACCTCTCGCCCCAGGCTGCGCTTAAGCCTTTGCTGAATTGTTGATTAAATAAGGCCAGCTCCCGCTCATCAAATTCAAATACGGATTTTTTGCGGTTCAGGGAATCGTAGCGGCGGCTATCATCATAGCTAACCGTTACCGGTTCAATCTTAAGCTGGCGATATTGGCTAAAGTCGGTACCGCTGCGGATGGCGAGTTGGTCAAAGGTGCTGTGGTTTAGAGTTGTTAGACCCTGCTTATTGACGGGGCCTCGTTCGGCGATTTGGCTGCAGGCTGCTATTAGAGTGACCAAGGTGATAGCAATTGTGGTGTGAAAGAGTGTTTTCATGGGGTATCTCCTTGTGCACATGAGTCAACTTATTGAGACGGGTAGTTAGTGCTAAGGTTCCCAACTTCTTGTGTAACAAAGGGCTAACGAAAAAGAGCCTAGGAAATAGAGGCGTCTTTTAACAGGGCCAAATCGCTGCTGAATTGTTGGGCTAGTTGATCCAGGCTGGTGGCATGGCCAAATAAATAACCCTGTACGATATCGCACCCCAGGGATTTTAAATAGCTGTGCTGGTCTTGATTCTCCACACCCTCGGCAATGATGGACATTTTTAAGCCCTTGGCCATAGACACAATCGCATTCACGATACAGGCATCATCCTCTGAGTTTTTGATTTCGCTGATAAAACTGCGATCAATTTTCAGGGTGTTTACCGGGAAGTTTTGCAGATAACTCAAGGATGAATAGCCTGTGCCAAAGTCATCTATGGCTAAGTTAATGCCTTCGTTGGCAAGGCGTATCAGTTTTTCTTTGACGTCTTTGGAGTCGTTCATCAAAATATTTTCAGTGATTTCCAGCTCTAATAAAGACGGTGGATATTGCTCTTCTTTCAGTGTTGTTAGTATGTCATCAACAAAGGTATCTTTTTCAATCATCACCGGTGACAGGTTGACTGCCAGCCTTAGCTCCGGCATGCCGTTTTTATGATAATGGCTGATTTCGCGGCAGGCTTTGCGCAGGGTGTGTTTATCAATTTCTATAATCAGGCGGCAATCTTCCGCAATATGAATAAACTCAATCGGTGACAGGCGGCCAAGGCTTGGGTGGTTCCAGCGGATGAGTGCTTCCACGCCATAAATTTTTTGCGTGGCGGTATCCACTTGTGGTTGATAGCAAATTTCAAACTCATCCTCATCAATAGCCCGACGCATATCCTGCTCTAGCATTAGGCGCTCAGTGGAGGCGTTGTGCATTTCTTTATTAAATAACTGGTAGCCATCCTTGCCTGTCTTTTTCACTCGGTACATGGCGATATCAGCGTTTTTAATCAGTGCATCCATATCATCACCGGATTCCGGGTATATCGCTATACCGACACTTGCGCCAATAAAAACTTCCCGTGCCCCCAGCTGAAAGGGCTTTTTAATATCAACAAGAATTTTCTCAGCGATATGCACAGCGGCATCCGCGTTTTTAACCTCTGGTAATAACAGGGTAAATTCATCACCACCAAAGCGGGACAGAGTGTCTCCTTTGCGGATACAGGCTTGCAATCTTTGTGCGACCGATTGTAATAAGCGGTCGCCCATGGTGTGACCCAGCGAGTCATTAATAATTTTAAAGCGATCGAGATCAATAAACATCACCGCCAATTCGGTGTTATTCCGCTGTGCCTGAGTAATGGCTACGCTAAGACGGTCTTTAAATAAGGCGCGGTTGGGCAGCCGAGTTAATAAGTCATGATAGGCCTGGAAGTTAATAAAAGCTTCGGCCTCCATTCTATCAGTGATATCCCTTGCGGTGCCGTAAATACGGTAGCGCTGGTTGGTATTGAGTTTGCCGTTATCATCTTCTTCGATAGGGTAGAGGGATAGCTCAAAATGCCGGATGGAACGGCTGTTAGTATTTGCCTTTAGTACCGTTTCAATCGTTTGAATACCGGAGGTGTTGACGGAGTTTTCAAAAAAATAATTAATTTTTTCGAGTTCGTCCTCCTCGATAATTGAGGTGATATGTTGGCCCGTTAAACTGCCCTTGGGGTAGCCTAGCAAGGCTTCAATTTTGTAGTTAAGAAAGCTGAAGTGCCCTTTGTTATCCAGAATGAAAATAATATCCGGAGAGTTGTTAACGATAAAGCGATGTAGTCGCTCTGACTGGTTAAGGCGCGACTGCATCAGGTGATTGGATTTTTCTAATAACTTTTTGCGTATCGCATTATTAACTGTAGCGGTTAGCTCTTCAGGTACATAGGGTTTTTTGAGGTAATCATAGGCACCATGGCGCAGGGCTTTACTGACATCGTCCATGGATGTTTCACCACTTACTACGATGGTCATGGTGTTGATATTATTTTGTGACATAAAGTTCATCACATCATGTCCGGTGACATCGGGCATTTTCAGGTCGAGCAAAATCAGGTCGAACTGTTCGCTGGAGAGGCGGTTAATGGCATTTTGGCCGCCCAGTGCAGTTTCTACTTGATAGTCATAGAGTCTTAACAGGCTGCTTAAACTGTCAAGCATACGAGGGTCGTCATCGGCTAACAGGATGCGGGCTTCGCCGCTATTGTTATTATTGACTTCGGCAGTACTCATAATTATGTCTTCGGCCCGACTTAGTTGGGCAGTAAAATTTGAAACTGTGTACCGCTGTCAGGGTTGCTGCGGCAAACAATAGAACCGTCCATGTCGTCGATTAATTTTTTCACAATACTTAATCCCAGACCGGAATGCCCCTGGCCTTTGGTGGAATCTACAGGGCTAAATAAATTTTTCTTCACTTCAGGCGCAATACCCGGGCCATTGTCTTCAATATTGATGGCGGCAAAGTCGCGGCCACTAAAACTGACAGAAGCTTCGCTGCTGAGAGTAATTTTTCCGCCGGGCTGCAATGCTTCTACGGCATTTTTTAGCAGGTTGGTCAGTATTTGTTTTAAGTGTTCCGGGTTGCCAGTAGTGTCACCCAGGGAGCTATCAAGGTGTTTTTCAAGGCTAATATTTTTAGTGACGCAAATAGAGTCTTCAAAAATATGGGCGGTGGTTTCAATGATCTGATTGATATTGACGCTGGTATCGCTCTCGGCGATTTCCCCTGGGTCTTTGAGTCGCAGTAAAATATTACCTACGCGGTCCATTTCTTCCTTAATCAGTTCCAGCCCTTCATTGGCATCATGCTCATCTCCCAGCTTGATTTTCAGCATCTCTAAATAGTTGCGAATGATACTCAGCGGATTACTGGCTTCATGCACTGCTTCGCGGATATGCTGCTGGTATTGCGAGCTGGTGGGGCCTTCTTGTTCAATGAGTTCAAAGCGATGTTGATTGTCGGCAATAGCCCCGGCAATTTCCTGGCAAATTTGCCGGGCCAGGTTTGAGCGCTGTTCGAGTTCGCTGAGCTTTTGTTGGGTACAGGCAAATACCAGTACACCAACGGCCTTGTTATCTTCGGGGGTGCTTTGAGTCAGAGGCCAGCACACCAGAATATCGGATTGGCAATAGCGCAGCATTTGGCGGTCGATAACAGTCAGGGTACTTGTCTGTGTTGATGATTGTTGGCTGTTATTCAAAAAGGCATCGCTTATTAGGCTGCGACCGACTTCCAGCGGGATTTCAAAATTTAATGCCTGGTTGGGGGCCTGTGGTTGCTGGCCAGAGGTCTGGGAGCAGAGCTTTTGGCTTTCGTCATCTAGCAGGAATAATACGCTGCCAGAAATCCCCAGGGTCAGGAATAAGGATCGCTGGGCGGCTTCTTGTAAGCCATCCTGGCTGCGTGCTTGCCATAGCGCGGCGTTAAGCTGGGCAAGCTCACCGAGCTCTCCCAGACGTTCGCCCAGTTGTTGGTGCGCCTGCTGGTAGCGCTGTCCAGTGACCTCAGTATCGGCAATATCAATGCCAAGGCTATTGGCAATGGCATCAACATCGCTGTTAACGCGGTTAAATAATTCCCGTGTGAGTGACTCGTTCAGTCCAAACAGGTTATCGGCTGTGGCCAGGGCCTGATCGTCAATCTCGTCTGCTGTGCTGAGTTGGCTGGCCAGGTTAACGATCTTAACCAGATGATGGGCATCCAGAATTAGCTGGTCAGCTTCGTGGTGATAGCGCACCGCGTCAGCCATAAATCCGGATATACCCCAGTTATCAATCAGGTCCGCACCAATCTCGCAGTGAGTGGCATCAAATTGCTGCTGCTCAGCCGCTAGCAGTTGCTGGTCATTGTTTACGGTGGCGAGCATGGCGAGATATTGCTGCTCGTTACTGGTCAGTGTCACCAGTTGCCCGACATCGGCTAGCAAACCACAAAGGTAGGCTTCATCAGGGGCTGCATAGCTAGTTAGCGTGGCTAATACCTGGGCAAAGTTGGCGGTGATTAGGGAGCGGCGCCAGAAGCGTTTGAGGAATTGCTGGTGCTGCTGGTTGAAGTGACCAAAAAATTGTTTGATGCATGCGGTGATAACAATGGTTTTAACCACATCGGTGCCGAGAAAGAGTAGAGCGCGTTCAATGCTTTCGCAATTTTTGGCTCCGTAATAGCTGGAGTTGGCAACGGCAACCAGGTTGGTTGCGATACCCGCATCGTGGCGAATAATATCGGCAATGCGTTGGTAGTCAGCGTTGTCTTTTTGTACCGCATCGAGAATTTGTACCAAGACTTGAGGCAAGCTTGGAAGTTGGTCTATTGCTGTTTTTGTTACCACTTAAATGCCTTCGGCTTAAATCGCTTTGTTATTGTTGGTGAAGCACTAACAATAAGGGTGTATTTGGGTTGTTTATATGAAACCCGGAATAACAATTCTAATGCCATGATTATAGCCAAGGGCTAGCATACTAGCCACCGTTTGATTAAAAATTGCTCAGTACCTATTATACGATTAAATAACTGAAAAGAAGATGGTAAAAAGCCCCGCTGTTGAAGTGATTATTTGGTAGTATGCGACGTTTAGCTGAGAGATTGGGAGTTGGGAGTTAGTGCAAAAAGCACAGTCCACCAAGGATAGTAAAGCAGATCTACCCCGGGTTATTGCAATAAGCAGTGGCAAAGGCGGGGTGGGCAAGTCCAGTATTGCTGTTAATCTGGGCATTTCCTTGGCGAAGACCGGGGCCAAGGTCTGCCTGCTGGATGCCGATACCGGTTTGGCCAATGCCAATATTCTACTGGGCATCGCCCCTGAATATAGTATTGAGCATGTTTTATACGGGGCCAAAGATATTGATGAAATCATGCTCGACGGCCCCCATGGACTTAAAATTATTCCCGGTGCTAACGGTATTAGTGAGTGTGTTAGCCTGCACCCCCGTCAGCAGTTACGCCTGACCCGTGAGCTGGCCCGCATTGAAGGCGAGTT
>JAAELM010000144.1 GCA_024226635.1 Oceanicoccus sp. | reverse complement strand
GTTATTGGAACAGGGAATGAGTTGTCAGCGCAGACCGTAACCAAACAACTATACCTCAGCACCGATGGCTCCGGCAGCCCCGACCAGGATCTGGATCGGATAGACCCGGTGAATACTTCTGACGGGACAACGGCAACGAGTGAAACGCTGACGAATCTAACCAGTGTTTATTTTGAAACCGCTACCGAAGCGTCAACCGGCGGCAGCACACTTTCTTTTTCACATACTTTCGGAGGCAGTATTGATCCGCTTTTGGTAGTAGGGATTGCATATCGGGATGGCAGTGGCGGTGATATCAATTCAGTAACTTTCAACGGAACAAATCTGACCAGGTTAATTTCTGAGTATCAATCGGGTTTTAAAGGATACTCTGATATATGGTACCTGCCTCCGGGAAGCAACCCTGGTTCGTCAACGACCGCCAATGTAGTTATAAACGGTGGGGGTTCTCCTGAAGGGCTTTATGCTGTTGCTGCTAATTTCTTCAATGTACATCAATCAACTCCATTAGGCTCACCGAATGGTAACAACGGAGAGTCCAGTAGTGCGAGCGTTTCAGTAAGCTCTGTAGGCTCTGATGATTTGGTCATTGATATGGTCTCAGTGGAAAACGCCGGTGGGGTTTCCGTAGGATCGGGGCAAACGCTCATACATTCCGGTACTGGAGGTGGTAAAGTTTCCGGTGGCATGAGTAGGGAAACAGGCAGCGGGAGTGTTACGATGAGTTGGTCCGCTTCCTCTCCTAAATGGGCAATTACAGCCGTTGCGATAAAACCTGCGTCCACGACAGCAAACCCAACCACTACCTTCACCCAAACCTCCTCCATGTGCAGTGATTTGGATTTACCCTCCGGTGGAACGATAACCGCTGATCTGTACCTCAATGTACTCGCCGGAACCGTAAATGGAAGTTCCAATATTACTGCGGTGATGAAGTACGGAGGTACTACGATAGCAAATTTGACCAATGCCGGATATACCGGCGGTAGCAATGGAACCTTAACTTTATCCGGTACGACCGCAAGCGCCATTACCGTTCCGGCAGGGCAGGCAATAGAATTGGAAGTCACCAATAATGAATTATTAATAGTTCTTACCATCCAATACGACAGTCAGACAAAACCTTCAAAAATAGAATTTCCGACCTCCACCTATATTGATATTACCTCTTATGCAGTTTACGACGCAGCCTATCCGGGTGGCAGTATTACTACTATCGAAATCCCCGGCACAACAGTTTACCCCAGGGCAGTAGTAAGCGATCCCTTTGGCTTTAGCGATATTACCGCTTTGAATATTGATATTTCAGGTACACCGACGGCAGCTACATCTGTGGCTACTTCCGCTTGTACCCGTACCTATGAATTAGCATGGACGCCTGGCGCCAGCGGCACCTATTCTATTCCTGCTACCGCCGAAGAAGGCTACGAAGGGACGGTAACGGATGTGCAGTCCCTTAGCTTCTTCATTTGCACTGTTATCGGTACGCCTGTTTTTACCTTAGGTGCTACCTCCACCCGATGCCAGGGAGCAGGAAGTGTAACTTATGATGCCACTTCTACCAATTCTACCGGTATGACCTACAGCTTGGATGCAGCGAGCATTACCGGTGGCAATACCATCAATAGCACTACAGGTGAGGTGACCTATGATGCAAGCTGGAGTGGTACAACGACGATTAC
>JAAELM010000143.1 GCA_024226635.1 Oceanicoccus sp. | reverse complement strand
TTTTCATGAAGAAATTAAGGACCAATGGTTTTTAGAGGAATAATAGCGAGGATGTATGTGTTATTGGATCGCTGCAAACTTACTGCTAATTCTCCACCTCGGGTATGTCTGCTTTGTGGTGTTCGGTGCTTTTCTGGTGTTAAAGTGGCAGTGGATTGTTTTCTTACATATTCCTGCTGCGGCATGGGGAGCGCTCATTGAATACCAGGGGTGGTTGTGTCCGCTTACTCCATGGGAGCAGCAACTCAGGCAAGCGGGAGGCCTGGCTGGATATTCCGGTGGTTTCATCGAGCATTACCTCCTGCCGGTGTTATATCCAGCCTATCTCAACCGGGAAATACAGATAGTCCTTGGTACTTTTGTCATAGTGTTTAACATCGCAGTATACGGATGGTTGTTAACGCGGTTCGTACGGAGCAAGCGAGGTCATTAGTTTGATTTGGCAGGTTTCGTTTAACCATGAATTCTCTTATTAGATAAATAGTCGCTGTCACTATTATTGTGTTGAAGCTCCGGCAACCGTATCGAGGTTGGTGATCCCAATGAGCATAGCGAACGACTCAAACACATCGTTATGTTTTACTTAAACAATGAAATAAAGCTTTTGAAGAGACC
>JAAELM010000142.1 GCA_024226635.1 Oceanicoccus sp. | reverse complement strand
GTATTACAAGAATCTCCGTCGTCTTACAGTACTTTTTTAGGGGCAAAAAGGGCTTTCTAAGCACGGTAAATACTTATTTATTAAAACTAAATACCTAAAACTATGAGTGTTATCTTGGTCCGACCCGGTATAGCTATAGGAACCAACAATCAAACAAGGTAGGAGGAACCCATGCAACTAATATTGAGATTTTCTATTCCCGTTCAGAAAGGGAATGAGGCTGTTTCTGATGGAACTATGGCGCTGGCACTAAGGGAGCTAGTAGAGAAAGTTAAGCCTGAATCAGCCTACTTTCATCTTGATGATGGCTGTCGAGCAGGTACGATTATTTTCGACGCATCTGACCATTCTCAAATGGCTATAATAAATGAACCGTTATTTGCGAAACTCGATGCAAAGATTGACATCCAGCCAGTCATTAGCTTGGATGAGTTGCTCGATAAGATTTAAGTTTATGAGCATGTCGTCACCTAACCAGTGCGTCAACGGGATAGCTTTTCCGCTACGCTCCAAAACTACCCGTTTCTCTGGGCGTTGGGGCCCGGGTGCGGCTAAAGAAGCTGTTCTAGACGAGTATGTTGGCACTTTATCATGTCTCAAGGGTAGGGTTTTAATGGTTTATTCTGGAAACCAAGACTCAGCAATTTATAAGTCTTTTGGAGAAAACCCTATTGGTGTAGATTCTAAACTTATGGCTTTGCATGTTGATCCATCATCAAGCATGCTGGGTTCATTGCTTTTAATGGAGTTTGACTATTAGCATGTCGTCGCATAACAATCGCAATCAGAGCGACAGTTTTTACGCTACGCCTGCGGCTTCACTACAAAACTGCGCCTGTTGCGGGCGTTGGGGCGCTCTGCCATGATATGATTGTCTGCAAATGCAGATGGGGACAGCATCTAATCACACAAAGGAAAAATAAAAATGCACCCTATTACAGACCCGCAATTAGTGGAGGGACTAGCTGAATTTGAGGAAGCGGTACCAGGCGGTATCACCCTCGATGATATTCCGGCAACACGCCAATTTCTGGATGGCCTGACCGCTGCAATGGCGGCAGAGGCACCAGAGGTCCTGGGCGTGGTGACCAGTGATCACCATGCGCCCGGGCCAAATGGCGCACCAGAAGTGATGGTGCGCATTTATCAGCCTGAAAGTCGCCCGGACACACTACCTGCACTGCTATGGATTCACGGTGGGGGTTATGTCCTTGGCAATGTTCAAAGAGATGACCTGATGGCAAAAGGCATGGCCCTTGCTTTGAACTGCGTGGTAGCTTCAGTGGAATATCGACTGGCACCAGACCATCCTTTCCCCGCACCATTGGACGATTGTTATGCAGCGCTCAAATGGTTGGCGGGCAGTGCTGAGCAATTCGGTATCAATTCGGGACGTATTGCCATCGGTGGGGCGAGTGCAGGCGGTGGTCTGGCGGCGGGGCTTGGTTTGCTGGCCCGCGACCGAGCGGAGGTTGATGTTTGCTACCAACTGCTGATCTACCCGATGATCGATGACACAAATATTGAACAGGCGGGGCCAGATGTACCAGATGCACCTCTCTGGACACGTGCCAATAATCTGGTGGGGTGGCGTTGTTATCTTGGACAAGAGCCAGGCATTGACGGCATCTCAGAATATGCTGCTGCGTCCCGTGCCAAAGATGTGAGCGGCTTGCCGCCGACCTATATTGGGGTCGGTACTCCAGATTTGTTCCGTGATGAGGATATCGCTTATGCGCAACGTCTGATGAAAGCGGGTGTCCCGACTGAACTTCATGTTTATGCAGACGGTTTTCACGGCTTCGATTTATTTGCGGCTGAATCCGATGTGGCACTGCGCTTTACGGCAGAGCACACCCAACTCCTGTCCCGTGCGCTGCACGGCTAGCTAGGGCAAGAAGTTCGATAGTAGCATTTTCAATTGGTTGCGGTTTCCAAAGTCAGTATCAGGTGCTGAGTAGCGGCCAGCGTCCCAACAATGCCGTTGGTGCCGACCCATTGAGCTGGGTTTTTGCCGCGAGGCTTGCCTTTTACTGAGCTCGTCTCTGGGCGGCACAACGGCGGGCGTTAGGATTGAACAAATAATACAGAGGTTAGTTTATGGAATTATTAAAAATAATATGTGCAATCATACTTCCACCATTAGGTGTTTTTCTTCAGGTTGGGCTTGGTAAACATTTTTGGATAAATATCATTTTAACTATTCTTGGTTACATCCCAGGTATCGTTCATGGTGTATGGGTAGTGGCAAAAAATAAATAAGGAGAAAATAATTATGAGACAAAAAATAGTTGTACTTTTCTTGAGTGCTATTTTTGCTTTTGCGACAACAGGATGTGAAAATGAAGGTAGTGCTGAAAAAGCTGGAAAAGAGATTGATAAAGCCTATGAGAAAGCAGAAAAAGAAGTAAATAAGACAATAGACAATTTAAAAAAGAAAATGGAAGAAACAAAAGAAAAGGAATAGTATAAAATATGCTAACCAATCGTTTTTCGTGCCGAGATAAATCCGAAACCTTGGGAGGTATATAAATACTAAAATTGGTTATTGTTACCCTGTGGGTGAGAACTCAAAAGTTCAATTCCCACC
>JAAELM010000141.1 GCA_024226635.1 Oceanicoccus sp. | reverse complement strand
GGCATAGTTGACTTAGAAGATATTAACATTGAAAATAGTAACACTGAGGGAGGGTATGAGGCCGGGTCGTAGTAGTAGCTTGCCGCGGTACTGCCTGTGTTCACTTCACTAAGCCTGTTTGCCAAATTTTACTGAAAGGTGGTTGCGCTCCCGTCGGCAGTAACCTTGCGAGTGGTATTGCCATCTCTATCATACTCGTAGCTGGAACCACCCACCTTGACCAGCTGGTTGTTGGCATCGTGATGGTAGGTATCCTCCAGGTGTGAACCCAAACGATTGTTCACCGAGTCATACCGGTAGTGTTCCGCAAGCTCTCCATTTTGCGCCACTTCAACCAGACGGTGGGCTTCGTCATAACCGTAGCTGGTGAGGATATCGCCGGATTTTTTGCTGACAACGTTATCCTGCTCATTATAGCTGCACTGAAGGCTGTGCATGAGCTGCTGCCCCGGGATGCGGCTTTGGGTTGCCGTAAGGCGCAGAAATTATGGGAACAGGTGTCCCATTCCCGCTGTTAAACTAGCATTGGATAGAGCTGGCTGGAACCTAAGTGATGTAGAATTAATTGAAGCTAATGAAGCTTTTGCGGCTCAAGCTCTATCTGTTAGTAAGGAGCTG
>JAAELM010000140.1 GCA_024226635.1 Oceanicoccus sp. | reverse complement strand
CTTTCACATTATTGTTAACCGGCAATTATAAAAAAGGTTGGCCTGAATATGAATGGAGGCTTAAAACAAAAGCCCATAGGCTGAGAGACTTCCACAAACCTGTATGGGATGGTTCCACGCTCAACGGTAAAACCATACTTGTACATACTGAACAGGGTTTTGGAGATACTATTCATTTTATACGCTACCTGCCAATGATACAGGCACAAGGCAGAAATGTAATATTCGAGTGTCTACCAAATCTCACACGTTTACTGAAAAACAGCGCTGGAATCAATAATATTATAGAAAGAGCTCCTAAGCCAACTGTTAAATATGATACCCATATTCCCCTGCTGAGTTTACCGGGAATTTTTGGCACTACTCTGGATTCAATACCATCCGGTATACCATACATTACAGTTAACTCTGAGCTGATAGAACAATGGCGCACGCGTTTTGACAAAGATAACGGTTTTAAGGTTGGTATAGTATGGTCTGGTAACCGCCACAATAAGAAAGACCACATCCGCTCCTGTACCCTAACCGACTTCGCTCCTTTGATGGAAATTCCAGGAACATCCTTCTATAGTCTCCAAAAGGGACCGGCTTCTGCTGAAGCAAACAATCCACCCAAAGGTTTGGAAATAATAAACCTGGACAATGAAATAAATGACTTTGCCGACACAGCGGCAGCTATTGCATATCTGGACCTGGTTATCTCAGTAGACACCGCAGTAGTACATTTAGCCGGAGCTCTTGGTAAACCGGTGTGGACACTATTGCATTTTGCACCGGATTGGCGCTGGCTGCTCAACCGTAATGACAGCCCATGGTATCCTGGCATGCAGTTGTTCAGGCACACTAAAGGAAATGATTGGACAGAATTATTTGAAAAGG
>JAAELM010000139.1 GCA_024226635.1 Oceanicoccus sp. | reverse complement strand
GCGGATCATCCTGATGCTGAAACTTACAGGGAATCAAAGATGGGCGTAATATACGCTATGGAAGGTGATGCCTGGGCTTTCGATAAAGGTTTGAATGATTTAGAGCTCGGCGGACCGGAAATGCGTGCTCCTACTTGCCAGATATGCCACATGTATAATAACACGACGGGGAAGTGGGGGCATAATGTAACATCCAAGGGACGCTGGCGAATGGGTACGTTCCCTCCTGTCCAGGTAGATTATAAGTCCAGCATGAAGGATTATCCTTATGGGATTAATATTCCACCGTTGAACAAAAAGATAGATCTTTATGATGGCGAAAACAAAAGAAAGCTCGAAAGATGGTTAGAAGTTTGCAGTAATTGTCATAGCGGGCGGTTTTCAAGATTATGGTTTGAAGCCCTTGATGAATATATGTTTGCCGCGTATCGGAAGCGTGATGAAGCTCAGTTACTGGTAGAGGAGGGTTTTGAGAAGGGCTGGATTGATGTAAATGCCAGAGCTCCTTATCCTATGGGCGATGTGCTTGCTGACAAGCTGGGAGTAAAGTTACTTGGTGAAGGCGTTTTCAAGGCGTTTAAGATGGCTAAAGGTAAAGTCCCTGTGATCGGCCCAATACTTGGTGTTTATGCTAATTTCAGATCTGACGACGGCAACCCTAGCCAAATTGAAACTGAGTATGGTAATATGTGGTTCTGGTACGCGCTAAAAGGTTACAAAGGTGTGGCACACGGCCAGCAGGATTACGCATGGTGGTGGGGTTGGGCGCCAATGGTGAACCAACTGTCACGGATCAAATCTCAGCATGATATGCTGGAACGAGTGTATAACATAGAAGCAAAGCTGGGGATAGGCCTTGGTGGGGGGAGCAAGTAGCTGTTTACTGCTAAGCCAGCT
>JAAELM010000138.1 GCA_024226635.1 Oceanicoccus sp. | reverse complement strand
GGGGGTTATTGAAGAGCAGCGACCTGATCTGTTGAATCTTGCTTCTGGGGCGGTGATGCTGGAGTACTCAAGTGAATACTCTGGTTGGTATGCCCTTAATCTGCTGGATGGTGGTTTTCAACATGGCTGGGCAAGTGCCAAAAACTCCGCATTTCCTCATCGTTTTGTAATAGAGCTGGTGGAAACCTATGCAATAGACACCCTGGTGATTGATAACACAGGTACTGAGGAAAGAGATTATCCGGGTATCTCAGCTCAAGAGATCAACCTCTATGCACCCACCGAAGCCGCTAATACGGGTTATGGTAAACCACTCAAACTAACCGCAGCCAGTGGCCGCTTTACCACATTCAAATTTGACTCGCCTGTGGAAGCTCGTTGGTTAAAGTTAGTGGTTGTCTCGAATCACGGTCGAACCGATTTTACGGAGATCATGGGGTTAGAGGCTCACGGCAATCTAATAAATTTTAACCAACTCTTCACTGACCCGCCTGGCATACAGCTTAGAGTCCTGGGCAATATAATCATGGATATGACGAACCTGAGTTTTAGCGTGATCCGTCCACTTCAGCATGATTGAATATCCTTCAACACCTCCTCAGCGGTCTGGGTTTTGCCTTCGGCAGCATCCTGCTGACCACGACGAATATTCTCCAGCACATAAAGCCGGTAAATCATTTCTTCGGTATCAGCATTGTCAGGTAGTTGCTGAATAGTGTTAATGGCATCTTGTTTAGCGGTTTGCATAATCGTTCTCCAAAATGGGTTGGCCTAAAATAAAGCGCTTGCTCACGCAGAGCTTTATTATTTTGTCTCTATCATCCTGTTTGGCTCACGGAAAAATAGGGGTCAGACCGGAAAAATAGGGGTCAGACTGGTATTACTGGGGAAAAGGGGACGCACCCCTTTAAGGGTCAGCGGTCTTGTGTTTTGCATAGGGAAGAAAAGGGGTCGGGAGTCATTTTTGACTTCGAGGTAACGGGAATATCGGGGGCAGACTCTGTGGGATCCCCACAAGTATTAAGATATTCATAGGCTATTACCTG
>JAAELM010000137.1 GCA_024226635.1 Oceanicoccus sp. | reverse complement strand
GATCTAGTATTTTTAAAGAAATCGTTTTCTGGTTATCCGTCATTACCTCATTTTTGACACGGCTTACACTTTCTAAAACATCTATTGCAGGATAGTGACCTTTTGTGGCAAATTTTCTGGCCAAAACAATATGGCCGTCTAATATTGAACGTGCTGCGTCGGCAATTGGCTCATCCATATCGTCACCATCAACAAGCACAGTGTACAAGCCTGTAATACTGCCTTTATCACTGTTGCCCGCCCGCTCTAGTAAACGGGGCATTAAAGCAAACACCGAAGGGGTATAGCCTTTTGAGGCTGGTGGCTCACCGATAGCCAGTCCAATTTCTCTTTGGGCCATAGAAACCCGTGTTAGTGAGTCCATCAGCAATAAAACATTTTTGCCTTTATCACGAAAATATTCTGCAATCGTCGTCCCGATTAAGGCGCTTTTAATTCGCACAGTTGCAGCCTGATCTGATGTAGCAACAATCACAACAGATTTTTTAAGGCCTTCTTCACCAAGATCACGCTCGATAAAATCCCTAACCTCACGTCCACGTTCGCCCACCATAATAATTACATTAACATCAGCATCGGTGTAGCGGGCCATCATCCCTAGCAGTATACTTTTGCCTACACCACTGCCCGCAAAAATACCAACACGCTGCCCTTTGCCTAAAGTGATTAACCCATCTATTGCCCTAATCCCGGTTTCGAGCCTTTCAGTAATCCGCTGCCTGCTTAATGGATTTGGTGGTGTGTTATAAACACTTCGTGTATGTTTTGAAAAAATAAAGGGTTTACTATCAATCGGGTTTCCCAGTCCATTTAAAACCCTTCCCAGCAAAGCATTACTTACCGGGATTTTTAATGGTTCCGGATTTAATCTGACCTTTCTGCCAGGTGCCACACCAACTGTTTCCCCTAAGGGCATCAACAAAATTTTATTATTTCTGAATCCAACTATCTCCGAACGTACAGACTTGCCTGGTCCTAAAAAGATATCGCACACATCACCCACTGTGCCAGACTTTGCCGTTGCTTCAATTATTAAACCTGCG
>JAAELM010000136.1 GCA_024226635.1 Oceanicoccus sp. | reverse complement strand
TTTTTCCTGACTACACCATTCCTGGGCCTGATGTATTATTATATGCCGAAGGCCGCAAACAGGCCAATCTACAGTTATAGATTGTCAGTCGTGCATTTCTGGTCTCTCATCTTTATGTATATTTGGGCAGGCCCTCACCATCTCTTAAACACTGCTTTACCAGGCTGGCTTCAGACGTTGGGTATAGTTTTCAGTGTAATGCTCTGGGCGCCAAGTTGGGGCGGAGCCGTTAACGGGATAATGACACTCCGCGGCTCATGGGATTTGCTGAGAAGAGATCCTATCATAAAATTTATGGTTGCGGCCATAACCTTTTACGCGATGGCAACATTTGAAGGCCCGCTTTTATCAATAAAATCTGTAAATTCACTGGGCCATTACACTGACTGGATTGTCGGCCACGTGCATTTAGGGACACTGGGCTGGAACGGTTTTCTGACATTTGCAATGGTGTATTTTATCGTTCCAAAATTATGGAGCACCGAACTATACAGTAAGAAAATGGCAAACGCCCACTTCTGGATTGGCATCCTGGGGATACTCCTCTACTACGTCTCCATGCTGGCAGCCGGAATTACCCAGG
>JAAELM010000135.1 GCA_024226635.1 Oceanicoccus sp. | reverse complement strand
TAATTCTTGCCCACAACGCAAGTTAACCAGGTAACGTCTAATTATGCAATAAATCATTACGTTTTACGTTTTAGAAATGAGCCAACCAAAAGCTGAAGATATCCATAAATTTGATTATTTACTGATCATCACCATCGCCGCCCTGCTTATTGTGGGCTTGATGATGATTTATAGCGCCACATTTGCCTTAGGCTATCAGTTACACGATCAGCCCACCTACTATTTTATTCGCCAACTTCTGTGGACAGGATTGGGCTTGTTGACGCTAATTATTTTTGCCCAGACTGAGTATCACACCTGGCGGCGATTCTCCATCCCAATTATGGCCGTCACCTTACTGTTATTGGGGCTGGTGCTGGTGATTGGCGACGTGCGTTTTGGCGGGCAACGCTGGCTTTTTAATGGCTCTATTCAGCCGTCGGAGTTGAGCAAACTGGCGATTATTATTTACATTGCCGATTGGCTCTCGTCCAAGGGCGAGCGAATTCGCAAAGTCAGTTATGGCCTGATACCTTTTGCCATTCTATTAGGCTTGGTAACCAGCTTAATCGTGTTGCAGCGAGACCTGGGCACAGCCATCCTTATCGCCAGCACTGCCCTGGCTATGTTCTTTATTGCCGGGGGAAACCTGTGGCAAATTATGCTGAGTGGAATTTTGGGGAGCGTTACCCTGTCCTCTTTGATTACACGCTCGGCCTATCGCATGGCCCGCATTACGGCCTTTCTGGACCCGCTAAACAGCGACCCGCTGGGTAACGGTTATCAAATACGACAGATATTAAT
>JAAELM010000134.1 GCA_024226635.1 Oceanicoccus sp. | reverse complement strand
CGCTAAGCACTTTTTGACTTAGGGCTTTTTGGATAAACATAGCGAGCACTAAGGCTTCAAAAAGTGGCAGTACTCTACCCGAACCAAACCAAAACCACCCCAACGCGCCGAGGGAAAATTCAACAGCATACATTAGCCAGGCAGCACCCCAAATTAGCAGTACAACCCTAAACCAGTCTAATGAACGTTGCTCAATTTCAGAAAAACGGTCCATGAGTTGCTGACGATGACTAGCATGAAGTCTTAACGTTATTGCCAAAAATAAAGCCGTAAATGAAATGGCTATGTTCCAGCTAACTGTTGTTGAGCTTTAAACAGATTGTTTTTGTTAGGGTTTTCTTGAGTATCCAAAAACCTAAACCACCCCAAGTAATTATCTAAGTATTTCGTGGCCACACCATGAAATCGCTGTAACCATTCTTTTAAACGGCTATGGTAAGCATTGACATTTTGTATATGGAACACCTTATCTATCACCTTTACACCTGCGGCCACATTCAGTCGCTTGTGGATTAAATCATTACCTTGTGCAAACTTGATATAAGCTTTGAAACCATCACTGCACAATACACTGTCTTTTTCTATTTTCCCTTTCAGCTCGTCATTAAGCTGTTTGCTGGAAACACTGGGAAGGATCGCTTCATATGTGTGTTTCCCTCTATCACGTACTGTTAACACGGGCACCCAATCATCCTTTGAACGCCCTCGTTTCTTTGCTCTCATTCCTCGCTTTCTCGGTTTTCTATCAAGCGTTTTGCTACCTTTTTCAGAGCGTGCAAACAGGGTTTCATCTGCTTCCACTATCCCCTCGAGTAAGCTCGCCTTGAGCGTGGCAGGCAACTGAAGAAAGCGATGACGCCACCTAAACGACGTTTTTAAGTTGATATCGCATTCTTTAGCTGACTCCCTAAGTACCTTTCCACTGTTCATGCATTGCAGGTAATCGAGCCACTTCTCCTTATGTCTTAATCTGGCCAGTGGCGTATCCGTTGTCGCGGTAAATGTCTTGAGGCAGTTCTTACAACGATATCGCTGCATGCTGCCAGCCTTACCATGCCTATTAATAAGACTACTATGACAATGAGGACATTCAGGTGCATCCACCATTCGCTGTTCAAGCTCTGTAATTATGGGCTGAACGGCATCATCGCCTTTTAAAAACGTTTCCACCCGTCTGACTTGGGTATCGGTTAAGTGTTCTAACTCTGATAAAAGCTTTTTAAATTTTGCTGGTGTCATAACCATTACCTAAATACTGGTTACTTATACAGCATAGCAACAATTTAAAGGAACATAGCCATAATCTTTTATGGATTTGCTTTAGCCAAAAGAGCTGATGCTGACTTCCACAAGCGAGCGATGTTAATGGCATTGGTGTCAATCCTTG
>JAAELM010000133.1 GCA_024226635.1 Oceanicoccus sp. | reverse complement strand
TTCTTGCGGTTGAGCCGCTGTTGCAACGCGTTAAAGCTATCGATATTACCGTCTTTCATGATCAGTAATTCACCGTCTACCACGCCGTGAAAATGAAGCTGTTCCAACACATCGGGAAAGGCGTGACTGATATCATCGCCGGTGCGGCTGTATATGGCTTTCCCATTGGTATTACACACCAACTGTACGCGAATGCCGTCATATTTGTGCTCAATTTGCCATTCGTCAGGTTGGGCTTTAATAGCCTCAAGTTCGTCATCTTGTACCGGGTGTGACAGCATCACCGGGTGAAAGGTCACTGCGTTGGATATATCGGGTTTAGGTTGTTTGCCGTCCAGCCAGGCAAACAATTCAGCATAGGGAGGAGAAAGGGCGTGCCACAGTTGTTCGATATCTTCGACCGGCACATTGCCATAGCTCGCCAGGACTTTCTTCACACTGCGTGCCGACATACCGACGCGCAGTCCCCGTGTACCTAATTTGAGAAGCGCCCATCGTTGCGGTGGCGTCATAATCGACAGATAGTCGGCAAGAAGTGCGCTAACTTTTTGTTTAGACACCTGTTGGAAGGCGGTTACCAGTTCGTTCAGCGTCGGCAACGTTACAGGTTGCTCGGTAGCGTCAGGCCATAGGTGCGCCACCGTTTCACTGACCTCGCCCACGTAGTCATAACTCATCGCGAACAGGTCCGGGTCAACCCGGCTCAGCATAAGTTGTTTTACAGTATGTCGTTTAAAAAACTCAAAGCGCAGCGTGCCGGCCAGTGCAGCAATGGCCCAGCCGCGATCCGGGTCGGGTGTATTCTTTAAGTATGCCAGTAGCAACCGCTGTTTCTCATTGCTGGCTGTGGTGTAGTAGAGGTTTTCGAGTAACTCACTGAATGCTTGCATGGCTAATCCTGCGTATCGGATTCGTAACCAACCATACTCAAAGCCTGAGCTGTTCGGCCTTGCTGTGTTAACGCATGCAATAGCGCATCTTCACGGCCATGAGTGATCCACACTTCATTCGGGTTAACCTCTTCAATGGTGTCGAGTAGTGCTTGCCAGTCACAGTGGTCCGACACAACCAACGGAAGTTCAACCTGCCGTTGTTTGGCTCTGGCGCGAATTTGCATCCAGCCTGACGCCATGGCTCGCCTCACATTAGGCAGGGTACGTGACCAGCGGTCACTCAATGCAGAAGGCGGTGCCAGCACAATATTGCCAGCCAGTGATTGCTTGTCGCTCACCTCGGCGACGTCAATTAACTCACCCAGTTCAATGCCCTGGCATTCATATAGATCACACAGTTTACGCTGCGCGCCATGCAGATAAATGGGCGCGGTATAGCCTATCGCCCGCAATGCCAGTATGACCCGTTGACATTTTCCCAAGGCATAAACGCCAACAAGGTGACAACGTTCCGGAAAAACAGCCAATGAGTCCAGCAGCTTTGCCATTTCCTGCTCGATAGCAGGATGCTTAAACACCGGCAGTGCGAAGGTGGCTTCAGTAATAAACACATCACAAGGCACGGGTTCAAACGGGAGGCAGGTAGGATCTGATTGTCGCTTATAATCGCCGGATATCACCACCCGGGTGCCCCGATAGCAAAGCAGGATTTGCGCTGAACCCAAAATGTGGCCTGCCGGATAAAACACACAGGTAACCGGGTCGTTCGGTGAACCCAGCGTAATTTGTTCGTGGTAGTTTACTGCTTGCGTAGACCCAGCCATGTCTTCACCATAGCGGGTTTGCATAATAGCCAGCGTACTTGCTGTGGCGGTTACCGATTGATGCCCGCCAATGGCATGGTCAGCGTGCGCGTGGGTAATTAATGCATGCTCTACGGGGTGAAGCGGGTCGATGTAACAGTCGGCAGGTTCACAATAGAGTCCTTGTGGTTGTTTGTGTAACCACTGTGAAGCGTCCAAAGTAAAATATCTCCCGGTCAGGCGTAGCGTTTTGATGTCGTCTATAAACATTTATACGCCTGAGGTGATATTTGGATTGCCCCCGTTAGTAACCGCCTTTCACGATGTAATATTCGCCGTTGTAAGTCAGTGAAACGTGTAGCGCAGAGACTTCCTTAGCGGTCTTTCTGCCAATTTTTTTGTCAGCCTCCAGACAGCGATTCTTCAGGTAAGCCATGCCGTCAGCAAACGGTGCTTCAAACAACACATTTTGTGAAAACCGATAACACTTTTCGTTGTCGTCGTAATTCAGCAGCGATTTCATGGGGAAGTCACCATGAGTGCGGCCAATGGTTGGCAGACTGTCATTGTTGCAGCCAGCAAGTGTAAAAATAAATATGTAAAAAACAGCGGTGCGAAGCAGAGTCATGTGTTGGTTACTTTACTGATAAATACGGCCTGCCTGTATCATACCAAGCAATCAGCGATTTTGCGCGGTTGCCGAAATTGCCGCGCTAACCACGCAGATAAATTTGCTTGCATAGTTTTAGAAGTGGTTTAGTACTGAGCTATCCCCACGAATAGTAAAATAAAGTCAAAGAGTTAGGGAACATTCATGGCATTTGGTGATCAGATCTTTCGCCAAAAAAAACCAACACAGAAAACACCATGAATGCACGCTCTATATTGAACAATCTTGTCTCTTTTGTCAGCCATAAAATGCATAAAACCCGCAAACAGGCCGTTGTCGCCTGTGTGCGAAGCTTGATTGAGAGCGGTTCGGCCACTGTGACCAGTATGGGGCGCGGTATCCGTTCCAATGCCTATGAGAAACACCGTATTAAGCGGGCTGACCGGCTGTTATCTAATGGTCACCTCCAGCGTGAAGTACCGTTTATCTATGCAATGATTTGCCGGTTATTTTGTACCTGTAAACATCCTGTCATTGCCGTTGACTGGTCAGATTTGGATAAGTGCAAAAAGCACTTTTTACTTCGCGCCGCAATTGTCGTTAAAGGGCGGCCTATTACCCTTTATCAGGAAGTGCATGATAGAAAAGCCAGTGCAAAAGCGACTACACATAGAGACTTTTTAGAGATATTGCACACGCTCTTACCGGATACCTGCCAGCCCATTATTGTCACTGATGCGGGCTACAAATCGCCGTGGTTTCGTGAAGTGCAGGCATTGAGATGGCATATTGTCGGACGTGTGCGAAAGCCACATTTATATTCGCTGGATGGCGGTAATGAATGGCAATCTATCGCTGAGCTTTATCTAAAGGCTACAACACGGCCCAAGCGATTTGATAACGCGCTTATCGTCAAGTCACGACCTTTTGCCTGTACCTTGGTGTTGGTTAAAGAGAAAGCGAAAGGTCGACGAGCGTTTAATGCCAATGGCTCGCGCCAACGGGATACCAATTCATTGAAATATGCTGATGGCGCAAGAGATCCGTGGCTACTGGCGACGTCATTGCCCTACCATCGTCACTTATCTAAACAAGTCATCGATATTTATCGCCAGCGCATGCAAATAGAAGAAGGCTTTCGGGATATGAAAAGCACGCGCTTTGGTCTGGGGTATGAAAATAATCGCAGCACAACCAAGACACGCATTACTGTTCTGGTCTTGCTTACCACACTGGCTTCGTTAGTGGCTGTACTGTTGGGCATGCTATTAGTTGTCAGTAACAAGCATCGACGCTTTCAGGCAAATACCGAAACAAAATCCGTACTATCCTTTCACTTTCTTGGCTTGAGAGCTTTTAACACCTCAATGCGATTTACCCTGCATCAGTGGAAAAAGACGATCCGCTGGCTTGATGAACTCACCGCTGAAGCTTGCATGAGCAAGATTACATGCTAAATTCGTGGGGATCCCTCAGTATTGGGTCATGTTTTGAAAGCTCTAAAATAGCGCTGTCAAACTGAGAGGAGAAATCTGCTCGCAGTTCTTCCTTCATATCAATGATTAACGAATTAAATGCTTTCTCAAGGGCAATTCGTAGCTCTGCTTCGAATGCTGATTTATCTTTAGGCGAGAATGCTTGGTCATTCAAT
>JAAELM010000132.1 GCA_024226635.1 Oceanicoccus sp. | reverse complement strand
CATCTATACCTTCTTGAAGATCACGACGCAAGGCAGCCAATTTTATATCTTTTAGAGCATCATGCTCCTCCAGTAGACGAAGGGCTTCACGCATCACCTCGCTAACAGAGTTATACATTCCTGTCCCAACCTTTTGTTATACATAACATTCTAGCTTTGGAGTAAGAGATACATTCATAGTTTAAACCTACTTTCTTGACGTTTGCATGCACCTAGTTTAGCAATCATTAGAAATGATTGTTATTGCTGATTTTCATCATGTTCAGCAGCTAAAACAGAGAATAAGGCTTCTTCGGTTGTATCTGGCTCCTCGATTGTCACATCAATATTCTTGGTACGACTGGCTTTCGCAGGATGGGTCAGTACAATGCACCTCTTTCAGCTTCTTGATGCTCACCCGGGCATAGATCTGGGTGGTATCCAACTTCACATGCCCCAGCATCAGGGTGGCCATGGTGTGCCGGAACAGGTGACAACAGCTTCAACACTTGCCGATGTTAGCTTTGTCGATGTGGTTGCTGACCAGGGCCGTCAGTCCGTTGGGGCTGATGGCATCACCATATCGACTCAGGAAGAGTCGTCCTTCATCCCGACCACAGGCCAGTTCTGGCCGTGTCTCATCCAGGTACTTATCGATCCAGAGCGCTGCAATCTGACACCAAAAAGCTCCGGCCAAAAAACGGCCTACACATTTTGTCGCAGTTGAGCGCGGCGTTATAGACCAATATTGACGGGGCGGACGTATAAGCGTACGCTTTGGCTTCTGGAGGTGAAAATATGACCACATTAAATGCAACAGAAGCACGTTCTAAGCTCTACAACTTAATTGATGAAACCCACCAAACACATCAACCTATTGTTATTACGGGTAAAAGAGGTAATGCAGTGCTTCTGTCAGAAGATGATTGGACTTCAATAAACGAAACCCTCTTTTTGCTTTCTGTTCCGGGAATGCGAGAGTCTATTCGGGAAGGAATGGATACCAACCTTGGTGACTGTGAAACGGATCTTGATTGGTGATGTGGCAAATTTACTATACCAAGCAGGCGAAAAAAGACGCAAAGAAGCTGGCTTCGGCAGGGCTCAAAGTTAAAGCTCTTGAGCTACTTGAAGTAGTCCAAGTAAACCCTTATCAAAATCCGCCACCTTACGAAAAGTTAGTTGGTGATCTCGATGGCGCGTACTCAAGAAGAATAAATATTCAGCATCGGCTAGTGTATCAAGTTATAGAAGAGGAAAAGGCTGTCAAAGTATTGCGGCTATGGACGCATTACGAGTAAAAGGCCTATAACAATTTTGTGGGCCTTTTGCAGTGGCTGCGCCACTTTACCGCAAAAGTCCACGCTTTAAATTAGCCAGTTACAAAGGCGTTAGGCGCAACCAGCTATGGGAAATAAAAATATTTACAACGCTTTAGTTATTGTAGGAAACAAGGGGTCAGACACGTAGATAATAGAAAATTATTGGTGTATTCTCAACGCTATTCCATCAATAGGGTTTTTTGTATGGCGCGTTTGCCCAGATATAATCTGCCCGGT
>JAAELM010000131.1 GCA_024226635.1 Oceanicoccus sp. | reverse complement strand
GCACTGGATTCCCGCCTTCGCGGGAATGACAGCTTATTTTTTAACAAGAAAATTGTTGTTTCCCGGCTATCGCTATAAAATTTAGTTAGATAAACCTTCAGACTATTTTACGGTCACAGGACAACTCTTATGAAACGTATTGTCACCCTTGTTTTAGCCTTGGCCACCGCCGCCTGTGCCACCTCCCCAACCGGTCGCTCACAATTACTGTTAATGCCAGAATCCGAAATGGACCAAATGGGTGTCGCCGCTTTCACGGAAATGAAAAAAACTACCGAAGTCGAAAAAGCCGTCGCCACCAATCAATATGTAGACTGCGTTGCCAATGGTGTAATCGCAGCACTCCCCAGCGCTCAAAAACGTAACTGGGAAGTCGTCGTCTTTAAAGACGACAGCGCCAACGCCTTCGCCTTACCCGGCAATAAAATTGGTATTCATACCGGTATCTTAAAAGTCGCCAATGACCAAAACCAACTAGCCACCATTGTTGGCCATGAGATCGGCCATGTACTAGCCCAGCACGGTAACGAGCGGGTGTCGATTCAGTATGCTTCACAAACTACTCAGCAATTACTGGGTACGCTGTTGGAGGGAACAGAAAGGGGGGCAATGGTCATGGCAGCAATGGGTGTTGGCGCGCAATACGGCGTAGCACTACCGTTTAGTCGTTCCCACGAAACCGAAGCGGATATTATAGGCTTAAAACTAATGGCAAAAGCCGGTTTTGATCCCCGTGCCAGCGTGACCCTTTGGCATAATATGGCAGCCAATTCGAATGGTGCGCCGCCGGAATTTATGTCGACGCACCCATCCAATCAAAGCCGTATAAAAGGCTTAGAAGCAAATATGGAGGTGGCTTTTGATTTGTACGCTGCAGCACGCCAGCAGGGCAAAAAGCCCCGCTGCCAATAATCCTTATTTATCGCAATCCATATCACAAGTAAAGCCGTGATTCATTTCCAGTGCTGGCTGGTCTGAGGTTGGGCGACCAATTTCCTTGGCTGGCACACCCACTACCGTGGTATGCGCTTCAACATCCTGCAATACCACGCTGCCCGCACCAATTTTAGCGCCACTGCCAATCTTAATATTGCCCAGAATTTTTGCACCGGCACTGATTAACACGCCGTCGCCCACTTTCGGGTGACGGTCACCTTCTTCTTTACCGGTACCGCCCAGTGTTACCGACTGCAATATAGAAACGTTATTACCAACCACCGCCGTTTCACCAATAACCACACCGGTGCCGTGATCCATCAAAATGCCGTGGCCAATTTTAGCGGCGGGGTGAATATCTACACCAAATTCTGTAGAGACACAGTTTTGTAAAAACAACGCCAGCTCTTCACGGCCTTGAGTCCACAACCAGTGGCCCACACGATAAGCCTGCAAAGCGTGAAAGCCTTTAAAATATAAAAACGGAATCGAATAACTATTACAGGCCGAGTCACGTTCCAGCACGGCGCGCAAATCACAGCGAATCGCTTTACCAATGGACGGGTCTTCTTTTAATGCTTGCTCAATCACTTCCCGTAACAACAGGGCTGAAGCGGTGGGGCTATCGAGTTTGTGGGCCAGGTGAAAACTCAAAGCACATTCCAGCGACTGGTGGTTAAGAATGGTCGAGTGCAAAAAGCTGGTCAGCACCGGCTCTTTGCTTAGCGTCTTCTCAGTTTCCTCGCGAATAGCGAGCCAAATACTGTCGTTATCACTGGTGATTGAAATCGGTTGTGTAGCCATGACAAAGTGCCCGTATATCGGTTGTTTATTGCTAGTTAGTAATTGTGGGGGCTGATTAATGCTTAATCAAGTGGCGGATTGCCTATTAAGGTCACAAAGACAGCGCCAGAGCGGCTGCCCAGACTCACTATATTTACGCTCAAAGGGTGTAATCACGGGCTCTGGGGTAAATGGCTCAGCCTTGGCGCTATAGTTTGCCACCGCTAATGCAGCAGCAAACTCCTGTACATAGATAGGCCAATTACTGCGAAGTTCCACCTCGCCACCCAGCGCCAATAGGCTGGAGAATAGAGGGGAGCCATGCACTCGACGTTTCAACTGGGAGGATTTAGGCCAAGGGTTGGGATAAAACACGCAATGCCTGGCTAATTGCCAATTAGCCTCAACCGCTAAACGCCAAAAGTCATCCACATCGGCCCGCAGTAGCAGGTAGTTATCCACGCCGGATTGTCGGTAGTGTTCATTGTGTTTGGTTAGCCTGACCACGGATTTATCAATACCGATGATCAAAGCGCCGGGGTATTGTTTAGCCAGACTGACAGTGCTTTCACCGACTCCGCAGTAGGAGTCGAGAATCAGATCGCCATGATGTTGGCTTACCCGCTGTGCGGCCTGCTCAAAAACATCTCTGCTGTAATTCGGGTAGGGGCGTTGAAAGCGCGAGTGTAAATGCCGGCGTACCACTGGCTCCAGATTGTCGTGGATACCGGTTTGGCTGCTGGTGATAATGCGGGAGTTAGACACAGTGACTATCGTTAAATGAATATGGCGCTGATTATAACAGGGATAGGGGTTCAGTCATTGCGATTCTAGAAGTGTGCTGGCAGACTGTCTTTGAAATACACGCACGAGACCACTATGAGACAAGACCGTCGCCCTTATTGGGTCAAAAAAAACTACTTAAGCTTCCGTCGTTGGTATGCCAATCATTTTTTGCGCCCTGCCTGTGATGAGCTGGGTGACCACCATACGATTATGAAGCCTTGGTATGTGGATATTTCGGGGCCGAATATTTCAATAGGGAAGTGCGCGACGATCATTGGGGAGCCTGGTGGTCGGGTGAAGTTGGGGGTGTGGGGCCGTGAGCCTGATGAGGGTGAGTTGCATATTGGTGACTATGTGTTGATTAGTCCGGGGTGTCGGATTTCGGCGGGTGATCAAATTATTATTGGCGACAGTGTGATGATCGCCAATGGTGTTTATATTACGGATTCGGATTGGCACGGGATTTATGACCGTGCACATCGCACGGATGAGGTGGCGCCGGTGGTGATTAAGGATAATGTGTGGCTGGGTGATGGTAGTAAAGTTTTAAAGGGCGTAACTATTGGCGAGAACAGTATTGTTGCTGCCGGAGCGATAGTGACTAAAGATGTGCCTGCCAATGTTGTTGTGGCGGGTAACCCTGCCATAGTAGTTAAAGAGCTGGATGCTGAGCATGACATGATGACGCGCAAAGAGTATTTTGCCGATCCTATTGGGCAGGAGAAATTCTTTGATAGTGTTGATCGGGAAGTGTTGAAAGAAAATACCGTTTTAAATTGGTTGCGTGCGCTTCTTCTCCCCCGAAAAGGTGATTAATTTCTCCCCCGACCCAAAACCCGACTACATTGGGGCTGATCGCAGGAATTTAATCACGAATTTAATGGGACAGAAACTCATTAGCAGTTCTCATTATCAGTTTAACTATTTAAGCTTTTTTTGGATGTCTCTCCCATCTCTCCCCTCTACTTAATCTACTGGCAACTCTATTTTGAATGTTGAAATCTGCCGATTAAAGATAGGCACCCCCTGATCAGGCAGTTTGTCGGCATAATGGGCTTCCAGTGTTGACCTTGCCTCCCCGTAATCACCCCATTCAATGGAGGCGGTGTAGGCTTGTAAATCAGAAAAAACCTTGGTCATTGTTCTGAATTTATGGCGGCGGGTTGCATCTATCAGGCCGTTTAAATAGCTGTCTCTATGGACGGTAGGTACGATGATTTTGAATTGCTCGGCGTTGGCTAATTCGGCATTCATCATAATTCTGGCCAGTCGCCCGTTGCCATCATCAAACGGGTGAACTTCTGCGATAAGATAATGCATATAAATAGCACGGTGCAGGCCTGCTGGAAGCGCCGTATAAAAACCAAAGGTTTGGGCTAATGTGCCTTCTACCTGTTCCGGCAGAACAAATAAGCTATCGCCCGCTTTATTGGCTTTGCTTTTGAATTGCCCGGGATGTATTTCAGGGCGTTGATGCATAATCAGTTTGTGTCGCTCGCTTAATAGCGACAGCAGTTCTTCTGCTGATGAAGGTGTTGTCGTCATTTCCTGATAGTCTTGAACTACATCAAACACCGACAATACATCATGACTATCCTGTTGACGCTGCTCAATAATATTTTTTGAAAAGATAATATCTTCAGCCTCATCAATTAAAAATTCAGTCCCTTCAATATAGTTTGAGAAATAACTCTCATAAAAAGACAGGTTGCGCCAAGTGCTTGCAGAATATTGATAGTCTTTTGGTTTTAGGTTGCACCGACTTAGGTAGTCGGCCAGTTGCTCAAAGGCCTGTACATGGTTGGCATCAAAAGGTTGCTGACGTGCCATTGCCAAAGCTTGTGGCGTCGTTAAGTGCTCTGCGGGCTTGGTTGATAAGACGGCGCCAATCAGTTTGTCTAATTGCTCAAACTCTTTTTCCAGCGATAACGCACTAGCATGCTCACGGGCGAGATCTCTAATACGGTTAAGCTCATCTTCACCACGGCGTTCCAGTATTTTACATAGCTCACCTTCTACCCATGCCTTGCCCTGCGCTTTACTTTGGGTGTCGCCTGCTCTTTTTCTGGTGGCTTGGAGATTTTCCAGTAAATAGCGCGCTGGTGCACTGCGTCGAAGGTTGGGGACAAAAGACTCGGTTAATAACTGTGTGTCGCCAGGGTATGCATCAATCGTTAATGTGTTGGCAATGGTAATTTTTTTTCGGTGCTTGATATCCGCACTAATAAACACGCGCCCATCAACCGGCCTGAGTTCGGCTGCAGTAACGTGCGAGGCAATGCCATTCTCAAACAGGTAGTCAACAATGTCATACCAGCGGCTTTGCACTAGGGCGGGCACCTGCTCCCAGGGTGCGTCGGTATAGATGCCCTGACGAATGCGCTTTAACTCCCCGCTGCTGACTCGCTTTGAGAGTTGTTTGGCATCATTGGCGCTGGCTGGAAAATATAAGTTATTCATTGTTATGCCTGCTAATAGGCGAATTATCACCAAATAAGGTGGCTATTTGGAGAAATATTAGCAAATAAGAGCGTTTTTAGCGAAGTATTATCAAATAAATGACTATTTAATGAATTATTAGCAAATAAGGCGGGCAGGAAGTGGGCACGCCTTGCCTTTTGTCTTTGAATGTTTAATCGTAAAACCATCAGCAACACCTAATCACTCACCTACACAAGGCTAATCTATGACCTCCAACCAAACCCCGCCCGGCCTTTGGGTTGGCCAAGCCTTTCTTTTATTTTGGGCGATTGCGGTGGGTTTTAATTCCAGTGCGGCAGGTGGCGTGGATGATTAAGTGGCGGGTACAACAAGAGTTCGAAATTGTCACTCCCGCGAAGGCAGGGGTTGAGTTAAAACAATTGCAACGATGGCTCATTAATCAAAGCAAACTGTTCCCTTAATTCCAAAATATGATCCGACCAATACCGCTGCGTATTAAACCACGGAAAATTATGCGGGAACGCAGGATCTTCCCAGCGTCTGGCCAGCCAGGCGCTGTAATGAATAATCCTTAACGTCCGCAACGCTTCAATCAAATGCAACTGCCGCGGATCAAAATCAAAAAACTCATTATAGCCTTCCACCAACTCACTAATCTGTGCGGTTTGATTGGGCCTGTCCCCCGACATAAACATCCATAGATCCTGAATAGCCGGTGCCATCCGACTATCATCCAAATCCACAAAATGCGGTGACTCACCGCGCCATAAAATATTACCGGAATGGCAATCACCGTGAACGCGAATATTGGTAAAGGTGGTTTGGGAAAATTGTTGCTTAATAGTTTTAAGTAAGTCTTCGCATAAGCTCACATAGGCTGTGCGTAAATCACTGGGGATAAACTTCTCACTGATCAGCTGAAAACTGTTTTCACCAAAGGACTCAATATCCAAGGTGGGCCGGTGTTGAAAATCTTTTTGTGCACCAATGGCATGAATCCTTCCGGTTAGGCGGCCAAGGATTAATAAATTATCTAAATCATCCAGCTCCGGGGCGTGGCCACCTTTGCGTTGATAAACAGAAAATTGATAGCCTTCATAATCCAATAAAGTTTTACCAGCCTCGTTTTTCAGCGGCGGCACCACAGGAATTTCAGCATCAAACAGTTCATAGCTAAATTCATGCTCTTCTAAAATCTGCGCTTCAGTCCAGCGTTCAGGGCGATAGAATTTTACAATCACCGGGTCGCCTTCATCCATGCCCACTTGATAGACGCGGTTTTCATAACTGTTCAACGGGAAGATACGCAGGTCAGTTAAGCGGCCTGTGCTTTCTACGGCATCAATCACGAGTTCCGGTGTTAGTCTGTCGTAGGGGTGGGGGTTTGGCATTAGTGTTCTCGTTGGTCGGTGAGTAGCGCGACGGTTTTAATTTGGGCGTAGACTTGTTGGCCAACGGTGAGTTCCAGTCGGGTCACGGATTTATGGGTTAGCCGGACTAAGATATATTGGTGGGCTACCTTAAGTTTAATTAACACTCTGGCGCTGCTATCGCTTTGTTCAATTTCGGCAATGGTGGCCGGTAGAATATTCAGGATACTGCTATGTTCTGCCCGCTCTAAATTAATACTCACATCCCTGGCGGGGATACGAATACGGACAGGTTCATCTTCACGGCCTTCTATGGCAGTAATCCACAGGGATAGATGGTTGTCGATTAATAATTCCGTTAGATGATTGCTTCTGTCGTGTTGCTCGATAGTGGCATCAATAATACTGGCGGCATTTTCTTCATGGCTTAACGGTAAGTCAATACGATGGCTGAGTTCCAGCAGTGGACCTTGGGCGGTGATTTTCCCCTGGTCAATCAGTAGTAGCTGGTCTGCCAGTTGACTGACTTCTTCAAAGTCATGACTGACGTACAGTATTGGTGTTGCCATATTGGCTTGCAGGGTTTGCAAATGTTTAATAATGCGTTGCTTGCTGGGTTTATCGAGGGAGGCTAAGGGTTCATCCATCAGGATTAATTGCGGGCTGCTTAATAAGGCCCTGGCAATGGCTACCCGTTGTTGTTCGCCGCCGGACAGTTGTTCGCTGCCTTGCATCAATAGATGTTTTATTTCCAGCCATTCGCAGACTTGGTTTAGTGAGGGGCCGTTATTATTAAAGCGCCTTTGGTAGGCGTAATTAAGATTGCCTTCAACGGTTAAGTGTGGAAATAAACGGGGCTCTTGAAAGACATAGCCGATTTGACGTTGTTGGGGTGGCAATGTTTTTTCTTTATCTTGCCAAACGGTTTGCTGAAAGGAGAGTTCCCCTTGGGTTGCTGGTTCCAACCCAGCTATCCAACGTAACAACGTGGTTTTACCGGCACCGCTAGGGCCATAGACAGCGGTAAATCCTTTGGCCTCCAAGACGGTATCTATCGCCAGTGAAAAGTTTTCCCGCTCCAGCTTAAGTTTAATCGACAGGCTCATAGCAGGCCTACCCTTGTTGATTTAGCATCGCCGCGTTTTAAACTATAAATAAACGCTAATAACAGCAAAGAAAAAATCACTAGCCCGCCCGCCAGCCAATGGGCTTCGCTGTACTGTAAGCTTTCGACTTTGTCATAAAGGCTAATGGAGAGAACCTGGGTTTCTCCGGGAATATTGCCGCCTATCATCAGTACTACACCAAACTCACCAATGGTATGGGCAAAGCCTAAACTGGCGGCGGTAATAAAACTGCGTTTGCACTGTGGTAAAACTAAAGAAATAAATTGATCTTTAAAGGAGGCTCCCATAGTAGAGGCAGCTTCAAATAATTTTTTGGGCAGTTGTTCAAAGCTGGTTTGCAGGGGCTGGATTACAAAGGGTAAGGAATACAGTACCGAGCCAATCACCAAGGCACTAAAACTAAACGCTAGCGGTGTACCAGTGGCACCTAACCAAAATTGCCCGAAGGGGCTGGTGGGAGAAAATGCCAGCAATAAATAAAAACCGAGTACGGTAGGGGGCAGTACTAAGGGCAGTGCAACAATCGCTTCAAATAAAGCTTTGCCACGGTTGCGAGTATGGGCCAGCCACCAGGCTAAGGGTGTGCCTATCGCTAATAAAATCACCGTAGTGACTGCCGCCAGTTTAATGGTCAGCACAATGGCAGTCAGGTCTTGCTCTGGCAGCATAGGTGTCTCGTTAAATCCGATAGCCCTGTTGGCGAATCGTTGCTTTGGCAGGTTCAGTGTGTAAAAACGCTAAAAACTGAATCGCCGCCTGATTAGTCTGGCCGGATTGTAACAGGATAGCTTGCTGGCGTATCGGTTGATACCAGTCTTGCGGAATGGGCCAGTACGCCATGGCGGGGTTTAGGTGTTTGACTTGGGATAGGGCAACAAAGGCGATGGGCGCATTACCCGTGGCCACATATTGAAAGGTCTGCCCTATATTACTGCCTTTGACTAAATGCGCTTGGGCGCTTTGCCAGAGCTTAAGGTGGTTCAGGCTTTGTTGGGCGGCCATACCATAAGGGGCAATGGCGGGGTTGGCGATAGCGATTTTATGTTGCTGTTCAATGGTGGCCTTAATAGCTTTGCTCAGTGTTTGTGGGTCGCTGATGATTTGTCCGGGCGCTACCACCACCAGTTGGCCTTCGGCGTAGGTGGTTCGGGTATTGGCAATGGCTAGCCCTTGGCTTTCTAATGATTGCGGGTAGCGGCTATCGGCGGATAAAAAAGCGGTGAAGGGTGCGCCTTGTTGTACCTGATTAACAATAGAGCCACTGGAGGCGTTGCTTTGTTTGATTTGATGTTGTGGGTATTGCTGGTGGAATTGTGCAATCAGCTGGGTCATGGCTGTTTTAAAATTTGTTGCCACGGCGATGGTGGCGGAGTCGGCATACGCAGCATGGGTTATTGCCAGAGATAGGCTGATTACTATAAGCAGTTTCTGCATGGTGGCGTCTCTGTAAACCGGCTTAATCAAAAGGGTTGATCAGGTCTATTTGGCAGTGCTCAAAGTCTTTAATATTTCTTGTCGCAACGCTAAACCCTTTGGCTCGGGCTATGGCTGCAATCTGACCATCCATGCTGCTCATGGGTCGTCCTATTTCCTTGCGGTGGCCCATCAACTCGCCATAAGTCTTTGCAGCGGCCTCGTCAAAGGAGAGTACACGCTGGGTAAAGGCTTCATCAACAAACTGCGTAAATCGTTTGCTTAATAGTTGGCGGCGTTTTCCTGTTGGCATCACGCTTAGGCCGTAGTTAATTTCAGCGAGGGTGATAGTCGATATATAGAGTGAGGCGACATGCTGGGCGTTTAGCCAGTTTAGAACCTGACTGGCCGGTGGTGAGGTCATAAATTCCGAGACTATATTGGTATCCAGAATAATCATTCAAAACTCAGCGGTTGAAAGGTTTCACGTTCGGGTAATTCCAGTGCTTCGCTGCCGTAAGCCGGGCTGAATAACTTAACGGCGAGATCTCCCAGACTTTCCGGCGCTGCCACTGCTCGCTTTAGGATCTGGCGAACTTCCTCCTCCATGGAGGTGCCATGCATGGCGGCCTGAATCCGTAAGCGATGCATGGTGTCCTCGTCTATTTTTCTTACGCTTAGGCTTGGCATTATGGCTCTCCAAAAGGGGCGTGATGCTGCAATGATAGCGCATGCTATCATTGCTAGCAATATAAGATAATATGCTGGCATCAGGGCGTCCTCGCCAATACCCAGATATGGACTTCACCTGCCCCTGCGTCCAATAGCTGCTTAGTCACTTCAGTAGCCGTCGCCCCTGTTGTCATCACATCATCAACCACTGCCACACATTGCCCCTCTAAAACCTGCGTCGCCTCAAAAGCCCCCTTCAGATTTTGCCGTCGCTGTTGAGCATCGAGTTGTTGCTGGGGAGGCGTAAATTGGCTGCGTTTCAGCAGGGTTAATAAAGGTATACCTAACCCTTTAGAGAGATAACCGGCGATATGCTCACTCTGGTTAAAGCCACGCTTAAGCCGCCTGCGCCAATGCAGGGGAATGGGGGTAATGATATCGGGCAGATCGTGATTGTAAGCACTGACAAACCTATTAAGACCCGCCAGTGTTAAGACTTTTCCATAACTAAGATGCCGGTTGTACTTAAATCCACCAATCAGCTCCGCCACAGGGTACTGATATAAATAGCTAGCCACCGTCCGTTCAAAGGGTGGTGGCATTAGCTGGCATTGGCCGCAAAGCGTCTGATCCAGGCTGGGCAACGGTAAGGCGCAATGGCGGCAATGAGGGCCTAATCCTGGCAGCTCGGCCTCACAGCCTTGGCATATATCCAGCCCAGGCTGGCCAATGGCATCACAGAGAATACAGCGCCCAGTCAGGCTCAAGCCCTTAAAGGCTTGAAAAACAGGAAGTCCTTGCTGGAAAAAGCTGTTAACCATAACTATCCTTGTAGGTTGACAGGTGGGTGATAATCCTTATCATTAGCGCCCACTTTAGGGGATATTGTGCCCCTGTTCCAGACCTTATTTTAACCTTGCAGGATTGCCCTATGACCGCCGCAAATAGCCTGGTTCGCCACGATTGGACGCCACAGGAAGTTCAGTCTTTATTCGAGCTGCCCTTTAATGATTTGCTATTTAAAGCCCAGGCGGTTCACCGCCAGTACTTTAATCCTAATGAGGTGCAGGTCAGCACGTTATTGTCGATCAAAACCGGTGCCTGCCCTGAAGACTGTAAGTATTGCCCCCAGAGCAATCGCTATGACACTGGTCTGGAAAAAGAAAAATTAATGGAAGTTGAAAAGGTATTACAGGAGGCGGCAGAAGCCAAAGCCACTGGCGCAACTCGCTTCTGTATGGGTGCCGCCTGGCGTTCACCTAAGGCTAAAGATATGCCCTATGTCACCGCCATGGTTAAAGGCGTGAAGGAAATGGGTTTGGAAAGCTGTATGACGCTGGGTATGTTAACGGCGGATCAGGCGGCTGAGTTATCGGAAGCAGGCCTTGATTATTACAACCATAATTTAGATACCTCACCGGAGTTTTACGGTGAAGTGATTACCACCCGTACTTATTCAGATCGTCTAACGACTATCTCTAATGTTCGCGATGCCGGTATTAAAGTCTGCAGTGGCGGTATTGTCGGTATGGGTGAAACGGTTAAAGACCGCGCCGGTTTGTTAATTCAGTTATCCAATATGCCGCAGCACCCTGAAAGTGTGCCCATTAATATGTTGGTGCGTGTTGAAGGCACGCCCTTGGCGCAAGAAGCCGATTTGGATAATTTTGATTTTATTCGCACTATCGCGGTTGCGCGTATTTTAATGCCAGAGTCTCATGTGCGTTTGTCGGCTGGCCGTGAAGCAATGAATGAAGAAATGCATGCCTTGGCTTATTTTGCCGGTGCCAATTCTATTTTTTACGGTGAGAAGTTATTAACCACCGCCAACCCTGAAGCAAATAAAGATTTGCAGTTATTTGATCGCTTGGGCATTCAGCCAGAAGATCGTACGGTTGAGCGCTGCGATGACGGTGAAGAAGATCGTATCCGCGAGCAAATTCAACAAGCTGAAAACGATAAGTTTTTCTACGACGCAGCGCAGGCCTAAACCTGCGCCCAAGCGGCAACCCTATGTCAGACCCTTTTAAACTGACTGCAGCGCTCGACGAGCGTAAGTCCAACCATTTATATCGACAGCGCCGAATACTGGAAAGTGCTCAGGGCGCTGAAGTGATTGTGGACGGCAAACCTTATTTAAACTTCTGCAGTAACGATTATTTGGGTTTGGCTAATCACCCCGATGTGATTGCCGCATTTACTTCTTCGGCTAACGACTTTGGTGTGGGAAGCGGCGCTTCGCATTTGGTGTGTGGCCATAGCAGCCTACATCATCAGTTAGAAGAAGAGCTGGCTGATTTTGTGGGGCGTGATCGCGCGGTATTATTTTCCACCGGCTATATGGCAAATTTGGGTGTCGTCAATGCCCTGATGGGTAAGCAAGATGCAGTGTTTGAAGATAAGCTTAATCATGCATCTCTATTGGATGCCGGTTTATTATCCGGTGCGCGCTTCCAGCGCTTTTTGCATAATGATTTAGATAATCTTGAGTCCCGCCTTAAAAAATCAACCGACAATAAAAAACTTATCGTTGTTGATAGCGTTTTTAGTATGGATGGAGATCTGGCACCGCTGGATAATTTGGCTGCGTTAGCCAAAAAGTATAATGCCGGATTAATGGCCGATGATGCTCACGGTTTCGGTGTGTTAGGTAACGCCGGTGCCGGCTGCGCTGACCATTTTAATTTAGATCAACAACAGCTTCCGGTATTAATGGGAACGCTAGGCAAAGGCTTGGGTAGTTTTGGTGCTTTTGTTGCTGGTAGTGAAGATCTGGCTGAAACCTTAATTCAATTTTCCCGTTCCTATATTTATACCACCGCCTTACCTCCAGCTGTAGCCGCCGCCAGTTTGGCCAGTTTAAAGATTGTGCGTGAGGATGCAGACCGTCGCCAGCATTTATATTCCTTGATCACTCACTTTAGGCAAGGTGCTGAACAGCTCGGTTTAGAACTGATGCCTTCAATAACCGCTATCCAGCCATTGATGATAGGCAGTAATGAAAAGGCGATAGCAATCAGTGATGCCTTATTGGAAAAAGGTTTTTTAATCAGCGCTATTCGCCCACCAACGGTACCTGCTAATTCAGCGCGCTTACGTATTACCTTAAGTGCAGCACATAGCGAAGATCAGGTAGACAGCTTATTAAAGGCCTTAGCTGAGGTGATGCTGTGAGGCCTGCCTTAGTTCTACTTCATGGCTGGGGTATGTCGAGTCTGGTATGGCAGGAGTGGCTGCCAACCTTAGGTGAGCATTTTACGGTGATCCAGATTGACCTGCCCGGTTATGGCTTAAGTGATACAGGACGTTATGAAGATGTTGACACCTTAATCACTGAACTTCTGGCTGACCTTCCCGACAAAGCTATTTATCTGGGTTATTCCTTAGGCGGTATGTTAGCCACCACCATTGCCAGCCATTTTCCCGAGCGGGTAATCGCGTTAGTGACCTTGGCCAGCAACTTACAATTTATCGCTGATGACCAGTGGCCCCATGCTATGGATAAAAAAGTTTTTGATGATTTTTATTCACTGGTGGCAAGCAATGCGGCCATGGCTAAAAAACGCTTTGCCGGTTTGCAGGCCTATGGTTCAGGTCAGGAAAAAGCGTTGGTAAAAACGCTTAGGGCAAAAAAAGAAACAGTAGCCGATGATGTACTAAAAAATTCACTGGATCTGTTAGCGATAATCAACAATACACAGCTAATCGATACACTAAAAGTTCCCGCACTTTATCTTTATGGTGAAAACGACAATCTAGTGCCACTAAGTGCTGCCAATGCCTTAAAAGACAGGCTTGGAGATTCCGTTAATATTATTCCCGATACTTGCCACGCTCTGTTTTTGGATAAACCAGAAACTTGTTGGGCTGTTATTGATAGTTGGCTGGATAACGCTATTGAACTATCACCAAAAAAACGCGTACTGGATAAACAACAGGTAGCACGGTCTTTTAGTCGCGCCGCAGAGACTTACGACAGTGTTGCTAACTTGCAGCGTCGTATCGGTAATCGCCTGATCAGTTTTTTACCGCCAGTTCCTGCAAAAGTGGTTTTAGATTTAGGTTGCGGCACGGGTTTTTTTGCCAAGCCATTACAAGAGGCCTACCCCGATGGCCAGGTGATTGGTTTGGATCTTGCCGAAGGTATGGTCGATCATGCTTCAAAACATCAACCAGGCTGCCAATGGCTTTGCGGTGATGCAGAAAATTTACCGCTGGCTGATAATTCCGTAGATATTATTTTTTCTAGCTTGGCGATTCAATGGTGCGAGGATAGCCAGGCTTTATTTGCGGAGGTGTTTAGAGTCTTAAAACCTTCGGGAAGTTTTGTCTTTGCCACTCTTGGCCCTAATACCCTGCATGAATTACGTCGGGCCTGGCATCAGGTGGATAATTATGTTCATGTCAATCGTTTTACTGAGCGAGAGGTGATTGATACAGCAATCAACAGTGCAGGTTTTTTATCGGCTTACCAAACGGTTGAAGAAAATATTGTGCTGCAGTACGACACACTTAAACAACTCACCAAAGAATTAAAAGCATTAGGTGCTCATAATGTTAATAGTGGCCGCCCAACCGGTTTAACCGGTAAGCAAAGAATTCGCGGATTAATGGCTGCCTATGATCAGCAACGAAATCCGCAGGGTGCTTTACCAGCAACTTATCAAGCTTGGTTTGGTGTTTTAGAAAAGCCGGCGCTGGCTCAAACGGTTCAACGGCAAGGGTTGAGATAGTATGGGGCAACAATTTTTTATAGCAGGTACAGATACCGATGTAGGTAAAACCTTAATTGCTACAGGTATTCTTGCCGCAGCTAACGAGCAAGGTCTATCGACTCTGGCGATAAAACCTGTTGCCGCCGGTTGTGAAGAAACCCCTGAAGGCTTGCGCAATGAAGACGCGCTGCTACTGCGGGAAACCATGTCAGTCGAGTTGCCTTATGAACAGGTAAACCCTGTCGCCTTAAAGCCTGCCATCGCCCCGCACATAGCCGCGCAGCAAATTGGCAAGCGTTTGATGGTGTCGCAATTAGCAGGCTATTGCCGTGGCACATTAATGCAGCGATCAGATCTCGCGGTGATTGAAGGTGCCGGTGGTTGGCGAGTGCCACTCAATCATGTTGAAACACTGGCAGGCCTGGTCAAAGAATTGAATCTGCCCGTTATTCTTGTGGTCGGGGTAAAGCTGGGTTGTATCAATCATGCCCTGCTTACCGCAGAGGCTATTGCTAACGATGGTTTAACGTTGGCCGGCTGGGTAGCAAACCGTCTTGACGCCGGTATGCCCTGTTATGAAGAGAATATCCAAACACTAAAGTCACTGATCAATGCCCCCTGCCTGGGTGAAGTCCCTGTGTTAGATAAGCCCACAGCGGCTGATGTCAGCCCCTTTTTAACATTAGATCCAGTTATAAACCGCTAATTTTTATAGCCACATCATCTTGGCTAATACGGCCCTATGAGACATGGAACATGGTTTTTAGCCCGACTCTCTGCTTAAATTATAAGCAATATTAATCAAGAGGTTAGTGGTTTGGTCAATTCAATCTTATCGACAGGTCTGCAAGGGGTTCAATCCGGTGTAGATACTGTGCAGCGGGCAGCCGAGGATATTGTTAGTGCCACCACCATAGGCCCTGAAGCAGGCCTTGAAGCAGACCCGGAAACGGCCTCTGGTGATGATGCTCTAGCCAATATTACTGAGGCGGCGGTGTCATTAAGGCGGGGTGAACAGCAGGTGCAGGCTTCCGCTGCGGTAGTAAAAACCGCCGATGAGGTTCTAGGCACTTTGCTGGATATTACAGCGTGATTTGTCACGGTCTAACGGACTGAATTTATTTTAAAACCCATCCATATTGGCATACCTGCCTCTTCTGAGAGATAATCCACCCTACAGAACTCAATGATTCCAAGCATCGACGTAGGTCTCTCGCCATGGTTAAAGAAAATAAGTTATTCCCTGAAGATCAAGCAAAGGTGGACGAGTTCCTGAAAAAAGGCGTTAACTCGGTAGAGCGAAAACCCTTTCGCCCGTTGCGCTTATTGTTAATCTTAGTTGTGATTGTTACCGGGCTAAGTATCTTTAGCGTTTCTTTGGCTAGAATATCAGGTATATATTAAGTCTGGATTCCTACCCGAATGAGTACATGGCTAAAGATCTGGTCCCAGGCGCCGATCTTATACGTATTGAATAGAGAATTTATCCTCGGTAATTTGGCTATGATCACATCCTTTATAGATCGCTTTCGCAGCAAGCCGGCAGTTAAAACTGATAATGCTTTGAATTACACCTACTTAAGCCTGCACCAGGCCCAAAGAAATCGTGATTTTCTGGAGGTGATGATTGAGGGTGATGAGGTTGTGTACCAGAGCATGATCCTCGAATCAGACCCCACCGAGCGCACAATCCTGATTGATGAGTTATTTCCCACCGGCTTCTTGGGCTTGCCTGGCCAAAAGGTCCATTTGGCTGTGCGCCAGAAGGGCGGCAGGAAAATCAAGTTTGAGAGCTCCATCCTCGAGCAACACAGTTACGATGAAGCTCCTATCTACGTATTGGCAATGCCCCAGGATATAGAAACCAGCCAGCGCCGCAATGCCTACCGGTTGCCGATTGCCGATACCATGGCAATCGATTCTCATTTTATTGGCCCTGAAGGACAGAGCTATCAAGGCTCTTTACGGAATGTCTCCAGCACGGGAATCGCCGTTGAGGTCTTGCTAGATGGTGAGGCGGCGAATAATTTTCACCCTAACGATATGTTAGACGAGTTAGCCTTTGATTTTGCCGGAGTGAATATTCACTGCGAAGCTTCAGTGCGAAGTATTGAGGTGGACGAACACGACCAGAGCCATGTTCTGATTGGTGCAGAGTTTGTTGACTTGCCATCAATTGACCAGCGAGTACTTGAGCGTTCGATTATGCGTATTCAGCGCGACAGAATAAAATTATCAAGCACTTTTGAGAGCGGGATGGCGATAGCCTGATTGCCCCCGGGCTTTATCAGTCAATCCAGTCGGGAACCGGTAATTTCATACGGCGCAAAAAGGCCGGGTTAAACAGCTTGCTTTGATAGCGATGACCATAATCACACAGTATCGTTACAATGGTGTGCCCCGGACCCATTTCTTTTGCCAGATGGACAGCACCAGCAATATTAATCGCTGATGATCCACCCAGGCAGAGTCCCTCGTGTTTCAGCAGGTCATAAATATAGGGCAGGGCTTCTTCATCACTAATTTGATAGGCCATATCAATAATGGCTTCGCGGATATTGTCTGTCAGTATGCTAATGCCAATGCCTTCGGCGATAGAGCGACCATCAGCTTTTAATTCACCGTCTTTAAAATAGTTGTAAAGCGCCGAGCCCATGGGGTCAGCAATGCCAATTTTAATATCGGGATTGTGTGCCTTCAGTGCGGTGCTGACACCGGCTAATGTACCGCCAGTACCTACTGCACAAATGAAGCCATCCACTTTGCCGTCGGTTTGTTGCCAAATTTCTTCACCGGTAGTGCGGTTATGGATTTCCATATTGGCAAGATTATCAAACTGTCGAGCCCAGATTGCACCGCTGTCCAGTTGGTCATTGAGTTTTTCGGCCAGTCGATCGGCTTGATGCACATAGTGATTAGGATCGTTGTAGCTGGTGGCTTTGACCAGGCGTAAATCGGCGCCATATAAGTCCAGCAATTCAATTTTTTCTTTGCTTTGGGTTTGTGGCATCACTACAACACTTTTGTAGCCCAGGGCATTGGCGATCATAGTTAGGCCAATACCGGTATTACCTGCGGTGCCTTCAACAATAGTGCCGCCGGACTGTAAGTTACCTTTGGCTTCTGCGTCGCGGATGATACCTAATGCAGTACGATCTTTGATGGAGCCGCCAGGGTTAAGAAACTCCGCTTTGCCATAGATTTCGCAACCGGTGGCTTCTGAAATCTCACGCAGGTAAACCAGGGGAGTATTGCCTATCATGTCGGCAAGTGCAGCGTGGGCGGGCATAGGGTTTCCTTGGTTGCAGTGGGCTGTATTGATAGGAGGTGATAGTAACCAGCGCGGGCTAATGTGGCAACTGATAAGCCTCGATGCGGCGCTAATAAGCAGATATAAAAAAGCCAGAGCTGTCACTAAGCTCTCTACCTTACTATTTCGCTATTGAATTGTTAATATCAGCTATATTTAGCCACAGTCGATACGTTAGACTGTTAGCTATAATAGCTTTAGGGTTGGGGTTTGAATGAGTCGCAATAGTCTTGAAAGTTGGCAGCAGTTGGAAGCTATGGCTGTTGCTATTGATGGCCAGTCGATTAAACATTTTTTTGCCCAGGACCCCGAGCGGTTTTCAAAATATCATATCCCGGGCAATGGCCTGCTGTTTGATTACTCCAAGAATCGCCTTTCTGATGACATTAAAAAAACCTTGCTGCAATTGGCTGAAGACTGCGAGGTGGAGCGTTGGCGTGATGCCATGTTTAATGGCGATAAAATTAATCGAACGGAAGGTCGCTCAGTTCTCCACACTGCTTTACGTAGTAAGCACTGCCCCGATGAAGGGATTAATCGGCAAGTCCAGCAGGAATTGGAGCATATTGCCTCATTCTCTACGCGGTTACGTGCCGGAAAGTTGCAAGGCTATAGTGGCCTGGCAATAACTGATGTGGTGTGCCTGGGGGTTGGAGGCTCTAATCTCGGCCCTGAAATGATTACTGATGCATTGCCAGCACAGCCCGCTGACTTGTTAAATATGCATTATATTTCCAGTGTTGATGCCGTCCCTCTGGAGACCCTATTAGCTGGTCTTAATGCAGAGACAACACTGTTTATTATCTCTTCAAAAACCTTTACTACTACTGAGACTTTGTTGAATGCAGAAGCTGGCAAGCGCTGGCTGCTCAGCAGGGCGCCGGCATCTGCGGTGGCAAAACACTTTGTTGCAGTAACCGAGGACGTAGAAAAAGCCTTGTCATTTGGCGTGGCGCTAGCGTACTGCTTCAAAATTTGGGATTGGGTCGGTGGGCGGTTTTCATTATGGTCAGCCATTGGCTTACCTATCGCTATTGCCAGGGGCTTTGATACCTTTGAGTCATTGCTGCAGGGTGCCGGCGCGATGGATGACCATTTTCGCAGTGCCCCCATAGAACAAAACATGCCTATGATGATGGCTTTAATAGGGGTTTGGAATTCAACTTTCCTGAATATCGATACCCTGGCCATTCTTCCTTATGACCAAAACCTGCATCACCTGCCTGCCTATTTGCAGCAGGCGGAGATGGAGAGTAATGGTAAGTCGGTGAATTGGCGGGGCGAAGCGCTGACCTATAAAACCTGTCCAATACTCTGGGGGCAGACCGGCATTAACGGTCAGCATGCTTTTTACCAGCTTTTACATCAGGGTACTCATGAGGTAGCGGCGGACTTTATTGCCTCTGCTAACAGTTATGGCAAAAGCGAGATCCATCATGAGACCTT
>JAAELM010000130.1 GCA_024226635.1 Oceanicoccus sp. | reverse complement strand
CCGACAGCCCCATGAATTCTGTATGATTGTTTCTGAAGCACAAATGCAACTTCTTAACCGTATTAGGATTGTTCTGGTAAATACCAGCCATCCCGGCAATATTGGTGCCACTGCGCGTGCCATGGCGAATATGGGCCTGACAAAACTGGTGCTGGTGCAACCCCTGGAATATCCCAGCATGCAGGCAACCGCCCGTGCGGCAGGTGCAGACGATATTCTTGATGATGCCGAATTATTTCCCTCGCTGGCTAAGGCGGTTGCGGATTGCAGTCATGTCTATGGAACCACGGCGCGTTTAAGGTCGATTACCTGGCCGGAATATACACCGCAGGAGCTGGCCGAGCAGGTCAGGGAATCTGACGGTGATCAGGATATCGCGCTGGTATTCGGTCGTGAGCGAAGCGGCCTGACCAATGAAGAGCTCGATCTGTGTCAGGCGCTGGTGCATATTCCGGTTGATGATCGACACTCATCGCTCAATCTCGCGTCCGCAGTAATGGTGGTCGCATTTTCTATTCGCAGTGCCTTACTGGTTGCCAAAACGCGTGAACCAATAATTGGTAAAAAACACGCTTCACCCGTCGCCACCTCTGAACAGATACAGTTCTATTTTAATGCGCTGGATACCTTGTTGAATAAAATAAGTTTTTACAAGGGCAATGCCACGCGGGTAATGCGCAAATTGCGGCGGCTTTATTACAAGGCGGAACCCTCTCAGGAAGATGTGCGGATATTACTGGGTACGATTTCGGCGATTAATGCGGAGTTAGAGAAAGGGGAGAAGAAGTCTTAGTATTAGAGTGGTGTGTTAGCTGTGCCTAAAAAACCAGGCCACAGGCTCTTGCCCCTATAATCCCTAAAGGCTATTGGAAAACCCCGCAAAATCACCATAATCAGACCATATACATCAATTTACGATACAACCATGGCAATTGAACTAACGCAAAGTGCGGCGAAACAGGTGTCCGGCTACATGGCTGCGCAGGAAGGTGCGGTGGGCTTGCGTTTTGGTGTGAAGAATGCCGGATGCTCCGGCTTTGCTTATACCGTGGATATGACGGATGAAATCCTGGACAGTGATGAAATATTTGAAAGCAACGGGGTGAAGATCATCGTAGATAAAACTCATCTTGAACAGATCGACGGTACACAGATAGATTACGAAACGAATGGTTTTGCCTCAGCATTTAAATTCAAAAACCCGAAAGTGGTGGATGAGTGTGGCTGTGGGGAGAGCTTTTCAGTAGAGTCGTCTTAGTTCAACGTCATTGCGAGCGTAGTGTGGCAATCTAAATAGTAGAAACGCCTTGTAAATTGACTGTAAATCCCCTTTTATCCCCCTTTAATAAAGGGGGAAGCCTTTCCGGTTACATCCTATGCCGAGCCAGAAGGGGGAGACGCTCGTATTCATGAAGCGCGTCGCCATCTCAACCCTGGGTTGCAAGGTCAATACCTTCGAATCCGAGCTCATCATGCAACGCCTCGCTGAGTTAGATTATCAGCGTGTCGAAGCAACGCAGCCGGCCGATATCTATATTATAAACAGCTGCACCGTAACTGCTGAGGCGGATCGGCAAAGCCGCCAGATTGCACGTAAACTGAAGCGCCAGAATGAAAATGCCACGGTCATTATGACCGGTTGTTACGCACAGAATAATACACAGATGATCGCAGGGATTGATGCGATCGACTGGGTGGTCGGCAATGCCGCCAAGCTGGATATACCGCGTTTAATACTTGAGCAGGAAGGTAAGAGCGACTCTAGCAGGTCTATTTTCAGACCTGAATTTGATGGCTCGCTTGCTGTGCCGGAGGATTTACTGGGTGGGTACGAAGCTCAATCGCGTGCCTTTATTCAAATTCAACAAGGTTGTGACCAGGCCTGTACCTTTTGCATT
>JAAELM010000129.1 GCA_024226635.1 Oceanicoccus sp. | reverse complement strand
TTAAACGCCTTAAAAGTGGCTTTTTTGTGGGAAGTTTTTAGGTCAATAGTGAGGGATTATGGCGAAATATGACACGGCAGTGCCGCCGAAGGGATCAGTAGCAGGGAGATACTTTCATTTTACGTATAGCGAGTTCGCTCAGTGGTCGTGTAGAATTGTCCTTTGTCATTGCGGTGCTCCTTTTGTTCGCATGTGCGAGCCACCTCTGGGACGTAAAAACCACGGGGGCTCCAGAAAGTCAGTGCATCTTTCTGAAAAATTCTTTATTTATCAATAGGGTAAAGGGATAAAGTTTCAAAATATGTCGAATAAACCAACACTTGAAGTAGCCCAAAACACTTCGCACACACCTATGATGCAGCAGTACCTTAAGATCAAGGCCGAACACCCCAATGAGCTGGTGTTTTATCGGATGGGGGATTTCTACGAGCTGTTTTATGACGATGCCAAAAAGGCATCGGATTTGATGGGGATTACGCTTACCGCCAGAGGGAAGTCGAATGGCAACCCTATCCCTATGGCTGGTATTCCTTTTCATTCAGCGGATAGCTATTTGGCTAAGCTTGTACGCTTTGGTGAGTCTGTGGCTATCTGTGAGCAGGTGGGTGATCCGGCCACTACTAAAGGCCCGGTTGAACGCAAAGTGATGCGGGTGGTTACGCCCGGTACGATTAGTGATGAAGCATTATTAGAAGAACACCGCGATAATATTCTGCTGGCTATCAACCCTGTTGACGGTCGTTTTGGTTTATCGACTATGGATATTGGTAGCGGCCGCTTCCAGGTTTTTGAAGTGGATTCGATTGAAGCGGTGATGAGTGAGTTACAGCGCTTGGATCCCGCTGAAGTTTTAATCCATGAAGATCTTAATGATGAAGAGATTCTGTCCCGCAAAGGTGTGCGTCGTCGTCCGCCCTGGGAGTTTGAATTAGAAACCGCCGAGCGTTTACTGACACAGCAATTTAATACCAAAGATTTAACCGGTTTTGGTTGCGCCGAATTAACCCTGGCGGTTGCCGCCGCCGGCTGTCTTTTAGGCTATGCCAAAGAAACCCAGCGCACTGCCCTGCCCCATATTCGCAGCCTGATTCATGAGCGCCGTGAAGATAGCGTTATTCTCGATGCGGCAACACGTCGTAATTTGGAAATAGATACCAACCTTACGGGTGGCGAGCAATTTACTTTGCAGTGGGTTCTGGATAAAACCAAAACTGCGATGGGTAGCCGTTTATTACGACGCTGGTTAAATCGCCCGCTAAATAATCAGTTAGTCCTGGAACAAAGGCAAGCTGCGATTAAAGCCTTGTTAAAAGATTTTCAGTTTGAAAGTTTTCGTGAGAGTTTAAAACCGGTTGGCGATATGGAGCGAATTTTAGCGCGGGTTGCCCTGCGTTCTGCCCGCCCAAGAGATTTATCACGTCTCGCCCAGTCATTAAATGTGTTGCCTGAATTACAACCTAAATGCACTCAACTCAATGCAGAACTGATTACTTCATTGGCAGTTAAAGCCGGTGAATACCCTGAACTAACTGCGTTGTTAGAACGGGCTATTATTGAAAATCCTCCAGTGGTGATTCGCGATGGCGGCGTGATTGCAGAAGGTTATGATGCCGAGTTAGATGAACTAAGAAATATCAGCAGTAATGCCGGGCAGTTTTTAGTTGACCTGGAAAACCAGGAGCGGGAACGTACCGGTATTAGCACCTTAAAAGTCGGCTATAACCGCGTCCATGGTTACTATATTGAAATTAGCCGCGCACAATCCGACAAAGCTCCGGTGGAATATATTCGCCGCCAGACTTTAAAAAATGCCGAGCGTTTTATTACTCCTGAATTAAAAACCTTTGAAGATAAGGCACTCAGCGCCAAGAGCCGCGCCCTAAGCCGCGAGAAGGCGCTGTATGAAGCATTAATAGAAACTCTTAACGAACAGCTTGCCGAGTTACAGGCAACCGCCAGTGCGCTTTCAGAGCTGGATGTGCTGGCCAATCTTGCCGAGCGTGCGGATGTGTTAAATTTAAGCCAGCCCAGTTTTTGTGACGAACCGGCTATCAATATTGAACAGGGCCGGCACTTAGTGGTTGAACAGGTTTTAACTGAGCCGTTTATCCCCAACGATGTTAACTTTAATGACCAACGCCGCATGCTGATTGTTACCGGCCCGAATATGGGCGGTAAGTCGACCTATATGCGACAGACGGCGGTGATTGTTTTACTCGCTCATATCGGCAGTTATGTGCCTGCGATATCCGCTGAGCTAAGTTTGGTGGATCAAATCTTTACCCGTATCGGTTCCTCCGATGATTTGGCCGGTGGTCGCTCAACCTTTATGGTGGAAATGACCGAGACGGCGAATATCCTGCATAACGCCACCGATAAAAGCCTGGTATTGATGGATGAAATTGGTCGCGGTACCAGCACCTTTGACGGGCTGTCTCTGGCCTGGGCCAGCGCGGTGTATTTAGCCAGCAAGGTGAAGGCGTATACTTTGTTTGCCACCCATTATTTTGAGCTAACCGCTTTGCCTGAAGATTACCCACAGGCCCATAATATTCATTTGGATGCCACGGAGCATAATGACCATATTGTGTTTCTGCATAGTATTCAGGAAGGGCCAGCGAGTAAGAGTTATGGTTTGCAGGTGGCCAAACTTGCCGGTATTCCAGATTCGGTGGTGGCCGCGGCTAAAACCAAGTTAGCCAGCCTGGAGAGCGCAGAACCGGTCAGCATGGCCGCATCGGCTGTACCAGCGCCGCTTTCACCGGCACAACCGGATATGTTTTCAGCCCCTCACCCGGCTATTGGTAAACTGAGTGATATTAATCCCAATGATTTAAGCCCCAAAGAAGCCCTGGAGTTGCTTTACACCTTAAAAAATATGACCAATTAACAATCATTTAGCCAAAAAACACTCTACAGCGTTTTTGGTTGGTGATAGACTACGCGCCGTTATTTAATAGGTTCAGTTAAACAGGTTCAATTCAAGAGGCAAGAGCGACATGACATTTGTAGTAGGGGAACAGTGCATTAAGTGTAAACATACTGACTGTGTGGAAGTATGCCCCGTCGATTGTTTTTATGAAGGTCCCAACTTTTTGGTTATTCACCCTGATGAGTGTATTGATTGCGCTTTGTGTGAGCCCGAGTGCCCTGTTGATGCGATTTACTCGGAGGATGAGCTGCCTGAAGATCAGCAGGTGTTTATGGAGTTAAATGCTGAATTGGCTGAAGTCTGGCCGAATATTACTGAGATGAAGGAAGCGCCAGCGGATGCTGAAAAGTGGGCGAATAAGCCTGAAAAACTCGCACTGCTGGAACGCTAAGCTCCCCCAGTATCAAAAAAGGCGACTCAGTGAGTCGCCTTTTTTGCTTCCAATTTCGTCATTCCAACACCCTCATTGTCATTCCCGCGAAGGCGGGAATCCAGTGCTGTCATTCCCGCGAAGGCGGGAATCTAGTGCTGTCATTCCCGCTAAAGCGGAAATAACAGCATAAGC
>JAAELM010000128.1 GCA_024226635.1 Oceanicoccus sp. | reverse complement strand
GGCTAATTCTGTCCTTTCCGGGTCTCTGTAATACCCGAGATGATACATCGAATCCCGGGTAGCCCAACTTGCATAGCCCCCGCCAATACCATCGTTAAAATACGTGTACCCTCCGTGCTCGCTGTCGAGCAATGGTTCAATCACGCGCAAGGTATTCTCACTGATACTTTTTAACTTGTCTCGTGTCTCGAAGGTGAAGTATATGTATGAATCATCATTCACTGTGTTTAAGGAATAGATCGCGTTAATTGCGCGGCTGAATTCCGGTGCCCGGGTATCCGTTATGCCATCGAAGCCATATCTTTCTTTATTGATTGAAGAGAAGGATTGGCCTAATAGATTCGGTAACAAAACGACCAGCAGCCAGAACACAAGCACCTGCAAACGTTGTTTCTTTCTGAAAAAGCATCGCAAGGTTAACAATACCATCGGGGCTAAAGCAGAAATCATCCAGATGGCCTCCTCTCTTGTGTACCACGCTAGCGCCAGACTCAAAGCACACACCAAAGACCAGGGCAGCGATATCCTGGGTTCATCCTTGTCAGCATGTGCAATTATCGCAAGTATTGAGCTTAAATAGATGAGCACCAGTGGCGCAAACAAATTAAGCCTCAATAAGGTCGCCCAGTATTCTGAGAAAGCAATCGGGTTGGCCAGCACAATAACAAACCCCAGAAATACCGCCAACCTGTTGTGAATAGCAGAGCGTAATGCAGTTAAAAATACCAGGCTGGCGCCGACATAGAGCAGATCAACTGCGAGCTTGGGGTGGATGCCAGTATTCGCCAGGAATGACAAAAATACTGGATAAACTGGTGACTTGATAAGCGTGAAATGAGTATAAGGCGAACCAAACCAGTTGCCGTTATAGATGGACAGTGCAGCCTTTAAAAACCATTTACCATCATGGTCACTAAACATGGGTATGGTAAAAGGCAAAGCCGCACTGAGCCAGAGCTTATACCAGCACACATAAATAACCGCGAGCCAAAAAATAACGTTAGTAACCCGCTGCAGATGCGTAGTGTTACCATCGATAAGATTCCGGGAATTCAACATATCTAACCTATTACTCTAAATACTATATGCACACCGCGGCGCAATAACTCGTTTAGCACGGTACGAACGCGACCCCAGGCCAATACGAGCTTAGATACCTGCCATCTTTTGGCATTGTCGTCACAAAAAGACAAATATTGCGTGCAACGTTTCCAGCCAATACGCACACTTAAATTCTGATCGATGCGAAAGGTACTCAAGGCATCATGTTGAGCCGCCGCCGCACCATATTGTAAGAGCCTGACCCAGTAGTCAACATCAATTACATAAGGACGATCACCATCAAACTGGCCCACTTTTTCAGCCAGCTTCCGCGGGAAGAGCACCGCACCCGGCTCGCCGATTGCGTTGGTTCCAGCCACAATACAGCGTTGCACGAGCTGCTTGCTGCCAATGAGCTCATCGTCATAAAAGCGAGCCGTGAGCAGTTGCTTTCCGGAGCGCGTAATAATTCTACGTGCG
>JAAELM010000127.1 GCA_024226635.1 Oceanicoccus sp. | reverse complement strand
TTAAAATATCCCTTTGGCAGCACGTGCAACAAGAACCGCCTGATAAACTCAAAGACCTCAAGGGATGTTTCCTCAAGCTTGCCGCCTTTTCGGTAGTTTTTCCTTTTAAAATAAACTCTACCGTTTTCAATTTTAAGTAACCGGTTATTTGAGAGTGCCACGCGGTGCGTGTAGCGGCTTAAATATTCAAGCACTTGCTCTGCACCACCAAACGGCTGCTTGCAAAAGGTCACCCACTTCTTACCATAAAGCTCATTTTTGAGTTTACCGAATGCTACTTCGTCTTGTAGGTACGCTACCTGCCCTTCCAGTTTCAATTCGCCTTTTTGATAGGCCTTATTCAGATAATGCATAAACTTCTTTTTAAACAAATCGCTGATAACATTAACATGCACAAAGAACTTTTTGCGTTTCTTTGATTTATTTGGCCACAGCCACTCCATCTCATCTTCCGAAAGACCGCCGCAGGGCACCACGAAATGCAGGTGTGGGTGGTCTATCATATTGCTGCCCCAGGTATGCAGAATCGCCATGAACCCGATGTCGGCACCCAGATGTTTCGAGTCACGCCCCAATGTCTGCAGCGTCTCGGAACCGGCTCTGAAAAGAATATCATACATGACTTTCTGGTTGTAACGCACCAGAGGATTAAGCAAGTCGGAAATAGTCATCACAACATGAAAGTAGCTAACGGGTAATAACTCTTTCTTGCGATTCACTAACCACTTCTCTTTGGTCAGCCAATTACACTTCGGGCAAAAGCGATTACGGCACGAGTTATATGCAGGTACTTCAGCGCCACAGCTATCGCACTCTTGAAGATGACCGCCAAGTGCTTGAGTGCGGCAAGTAGTGATGGCGCTCATGGCCTTCAGATGTATCAACGGCAGCTTATGGGCGATTTGGTATGCCTGTCCATACATGCGGAAGATATCTGCTACTTCCAGCCCGTGGCGCTTGCGGGCAGTCATGATTTTTCCCTGCCTTCTAATTGGTCAAAGGGACTGATGACTTTCTGAAGATGTTTGTGTTGAACGTGTGTGTAGAGGGCGGTGGTTTTGAGGTTGGAGTGACCGAGTAGTTCCTTTATGGTCAGAAGGTCAACGCCTTGCTCCAAAAGGTGGGTTGCAAAGCTATGGCGCAGTGTGTGGACAGTGACTGGTTTATTAATACGGGCTTTTTTTTTGCAGCCCTAAACGCGACTTGAATCGTGCTAACATGGATGGGGCGGCTCTTCTTGGCTCCGAAAAAAAGCCACTCTTTTGGGCGATATTTAAGCCAATAGTCGCGCAACCCATCCAGCACCTGCTGTGACAACACAGTATAGCGGTCTCGCTTACCCTTACCTTGCTCTACGCGAATACGCATTGAACTGCTTTCGATATGTTGCACCTTCAGGTGCGCGGCCTCGCTTAGCCGCAAACCCGCCGAATATATTAGCTTTAAAATAAGCTGGTGTTTCCAGTTCGCAGTCGCCGAAAAGAGCACACTCAACTCCCCATGGTCTAAAACAACCGGAAGGCGTCTCTCTCCTTTAGGCCGTGGTATCATCTTGACTTGCCAATCTCTGTGCAGGGTGTTTGAATAAAAAAACTTGAGTGCTGAGTGGCAAACGTTGATGTTCGACCAACTCTTTTTGCGTTCTTCACACAAATATGAAACGTACTGCCTGGCATGCTCCTCGCCTAGCAAATCCGGCGACTTGCCAAAGTACCGGGTGAACTCTGTGACATGCCACAGATAGGCATAAATCGTTCTTGGACTGAAATTACGCATGTGCATGTTCGAAAGCATGCGCTCTCGTAATGCTCCCATTATGATTCCTCCTTTGGATTTAATTAATTTGCCAAAGATGGCTCATAAAACAGCAGCACGCAACATCACTAACGTTATTGTCAAAGAACTACCGTAAAACTACCGCGCAGCGGGTTCGTTTAATATACTTTTCTACACTTTTTCTCAGTAGGTAAACGCATTTACAAATATTATTTGGGTGATTGTCTTCATTTATACAGAAAACTAAGCAGCACTACAATCTTTATTGCGGATTATTATCTTTTTTTTCTTACCTTAACATGACTCTTA
>JAAELM010000126.1 GCA_024226635.1 Oceanicoccus sp. | reverse complement strand
TCGCCAGGTACTATACCTTATAAGTGAGATAAAAGAGCTATGCATATAACCTACCGTCGTAATTGTATGATTTTTATAGTAAATCTCTGAGGCGATGTGCCAGCATGGCAGTTCAAAGAATCCCTACAGGGGCCTTAACAACACCGTTAGGCATTATAAATAGACAATTTTTACCTCTTAACGGTAGCTTTGAGGACACTAACGTATTGATATTGCTTGTTTGTGCTTAGTTATTGGTGCCTTTAGGGAGACTCTTCAGGCCTTCGGCGCCAAATCTTCAAAAGCGCCCTGCTGGAAGCAATCGGTGTTTTTTTGTCTAAAAGCTGTGTAGCAGCACCTTGAAAAGACTGAGTAATTGGTTGACCACATGGGGCCTTGTCCCTATAATTCGCCCACAAATTTTGTCGTGCTCAGCCGTGTTATGGCGGCTAGTGGAAGATAGTGGTGGGATTTGTGCTCGATATGTCTAAGGGGCATATTGTTTTGATGCGGGGTGGAGCAGCCTGGTAGCTCGTCGGGCTCATAACCCGAAGGTCGTCAGTTCAAATCTGGCCCCCGCTACCAAATTTTAAAGTGTCGGGGTTGATCGTGCTTTGATCAATTTGGCGATGCAGTTTTCAGGCCCCTTATTAGGGGCTTTTTATTAGGCGCAGTATTGTCATTCCGGCTTATATATCGGGGTGCTGGTAACTGCTTAAGGAAGTGGGCTTTATGCCCATTTTTTGTTGGTGGAATTTGAATGGCAGGTAAAGACGCACAACTGACAGCTTTGGTTAAACCCGTCGCTGAGGCCTTGGGTGTTGATCTGTGGGGTGTGGAATATGTATCGCATGGCAAGCAGTCCATTGTAAGAATCTATATCGACCATGTTAACGGTATTGATGTGGATGACTGCGCTAAAGTCAGCCGCCAGGTTAGTAGTGTGTTTGATGTTGAAGACCCGATTATGGGTGAGTACACCCTGGAAGTTTCTTCCCCGGGGATGGAGCGGCCACTGTTTACACTGGAGCAATTTGGTCTTCATATTGGAGAACAAGTTAAAGTACGTTTGCGTACACCTTTTGAAGGGCGCAAAAATTTTTCCGGACAGTTGACCGGGATGGAAGAGGGCGATGTAGTGGTAGCCGTTGATAGCGACGAATACTTATTGCCTTTTGATTTAATTGATAAAGCGAATATTGTTCCCAGCTTTTAAAGGCTGCGGAAATAGTATCGCAAGACATTTACCCAGGTTTTGTACAAACGAGGCGGACAATGAACAAAGAAATTTTGCTGGTAGCAGAAGCCGTATCCAACGAGAAAGGTGTATCGCGAGATATTATCTTTGAAGCTATCGAGCAGGCTTTGGCCAGCGCAACCAAAAAACGCTATGACGAAGATGCCGATATCAATGTCATCATCGATCGTGAAGACGGCAACTATGAAACCTACCGCCAGTGGTTGGTTGTACCCGATGATGAAATGGCTTTATTGGGCACGCAGTTCACCACTGAAGAAGCCGCTGAGAAAGATGCTTCGCTACAAGTTGGTGATATTCATAAAGAGCAGGTTGAGAACGTAGGCTTTGGTCGTATTGCCGCGCAAACTGCCAAGCAAGTTATTGTCCAAAAAGTTCGTGAAGCTGAACGTGCTCAAGTCGTTGAAGAATACGAGCACAGAGTGGGAGAACTGATTAGCGGTACCGTTAAAAAAGTGACCCGCGACAATATTATTGTTGATTTAGGTAATAATGCCGAAGCCTCTTTACCCCGTGAAGAGTTAGTGGGTCGTGAAGTTTTCCGTATGGGTGATCGAGTTCGTGCAATCTTGCAAGACGTTCGTCCAGAAGCCCGTGGTCCGCAGCTGTTCTTAAGTCGCGCTTGCTCGGATATGTTGATCGAACTATTTAAAGTTGAAGTACCAGAAATTTCAGAAGAAGTGATTGAAATTCGTGCCGCCGCCCGTGACCCCGGTTCACGGGCCAAGATTGCAGTAAAAACTAACGATGGTCGTATTGACCCTATTGGCGCCTGTGTAGGTATGCGTGGTTCACGTGTACAGGCAGTCTCTGGCGAGCTGGGTAATGAGCGTGTTGATATTATTTTATGGGACGACAACCCGGCACAATTAGTTATCAATGCGATGGCTCCGGCCGAAGTAGAGTCCATTGTTGTTGACGAAGATACTCGCTCAATGGATGTTGCCGTTGCCGAAGATAACCTGGCCCAGGCCATTGGTCGCAGTGGTCAAAATGTGCGTTTAGCAAGTGACCTAACCACCTGGACCATCAATGTCATGAGCATGGAAGATGCCTCTGAGAAACACGAGAAAGAATCTGGTGTTGTGATTGGCGAATTTATGGAAAGTCTGGATGTTGACCAGAGCGTAGCAGAAGTATTGGTAGAAGAAGGTTTTACCTCTTTAGAAGAGGTGGCCTATGTACCCCTTGAAGAAATGATGGGTATCGATGGCTTTGATGAAGAAATTGCTGAAGAGTTACGTGCCCGTGCTAAAGATGCCCTGCTAACTCAAGCCATTGCCAGTGAAGAGCAGTTGGGTGAAACAGAGCCTGCAAAAGACTTGCTGAATATGGATGGTATGGAACGTCATCTGGCTTTTGTATTAGCCAGCAAAGGTATTATCACCATGGAAGATCTTGCCGAGCAAGCAATCGATGACCTGGTAGAAATTGAAGGCCTTGATGAACAGAAGGCCGGTGAATTGATTATGACTGCGCGTGCCCCATGGTTCGCAGAAGCTGAAGAGCAACAAAATCAGCAGTAGCGAGCTGGAATCGAATATCTCTAACAAACGAGTCGATTGTTGAAATTGTCGAGGTCAGTTGCATTAGCAAATTGACCGAAGATGCCGAAGAAAGGTACTGGAGAGAACTGAATGGCAGAAGTTACAGTAAGCCAACTAGCCGAAGTCGTTGGCGCACCTGCCGACCGTCTGTTAACGCAGATGAAACAGGCAGGCTTAAAACACACCTCCGTTGATGAGGTGGTGTCAGATGAAGATAAGCAAACTTTGCTGTCGTTCTTGAAAACCAGCCATGGTGAATCAACGGATGCGCCAAAGAAAATCACGCTGAAAAGAAAAACCCTAAGCACGCTAAAAACCAGCGGTAGCCAGGGCAGAAAAACCGTTAATGTAGAAGTGCGTAAAAAACGTACCTACGTTAAGCGTGATCCTGCCGAGCTATTAGCGGAAGCCGCTGAAGCCGAACGTTTGGCTGAAGAAGCCGCGGCAGCTCCTGCTGAGGCACAAGCGTCAGAGATTGAAGAAACTCCGATTGAAGCATCAAAAGCAGAAGAGCTTGTTGCCAGTACAGATGAGTTTGTTGAAGAAATTCAGGATAAGTCCCAAATGGATCCTGAAATGCTACGTCAACATGCGGCAGTCAAGCGCAAAGACAAAGAAGCCAAAGATAAAGAATTACAGCAAGCCGCGATTGCTGCTAAGAAAGCTGAGCAAGAGCGTGCAGAGAAAACCAAGGCGGTAGATAAGACCGCCGATGAAAAACCGGTTCGCCGGCGTCATGAAGCACCATCAGCTGCGAAAGATAAAGAAGACGAACTTTCTGATAAGAAAAAGAAGCGTAGCGGCAAGCTGGCACCAAAGACCCGGGGTAAAAACCGTACCCATAATATTAAAAACGTTGATGCCTTTATGGATGGTGAAGGTACCGATCATCGCGGCCGCCGTAAGCAGCGCGTATTAAAATTGCCTGCAGGTGCAAAAACACACGGCTTTGCCAAGCCAGCGGATACTAAAACTGTGCTTAATGTCGATATTCCTGAAGCTATTACGGTTGCTGAATTAGCAGCAAAAATGAATGTTAAAGGTATTGTGGTTGTTAAAGAGCTAATGAAGCTTGGTGTAATGGCGACTATCAACCAAAGTCTTGATCAGGAAACTGCGCAGTTAGTGGTTGAAGAATTAGGGCACACCGCCAACTTGGTGACTGGCCTGGAAATGGAAGAGCAGCTGGAAGATAGCTTAAACCTCCACGAAGGCACCATGGAAACAAGAGCGCCGGTTGTTACTGTTATGGGTCACGTTGACCACGGTAAAACATCGCTACTGGATTATATCCGTGAGTCCCGTGTTGCCAGTGGCGAAGCCGGTGGTATTACCCAGCATATCGGTGCCTACCACGTAGAAACTGATAAAGGCATGATCACCTTCCTGGATACACCGGGACACGCCGCGTTTACTGCTATGCGTGCACGGGGTGCCAAGAGTACCGATATCGTTATCCTGGTTGTTGCCGCCGACGATGGCGTTATGCCACAAACTGAAGAGGCGGTGAAGCATGCTCGCGCTGCTGGAGTACCATTAGTGGTTGCGGTTAACAAAATTGACAAAGAAGGTGCTGATCCCGATCGTGTACGTAACGAATTAGCTGCCAAAGATGTTATCCCTGAAGACTGGGGTGGTGATACACAGTTTATTAATGTGTCTGCTCATTCCGGTGAAGGTGTTGATGATTTATTAGAAGCTCTGCTACTACAAGCCGAATTGTTAGAGCTTGAAGCGCCAGCAGATATTCCGGGTAAAGGTATTGTGATCGAATCCCGTTTGGATAAAGGTCGTGGTTCTATTTCATCGGTATTGGTTCAGGCAGGTACATTACGTAAAGGTGATGTGGTACTGGCGGGTCAACAGTTTGGTCGCGTTCGCGCCATGCTCGATGAAAACGGTAAGCCTATTGATGTGGCTGGCCCCTCTATCCCCGTTGAAATTCTAGGTCTTGATGGTACACCGAATGCCGGTGATTCTTTTGTGGTGCTGGAAAATGAAAAACGCGCCCGTGAAATGGCGGAGTTCCGCCAGATTAAAGACCGTGAAGATAAACTCAAACGCCAGCAAGCGTCCAAGCTGGAAAATATGTTTGCCAATATGGGCGAAGAAGAAAGTAAGTCGCTCAATATTGTTGTGAAGGCCGATGTGCGCGGTTCCCTGGAAGCTATTCAAAGCTCATTATTAGAAATGGGCAACGAAGAAGTTCAAGTGAATATTGTGAGTGGTGGTGTCGGTGGTATTACTGAAACCGATATTACATTGGCGCTAACCTCTAATGCGGTTGTGTTTGGTTTTAACGTCCGTGCTGATGGCGCGGCCCGTAAAGCGGTTGAAGAAGAGGGCGTTGACCTGCGTTACTACAGCGTTATTTATGATTTAATCGATGATGTTAAACAAGCTCTGTCAGGTATGTTAAGTCCTGAAATGCGCGAAGAAATTAACGGTACGGCCGAAGTTCGTGATGTATTTAAGTCACCGAAGTTTGGTGCGATAGCCGGTTGCATGGTTATTGACGGTACTTTATATCGCAGCAACCCAATCCGCGTATTACGCGATGATGTGGTTATCTATGAAGGTGAGTTGGAATCACTGCGTCGCTTTAAAGATGACGTAGCAGAAGTTCGCAACGGTATGGAATGTGGTATCGGTGTGAAAAACTACAACGATGTTAAGCCTGGCGATAAAATTGAAGTGTACGAAGTGAAGGAGTATGCACGGACGCTTTAAGCGGGCGCGTGTTGTCTCAATAGAGCAAAACTGATGGCGAAAGAATACAGTCGTACGCAACGGGTTGGTGATTTCCTAAAACAGGAATTGGCCAGCCTGATACAGTTTGAAGTGCGTGATCCTCGCGTCGGTATGGTCAGTATTACCGATGTGGAAGTGAGTCGCGATATGTCCCATGCCAAAGTCTTTATGACAGTGCTGGGCAAAGATAGTGAAGAGGAAGCCTCTGAGTCTATCGAAGTATTAAACAAGGCGGCGGGCTTTTTGCGAACGCAAATTGCGAAAAATAATAATGCCCGCACTACGCCAAGACTGCGGTTTTATTTTGATAGCAGTGTTGGGCGCGGTCAGCATTTGTCGAATTTGATTGATAAGGCTGTTTCTGCAGATAAAGCTTTTTCAGATGATGAAAAGAGTCGTTAGAAACTGTGGCAAAAAAACGTCGCGGTAGACCGGTTAACGGCGTATTAATCGTCGATAAGCCAGCGGGTCAAAGTTCTAATCGGTCGCTGCAAATTGCCAAGCGATTGTTCTTTGCCCAAAAGGCAGGACATACCGGTAGTTTGGATCCATTGGCTACCGGTGTGCTGCCGGTGTGCTTTGGTGAGGCGACCAAGTTTTCCCAGTTTTTACTGGACTCTGATAAAGCGTACCGAAGTACTTTTTTATTCGGAGTGATCACCGCCAGCGGCGATGCCGATGGTGAAGTGTTGGAAGAGAGTGATGCCAGCGCGGTTACAGAGGCTGATGTATTAGCATTGCTACCCAGGTTTTCGGGTGAGATAGAACAAGTACCTTCGATGTTTTCAGCATTAAAACATCAAGGGCAGCCGCTGTATAAATTAGCGCGCAAAGGTATAGAAGTAGAGCGAAAGGTTCGTCAGGTAACGATATTTGATATTCGTTTAGAGGCGTTTCGCAGTGCAGAGGAAACCGGTGGCCAACCGGAAGCCGATGTTTATATCCACTGTAGTAAGGGCACTTATGTTCGCTCTATTGCAGAAGATTTAGGTTTAGAGCTGGATTGTGGCGCACATGTTAAAGCGTTACACCGAGTACAAGCGGGGCCTTTTAAAGAGGCTCAAGCGGTTTCCCTAACCACGTTGGAAGCTTTGGCGGAAAAGGTTGAGACCGAAGGCTATGAACCCCTGGACGCTTTGCTAGAACCGGTTGATGTAGCAGTTATGCATCTGCCCGAAGTGACGCTAGCAGAGTCCGCCGTATTTTATATGTTACGTGGGCACGCTGTTTCAGTATCGGTGATGCCTGAAAACTGTCATGAAGGTGACATAGTAAGAATGTACTCTGAGTCGAGAGATTTTATCGGCATTGGAGAAGTGTTAGACGGTGGCCAGGTTGGGCCAAAGCGTTTAATAGCTACGAATTAAGAGTTAACAGGTAGGGCGCTTACGAGTGTGTTACCGGTTGAAATAGCCTGTCTGTAAATATGCACGGTCAGGCTGAATAAATGGCAAAGCATAAAAGTGCTTCGCTTTTGCATATTAACTTTAATGAGGAAAGAAAAATGGCATTATCAGCCGCTGAGAAATCAGAAGTAGTAAAAGAGTATCAAACTGCAGAAGGCGATACCGGCTCACCAGAAGTGCAGGTTGCATTACTAACAGCCAATATCGAAAAATTGCAGGGTCACTTCAGTGATCACAATCACGATCACCACTCTCGTCGTGGTTTGATTCGTATGGTTAACCAGCGTCGTAAATTACTGGATTACTTGAAAGGCAAAAATTCAGAGCGTTACACCAGCCTGATCAAGCGTTTAGGTTTACGTCGTTAAGTAGTAAAAGTCGTGAGCCCCGGTGATGTAGGTTGAAGAACCCGGGGCTTTTATTGTTATCCCACAAGGGAGGATTTCATCAGTGAATCCAGTTAAAAAATCATTTCAATTCGGTGAACACACCGTAACTCTAGAAACAGGTCGCATTGCCCGTCAAGCTACAGGTGCCGTATTGGTATCTATGGGCGACGTACAGGTACTTTGTACTGTTGTAGCCGCCAAGTCAGCCAAAGAAGGCATGGACTTTTTTCCATTAGGCGTTCATTACCAGGAAAAAGCGTATGCGGTTGGTAAAATTCCCGGTGGTTTCTTCAAGCGTGAAGCGCGTCCTTCTGAAAAAGAAACGCTAACCTCACGTTTAATTGACCGTCCAATTCGTCCGTTATTCCCTAACGGTTTCAAAAATGAAGTACAGGTTGTTTGTACGGTTATGTCTGCGGATACGGAGACTGATCCAGATATCGCAGCGTTGATTGGTACTTCTGCAGCATTGTCTATTTCTGGCGTACCGTTTAATGGTCCAGTCGGTGCAGCCCGTGTTGGTTTCACTGCTGAGTCAGGTTATATCCTAAACCCAAGCTACAGCCAGTTGGCTGAAAGCTCGTTGGATATGGTTGTTGCCGGTACTGCTGATGCCGTACTAATGGTTGAATCAGAAGCGCAAGAGCTGAGCGAAGATCAAATGTTGGGCGCGGTTTTGTTTGCCCACCAGGAAATGCAAGCTGTTGTTAAAGTGGTTGCAGAATTAGCCGCTGAAGTTGGCAAGCCCCGTTGGGATTGGCAGCCAGAAGAAGAAAACACGGCGCTATTGGCCGCCGTTGCCACAGGCTTTAAGCAGGGCGTTGGTGATGCTTACCGCGTGATCGATAAAGCAGAGCGTTACAGCAAGCTGGGTGACTTAAAGACTCAGGCGATTGAGCAGTTGGCTTCAGGTGATGAAGCTGAATACGCCGCTGGTGACGTTCAGGACGTTTTCAAGAAGTTGGAAAAAAATACCGTTCGTCAGCGTATCCTTAATGGTGAAGCGCGTATCGATGGCCGTGACAGCAGTACTGTTCGTCCGATCAACGTTGAAGTTGGTGTATTGGATAAAGCTCACGGTTCAGCACTATTTACCCGTGGTGAAACTCAGGCGATTGGTGTTACCACTTTAGGTACTACCCGTGATGCACAGTTAATCGACGCCCTTGAAGGTAAGCGCGAAGATAACTTTATGTTGCACTATAACTTCCCTCCTTACTCTGTTGGTGAGTGTGGCCGTATTGGTTTCACTAGCCGTCGTGAAGTAGGTCATGGTCGTTTGGCGCGTCGTGGTGTTGCTGCTGTTCTGCCTAATGCTGAAGACTTTCCTTACACTATCCGTGTTGTTTCAGAGATTACTGAATCTAACGGTTCCAGCTCAATGGCTAGTGCCTGTGTAGCTAGTTTGTCGATGATGGAAGCGGGTGTACCGTTGAAAGCACCGGTTGCTGGTATCGCCATGGGTCTGGTTAAAGAAGGCGAGCGTTTTGCGGTATTGACCGATATCCTGGGTGATGAAGATCACCTGGGCGATATGGACTTTAAAGTAGCTGGTACTGCCGATGGTATTACTGCTCTGCAAATGGATATCAAAATTGAAGGTATCAATGAGCAGATCATGAGCATTGCTTTAGAGCAGGCTCTTGAAGCGCGTCTACATATCCTTGGCCAGATGAATCAGGTATTGAGCGAGTCCCGTACTACGGTTTCTGACAACGCGCCAAGCATGGCTACTTTTAAAATCGACAGCGACAAGATTCGTGATGTTATCGGTAAAGGTGGTGCAACTATCCGTTCTATTACTGAAGAAACCGGCGCTACTGTTGATATCGATGATGACGGTACTATCCGCATTTACGGATCTGATGCCGCCTCTCGTGACGCAGCGGTAGCTAAAGTAGAAGAAATTACTGCTGAAGCTGAAGTCGGTGCTATCTACGAGGGTACGGTTGCCCGTATCGTTGATTTCGGTGCTTTCGTTAATATCCTGCCTGGTAAAGATGGTCTGGTACACATCTCACAGATCTCTCAGGAACGTGTTGAGAAAGTGACTGACTACTTGGCCGAAGGTCAGGTGATCAAAGTTAAGGTACTCGATGTCGACCAGCGCGGTCGCATTAAGCTATCTATGAAAGAATTGGAAGAAGCGGCTCCAGCTGCTGAAGAAGATTCTGCAGCGGAGTAATTACTGCTGTAAAACATTAAGGGAGCCTATGGCTCCCTTTTTTGTGTTTACTTAATACCTCGTCATTCCCGCGATACCCCGTCATTCCCGCGATACCTCGTCATTCCCGCGATACCTCGTCATTCCCGCGATACCTCG
>JAAELM010000125.1 GCA_024226635.1 Oceanicoccus sp. | reverse complement strand
TGATCGCACCGACAACGCCGTAGGGTTCATTCGCGACCCACCCCATTTGATCGTCGCGAGTCGGGGCCAACAGACTGCCCTCCTTGTCTGCCATTTCCGCAAAGAACCGAATTTGTTCGGCGGTCACTGCGATATCACCGTGTTTGATCTGTGCAACCGGATGGGTAGATGGCACCGACTCAAGCTGCCCCAGGACCTCGGCATCGGCCTCGATCAAATCGGCCCAGCGCTGCAAGGCGTGAGTGCGGTCGCGTGGCTGGCAGCCTCCCCAATGGGATTGGCGCAAAGCGGTTTTTGCGGCCTGAACCGCCCTGTCGACCACATCAGCATCCGCCACCGGGCAGTCCGCAAAGGCCACATTATCGGAGGGACGATGTATAGGCACTTCGCCATGCGCGGCGACAAAAGCGCCGCCAATGTGATGCCCAATGGGCATCTCGATAAGATCGGGGTCAAAGGAAAAAGACATACCTGCTCCAGCAAACTAAATAGATAATTTCACTGAGAAACGATAGCCTCAGACGGTCGGCAGATCGGGCGGAATTCTCAGACTGCACAGTGCAATCGGTTGTTTTGCAGGGCGATCTCACAATTACCTATGGCAACAGAGCAACGCTAATCCAGACGGGCATTAACCGCAGTAAAAAAACCTTCAACTCCTGCTCAACAAACAGAGCCTGGTTGGTGAGGTTCATAAAATGAAAAGGTATTGAGGTGATATTTAATTATATTGCCAAGTGATGCTCGACCAAACCCACATGTAATTGAATCCCAGTAGAGATTACCTCATCATTGAAATCATATTTAGGGTGGTGCAGGGGAACTTCATTATTTGTTTTGCCCTGGCCAAGCCAAATGTAAGCGCCTTCAGTGGCTTGTAACATAAATCCAAAGTCCTCTGAAGTAAATGCAGGCTGCAATGCTTCTTCTACTTTTGCAACTTTTGAAGCGACTTTTAACGCATCTTTAGCAGCAGCAGCATTATTTATGGTCGCTGGATAATACCTAATGTAGTTCACGTTAATACTAGTATCACTTGCATGTGCTACGCCCTTTGCGACTCGACGCAAGGAAGTTTCAATGGTATCTTGCACATTAGGATCAAACGTACGCACAGTGCCAACAACTTTCACTTTATCAGGCAAGACATTGTGTGAGTTTCCACCTTCAATTTGAGTGACCGAAAGCACTGCAGTGGAGGTAGGATGAATGCGTCTAGCAACCAGGGTATTCAGCTGTGAGACTAACTCACTGGCGGCTAAAATGGCATCAGGTGTTTTGTGTGGCATCGCAGCATGACCGCCTTTACCTTCAACAATAATCTCAAATTTATCTGCAGCTGCCATGATTGGGCCTGGTTTAGTAGATACCGTACCTGCCGGTAGATCGGGCCAATTATGCAAAGCAAATACACGATCGCATGGAAAGCGGGTAAACAATCCATCATCTATCATCGCTTTAGCGCCAGCTTCTCCCTCTTCTGCAGGTTGAAAAATAAAATGAACCGTGCCGTCAAATAGACGTGTTTTAGAAAGATATTGAACCGCTCCAAGTAGCATTGTTAAGTGCCCATCATGGCCACAACCGTGAAATATGCCGGCATGACAACTTGCATAAGGTAAGCCTGTTTTTTCCTGGATAGGTAGTGCGTCCATATCAGCGCGTAAACCAATTGTTCGCGGTGAACTGCCTACCTTAAGTGATGCTACTATACCTGTACCACCGATCTTAGAATGAATGTCTACATCCTGTTTTTTAAGTGCTTCAATTACTCTGGCAGCTGTACGATGCTCTTTGTATGCAAGCTCTGGATTAGCGTGTATATCCTGCCTAAAGCGCACTAAAGGCTCTATAAGGTGATCTACTTTTGAATGACGGGACGACATATTTTACTCGACAAGTTGCAATTGCTTAGGTCTATAATTCCTTGATTAATCGAATACAAAAAACGCAGTATGTACTCGGTCAATGGGCTTTTATTTGTATACAGAATTAGCTCAGCTCTGTTGCTGTCATCTCATCTAAACCCAGCATAATATTAAGATTTTGCACTGCTGCACCGGATGCACCTTTACCAAGATTATCAAGTTTGGCCACAATCATGGTTTGCTCATATTTATCGGAACTATAGAGATACAAATCACAGCTGTTTTTACCGCTAATACCATGGGGCGTTAGAAAAGGAGCGCTAGTTTCTTCAATGTTATTTAGCGGCATAACATTGATATTGGCTTCATGGGCATAACGCTCACTAAACAATTGGTGCAAGGCCGCAGAGTTTGTGGCCTGTTGTAATGAGCGGTGGTCAATCATGGTGTGCACCAACATACCCTGGTCGAAGGCGCCAACAGATGGTACGAATACTGG
>JAAELM010000124.1 GCA_024226635.1 Oceanicoccus sp. | reverse complement strand
CCGCCTTCGCGGGAATGACAGAAAATTAGTGCGACTCTTTTTGCGCTAATAAATAATCGTTTAAATGCTTCTTAGTGAGCGATAAGTACTTCGGCGTGGGCCCAACATCCTCAAACAAAGGGTCACCTTCCTCATCCCTGGCCACCACTCTCTTACCACTGACATAGGGCATGCTGGATTCAACATCATCCAACGCCACTGATAAAAGATCCGTGATAATCTCGGTGACCGAGCGCCGAGGATACATTTCAGCCAGGGCTTGTAACTTTGCTGCGTCCTCAACCGGCAAGCGAATACTCTGCTGTTCACGGGTCAATTGGCCGCTGGCGGTTGTTTCCCACAATTGAAGTAATTCTTTAACCTTCATGCTACTCATAATGGTTTTTCCATGCTGATTGTCGTACCTATTAATCTAATAATAGAAGCATTGCATCAAGGCTGCTGAATAAATCATGTTACTTTTGCGGCTTATCACAATCAGTCTGTGAATAGGTATCAATGAGGTAGCGGACTCGCTGCTCAAAAGCTGGTGTCTGCTGACTTGGCATCTAGGTAAGTGATTGATATTAAAGGATTAAATTTTAAAGCCAAGCGCCATTTATACCTTCAATAACCAATATGACCGCCTATAGCTTGAGCTTAGCCAGCGACCTGTGTATTGTGTTCCGCCACTTAAGGGGGTGTGGCTCGTTTATGCGAACATAAACCAGCATCCAAAATTCGTTTTTGTTAGGAGCATGCTATATGCGCATTATTTTGTTAGGTCCTCCAGGTGCCGGCAAAGGTACACAGGCACAATTTATTTGCGAGAAGTACGGTATTCCGCAGATTTCTACTGGAGATATGCTGCGTGCAGCGGTAAAAGCCGAAACAGAAATGGGACTTCAGGTAAAAGCGGTCATGGATTCAGGTGGCCTGGTTTCAGATGAGATCATTATAGGTATTGTCAAAGAACGTATCGCCGAAGCGGACTGTGCCAATGGCTTCCTGTTTGATGGTTTCCCAAGAACCATACCCCAGGCTGAAGCCCTTCAAGCCGCTGGTGTACCCATTGATACCGTATTAGAAATTTCTGTTGATGACGAAGAAATTGTCACCCGTATGAGTGGTCGTCGTGTACACGAAGCCTCAGGCCGTGTTTACCATGTTGTATTCAATCCACCCAGGCAGGAAGGTATTGATGACGAAACCGGTGATACTTTATTGCAACGGGAAGATGATAAAGAAGAAACCGTTCGTCACCGTTTAAATGTTTACCATGATCAAACCAAGCCTCTGGTTGGTTTTTACCAGACATTGGCCAATACTGACGGTCCTAACTACCGTGCGGTAGAAGGTACTGGCTCAGTGGATGATATTCGCGGTAAAGTCTATGCCGCACTAGATGCCTAAAGACTGTTAACACCTGTTTTCTGACAAAGGCCTCCCAGTGAGGCTTTTATTTTGCCCGCAGGAAAGAGGCGCGACTAACCTGTTGGCGCTAAATCGATTATAATTTTCCAATCCATTAAAGTCTGAATGGCGTAAAAGTAGTTGCCTTTATTAAAACCTCTAAAGAGATGAACAAAAGCATGAAATCAGCCGTAGTGATAATGAACCTGGGAACGCCCACGGAACCGACTAAAAAAGCAGTCAGGGCTTTTTTAAAAGAATTCCTGAGTGATCGTCGTGTTGTTGAGGTCCCCAGAGTGATATGGATGGTTATTCTTTACCTGATTATTCTTACCTTTCGTGTGCCCAGTGTCACCAAAGCCTACCAAAATATTTGGGCAGGCGATGAATCACCGTTACGCAAAATTACCCGAGGGCAAGCCAGTAAACTGCAACAGCTATTTAATCAACATTATGCCAATGCCGAAACTGTGCCAGAAGCTCACTATGCCATGACGTACTCGGGGCCATCTTTAGCGGACAAAGTGCAAGAGTTAGAGCAGGGCGGTTTTGAACATATTTTAGTGCTGCCACTCTATCCCCAGTTTTCTGCCACGACTACCGGTAGTATCTATGACCAAATCAGCCAGATTAACCAACGCCGTCGCAATATTCCGCAGATACATGTGATTAAACAGTATTTTGATCATCCTCTCTATATAGCCGCTTTAGCTAGCACGATTCGCCAGCAATGGCAGGCCACCGGCAGGCCCGATAAATTATTAATGTCTTTCCACAGTATTCCACAAAGCTACAGTGATGCCGGCGACCCTTACCACCAACAGTGTTTGGCGACCGCGAATTTATTAGCGGAGGCCCTTGAGCTGCAAAAAGAGGAGTGGAGTATCAGTTTTCAATCCCGTTTGGGTTTTTCCAAATGGCTGTCTCCCTACACCAGCGAGACCTTAAAAGCCTGGGGCAAAGAAAAAATAAAGCATGTTGATGTAGTTTGCCCCGCATTTGCCGCCGATTGCCTGGAGACACTGGAGGAAATTGAAGACGAAAACCGAGAATATTTTATGGAATGCGGCGGTGAAGTTTTTAATTTGATTCCCTGCTTAAATGAAAACGACCAGCATATTGCCATGATGGCAGCCCTTGCAGATAAATACTTACCCAAATGATTCCCTGAAATGAAAATCGAGGGTAAAAAACTAAAATTACTATCGATTTTCATTTTTTCTTCCACTCTTCACACAAACTTCACACAAAAATATCCTTTCTATAGTTTTTTGCGAAAAATTTTAAAATAGTGCCGTTTTTCTCAAAAATGTCCGTTTTTTTTAAAAAATGATACAAAAATCTCAAAAAAATCACTTAAAGTCGCAAAAAACCTTTTTTATTTCTGGTTTTTGGTCTAAAAATTAAATGATTTTTTAATAATCAGTGTTAGTTTTCTTATTTGTAGCAGTGCAGTCACTGTAAAGTAGTCTCTACATAAGGAACCGCGGTAGCACTACCTGGCCACTTTGAGGAGAACCCTAATGGCGAAAGCAAAAGCTAAAAAGAAAGCACCAGCTAAAAAGAAGGTGGCCAAGAAGGCACCGACTAAGAAGGCTGTTACAGCACCGGCGGTAGCAAAAGCTGAAGCGGCACTAGCCAAACTTCAGAAATCCATTGCTGCTGAAAAGAAATCACAAGCAGGTCTTAAGAAAAAGGCTGCGGCTGCTAAGAAAAAGTCTGCCAAGTCTAAGAAAGCTGCTGACAAGAACGCTACCAAGCGCGCTAGCGCAGCGGCTTCCAAATCAGGTGCTAAAGTAGCAGCCCTACGTGGCAAGCTAACAGCGGCTAACTTACGTGTATCTAAAGCTTCTGCTGCAGCCAAGGCCAAAGAGGCTCAGGCAGCGGTAAAAGATAAGGTTGCGGCCCGTGCTGCAGCTCAAGCTGTTGCCGATGAAGCAGCTCTGGCTAAAGCAACTGCTGCATTTGCTGCTAAGTGGAGTGCCAAGCGCGCCGCTGCCAATGCCAAGAAGTTAAAGGCTGCAGAAAAGAAAATGATGGCTAAAGCTAAAGCTGACGCCAAGAAAGCTGCTGCTAAAGTAGCTGCTGCTGAGAAGAAGGCCGCTGCTGCTGTTAAGAAAGCTGCCGCCAAAGCTGCTGCCAAGGCTAAAGCTGCAGAGAAGAAGGCTGCCGCCAAAGCGAAAGCCGCTGCTAAAAAAGCCGCTGCCAAAGCTAAAAAAGCCAGCAAAAAGAAAGCCGCTCCTAAGAAAAAGGCCGCTAAGAAAAAGCCAGCAGCCAAAAAGGCTAAAAAGAAGGTAGCTAAGAAAAAAGCAGCACCTAAGAAGAAAAAGGCAGTAGCTAAGAAAAAGGCCGCTCCCAAGAAGAAAAAGGCAGTAGCCAAGAAAAAGGCCGCTCCCAAGAAGAAAAAGGCAGTAGCCAAGAAAAAGGCCGCACCTAAGAAGAAAAAGGTAGTAGCCAAGAAAAAGGCCGCTCCCAAGAAGAAAAAGGCAGCACCTAAGAAAAAAGCAGCCAAGAAAAAGCCAGCTAAGCGTAAAGCGAAGAAGAAGTAATCGCTGTATCGTCTAGTTCGACTTTCTCGAACTAAAAAACCGCCAATGGTTAGCCGTTGGCGGTTTTTTTATGCCTAAAACCTCAGCTCAGCAGGTCTTCACGGTTATTAAAGTTACTGAACACCTCAGGAGAGGTTGAAAACGGCACAGCAATACAGTTTTCATGACGATACCAGCCTTTCATACTACGCTGTTCGCCGGCAAGGTATTGGTTAATGGAAGGTAATAGGCTGGCTTTTAGTAATACTGGCAAATAATGTTGGCGTCCATCACATACCGGATAGGCAATATCCGCATCTTGATCAAGCAATACTGTTAGTAACCGCTCCACCAGATTGTTTGGCAGTAAAGGGGTGTCGCAGGGGCTAACCAGAACCCATTCATACTCGGCCAGGGGCAGGGCGGCTTGAATACCCGCCAGCGGGCCTTGAAAACCATCCTGTTGGTCGCTACAGATTTCATAGCCAAAACCTCGATAGGCATCGAGGTTTTGATTGCTGTTAATAATCAGCTGGTCTGTTTGTGGCTCTAAACGGGAAATCACATGCTGGACCAGCGCCATACCTTGCCATTCAAGCAAGCCCTTGTCATCATAATCAAACCGGCAGCTTTGGCCACCGGCTAAAATTACCGCGCTAACTCTGTTTTTCACGCCGCTTATTTTTCCTTAAGGATTATGGATAGAATTGGCAGTGATTATACTCACAGCTTTGAGCTAAGGTGGTGGAAAATCCGTAAAAAAAGTGAAGAAAAACAATAATGCCCCCGAGTTCCACATCCAGCGCTGACTTGCTCGCTACCGACGGTTTATTCGCGCAGTTCTGGCCAGCGTTCAGTCCAAGATCGGGTCAATTGCAGATGGCTGGGCTGGTTGAAGCGGCGATTGCAGCAAAAGAGTCCGTCGTTATTGAAGCGGCTTCAGGTTCAGGTAAGACCATTGCTTACCTCACACCGGTTATTGCCAAAGGGCAGAAGGCGATTATTTCTACCGCTAGTCGTTATTTGCAGCAGCAACTCTATCGCCAGGATATTCCCCGAATTCAGCAAATTTTAGGTAGTGACATTCGCATTGCCTGCTTGCAGGGGCGCAATCATTATTTGTGTCCTTATTATCTGGAAAAAAACCTGCAAGCCGATACCGCTTTAGGGCAAAAGCAGCATCAGGCTTTGTCGCATTTAGCACAGCGTTTTCGTCAGACCGGCAACGGGGAGCTGGATAGCCTGGCTCCGGAACTTCCCGTTGCGCTGCGTCGTTATGTGACCAGCAGCCGTGATGATTGCCTCGGCAAAGAGTGTCCGCAATATTCTCGCTGCCCACTGATGAAGGCCCGGCAAAAAGCCCAGGATGCGGATATTGTGGTGGTTAATCACAGTGTTTTATTTACCGATGCAGTAATGCGACGAGAACAACTGGGTGACTTGTTACCTGAAGCAGACGTCGTGGTTATTGATGAAGCCCACCGCGTTGCGGATTTTGCTCAAAATATTGTCGGGCGCCGTTTATCCAGCCGGCAGCTTAAACAGTTTTTAAGCGATACCGCCTCAGCGCTGCGCCTTTATGCACCAGAGCAACGCCAGCTGCTGGCTTTTATCCAGCAGATTGAGCATGGGCTGGAGAATTTATCCAACCACCTACCTTCGATGGATCCCTATATACGGGAGCAGCATTGCCAGATTATTGATCAGTTGGCCGCAGCCCTGCAGCGCTTGCACAAAAATCTGCGGCCGTTTAAACAGCGACATCAAGATTTAGCAGATATGTTAGTTAAATCCCAGCTAATGCATACCAGTTTACAAGCAATCACTGAGGCTGAAGGTTTGTGTTGTTTACAGGGTAGCAAACACAGCTTTATGCTCCAGAGTATCCCCAGGGATTTAGCGCCAGCGGTAAAAAGCCTGTTTGCCGAGGCCTCGGGGAGTTGGATCTTTACTTCGGCAACATTATCAGTGGCTGGCAGTGCCCAGCGTTTTTTACAATCCCTTGGTCTTGAGCGTTGTGCATTCCACCAGCTTGAAAGCGCCATCAATTATCAACAGCAGGCGGTGCTATTTATGCCGGAATTAACCGTCTTGCCAGATCACCCGGATTATAGTGTGCAATTACTGGAGCAATTAATCCCCTTGCTGGCAGCGGTAAAGGGCCGGGTGTTATGCCTGTTTACCAGCTACCAAAGCCTTAATGCCGTGGGGCAGGGCTTATTAAAGGCTAAAATAGATTGCCCGCTGTTTATGCAGCAAAGCAATGTCGATATGCCATCAGGAGGAGCAGATAATTACCGATTAATTAAGCGCTTTAAGGAGGCTCCCACAGGTGTACTGTTAGGCACTGGCAGTTTCTGGGAGGGGTTGGATTTATCCGGTATTCCTTTGGCTGCCGTTGTTATTGATAAGTTACCTTTTGTGCCACCCACAGACGCTTTGCTGCAGTTGCGCAGTGCTGAATTGGAACACCACGGTATTAACAGTTTTGAACAAACCACATTACCGGATGCGGTGATTCGCCTGCGGCAGGGTTGTGGCAGACTATTGCGGCGCATTTCTGATCGGGGGGTTATAATGCTCGCCGACCCCCGATTACGTAGCAAAGCCTATGGCGAGGTATTTATTAATAGCTTGCCAGCGATGGCGCAGGTCAGCACTCTGGAGTCACTGCAACCTTTTTTAAACCCACACGATATCACCACAGGTGAGACTGAATGAAATTGTTAGCCCTGGATTGTTCTACTGAAGCCTGCTCAGTTGCCTTGCTGGATGATGGCGGCGATATTATTCGGGTCACTGAAAAAACCGAGCCTGCGCCCCGTCAGCATACCCAGCGTTTGTTGCCCCTGGTAGACCAATTATTGGTGGACACTGGCACAAGCTTGCAGCAACTCGATGCCATTGCCTTCGGTCGCGGCCCGGGTTCTTTTACCGGTTTGAGAATTTGCCTTGGCGCGGTGCAGGGTTTGGCCTTTGGCGCTGATTTACCGGTAGTACCAATCTCAACTCTGGCCGCACTGGCGCAAACCGCTGTGAATGCTGGTCACGGTGGCTCTACGATTGTCAGTACTCTGGATGCCCGTATGGATGAGATTTACTGGGCCGTTTATAACAGCACGGGGCAGGGTATAGAGCTAATTGACCAGGAACGCCTAACTGCACCAGAGCAACTGTTAGAGGGTCATAGTGTTGATAGGGCGAATACCACAGCGGTTGGTAGCGGTCACCACTACCATGACAGAATTACCCCTACAGGCGTTTTTAAAGCCTGGTATGCAGAGATGTTACCCAGCGCTAAGGCCATTGCCCAGTTGGCACGGCTGGATTATCAGCAAGGTAAGACCTGCACGGCTGATGAGGCCTTACCGACTTACCTGCGGGACGAGGTCGCCTGGCAAAAGCAACCGCTTTAACCCCCCCTCAAAGCAACGTCATTCCCGCCTTCGCGGGAATGACGGTTCTTCTCATAATGGAGTTTTATTAGAGCCCCAAATTGGCTATTCACTAAGCGGCCTGGTCTGCTTATAATGGGCCAGCATTTTACAGAGTGAATACAGAGCCTATTGCGTGCAAATATCCAGTCTTCCCATTATTACGCAGCCTCCTGCCCAGACGCAGCGCCCTGATATTACAGAGCGTGTGCAGAAAGACGTTCAACGCGACCCTGCCCGAAATAATGATGATAATAGCTCCTTAGAAGAACTGAGGGCTCGCAGTGAAGAACTTCTGCAACAGCGTGTCGAGTCCAGCAATGCCAATAGTGGTGTACAGGCCCGCCAGCGAGCTCAAGAAGATGGCTTGCCTCTCAATACCCAGCGAGCCTTACAGACCTTTGCTGAAAACAGTCCTTCTCCAGAGCAACAACTGGGCATCGAATTGGTCGGTGTCGATACCTTCGCCTGATCACAGCCCTTGTCACCAAACCTTTAAAATACCCTGATAGGAATTAGCCCGATGGACTTGCAGCATTTTAATCACGACCTGTTAAGTTTCTTACAGGCATCACCCACACCTTTTCATGCTGTTGAAACCATGGCCAAACGTTTACAAGCGGCTGGCTATAGCCCGTTACAGGAGGGCGAGGACTGGCCAGAGCCCCAGGCACCATACAAGCATTATATTATTCGCAATGGCTCATCCATTGTGGCCATTAATGGCGGCAGCCAATCCCCTGTTAGTAGCGGTTTTCGAATGGTAGGTGCCCATACCGATAGCCCTTGTTTAAAAGTAAAACCCCAGCCAGAGCTGAACAATCAGGGTTACTTCCAACTGGGTGTCGAAGTCTATGGTGGCGTGCTATTAAACCCCTGGTTTGACCGTGACCTGTCTTTGGCCGGGAGAGTGACTTATCAAAATAAAGCGGGGCAAGTCTGCAGCACATTAATTAATTTCGAGCAGGCTATTGCCTCCATTCCCAGCCTGGCGATTCACTTGGACCGGGAAGCCAATAGCAAACGAGCGGTAAATGCGCAAAAGGATATACCGCCAATTTTGATGCAGACAGAAGACAAGTCAACCGATTTCAGGGCTTTGCTACTAGTTCAACTTAAGCAGCAACAGCCAACCCTTGAGGCAGAGAAAATCCTTGATTATGAATTAAGTTTTTATGATGCCCAGCCGCCAGCGCTTATCGGCTTAAACAACGATTTTATAGCCAGTGCCAGGTTAGATAACTTGTTGTCCTGCTATATCGGTTTGCAGGCACTGCTTACCGCCGGTGAACAAAACTGTGTGCTGGTATGTAATGACCACGAAGAAGTGGGCAGCCAATCAGCAGCAGGGGCGCAGGGGCCGATGCTGAAATCCGTATTGCGACGCTTGCTGGGTTCAGAAACTGACTTTGTTAGAGCGATGGACAGCTCGATGATGATTTCTGTCGATAATGCCCATGGGATACATCCCAACTTTGCCGACAAGCACGATGGCAATCATGGTCCGCTGCTCAACAAAGGGGCGGTGATTAAAATTAATGCCAATCAGCGTTATGCCAGCAACAGTGAAACTTCATCTCTGTTTCGCCGCTGGTGTGAACAAGCTGGGCAGCCAGTGCAGGCTTTTGTAGTCAGAACGGATATGGGTTGCGGCAGTACGATTGGACCGATTACAGCGGGTGAGCTGGGCGTAAAAACGGTGGATATTGGTGTGCCGACTTTTGCTATGCACTCGATCAGGGAGTTGGCTGGCAGCCAGGATGCTTATAGTTTGTTTCGGGTATTAGAAGTCTTTAACCAGGCGGGGGATGTGGCGGTTAATTAATACAGTGTCGCCCCCGCGAAGGCGGGGGCCCAGCCTGCATGCTTATGCTGTTATTTCCGCCCCCCGACTAAAGCACTCGAGGGCAGGCTGCGGGAATTTACAGCGCTCTATTCCCGCCTTCGCGGGAATGACGGTGGTTTACAAAGTATTCACATCCTCAGCCTGCGGCCCTTTATCCCCTTCGGTTACGGTAAATTCCACCGCTTGTCCTTCACGTAATACTCGACGACCCTCACCTTGAATAGAGCGGAAGTGAACAAAAATATCTTCCCCTGTTTTGCGGGTTACAAAACCGTAGCCTTTACTGACGTTAAACCACTTCACTTCCCCTTGTTCGCGTCCTTTATTAGATGGTTTAGACCTTTTGGTTTTTTTGGTGGGCTTGCTTGCCGATGTTGCTGTACTGGTATTAATAACTGGGCTCACTAGAGCAACGATAATACAGCCGGTAAAGATAATAACAAAAGTTGTTGCATCAATAGCAAGGCCGCTGTCAGCTGAGTTGGTAACAGTATTCAGGATTACCGCGATGCCTGCGGCGATGATAGCACTTAAAATAATTCGATAGAGTAGGTTCATTGTTTCCTTCTTTTTATAGTTGGCCTTCTTTTTAGTTGAAAGGCCTGGTTAAAAAATATGGTTAAGAAATATGGTTAAGAAATATGGTTAAAAACATAAAGAATCAGGTCAGAACAATAACTAACTAACCGCTCGCAAGTTTAGCACTAATCACACAGAGAAGTGGTGATAATTAGGCACTGTTGCTAAACTGCGGGGATAGCAGTGCCTACCTTTGGGGCTAGTAACCTAACATTTTACCTGTGGTTGCTTT
>JAAELM010000123.1 GCA_024226635.1 Oceanicoccus sp. | reverse complement strand
CTATAGGGCCGCGGGAGCTGTGTCCTTTTTCATTTCCCTCGCCCAGTAAGCAGTCGCACCGCAAACGGCCGCCGGCATAATAATTAAATTCACCAACGGAATCATCGTCCCCACCATCACACTGGCACCAAAGCCGGCTGATGTCAGTCGCATCAACTTAATCCGCTGTTTCATATCCCTAAAACTCACCTGATGATTATCCATCGGGTAATCACAATACTGAATCACCATCATCCAAGAGCCTAATAAAAACCAAAGCATCGGCGCCAGTGCATTAATCAAGGGAATAAAACTAATAATCAACACTAGCAATGCCAGGGGAATATAATAAATAAGCTTGGCCAATTCACGGCCAATACTTTTAGGGAACGATAACAGCGCCTGCCCGATTGTTTCAAAGCCGGGCACCTCTTTACCGGTTAAAAACTCCTCGGTTTTCTCCGCCAGCAAAGCATTAAAAGGTGAGGCAAGAATATTAGCGATCACACTAAAGGTATACATCACCACCGTTAAAATCAGAATCAACACCAAGGGCCAAAGCACCCAGCGAATAAACGACAACCAATCCGGCACCCATTCCATAGCCGCTTCAATCCAGCCACTAAATTGCGCAATTGTCAGAGTAATTAGCACCGAAAAAATCACACTATTAATCGCCAGCGGTATTAACACAAATAGCCTTAATCCCGATTGGGTAATTAACTTAAAGCCCTCGATTAAATAATTAAAGCCAGTAACCGGGTTACCTTTCATGGCTATTCCTTTTAAAGTTCTTTAGCAAGTGAATTGACGCTTTCGGCGCAGGCTTGGCAAATACAGCGCTTCATATCGCCACGCTGGTTGGCTTGTTCTATCAGCTCTTCAGGTATGTTGACTTCCATACACCAGCAGTTGCTGGCTTCGGCATTATTGGCGATAGCGCAGCCATTGGCTTCGCCACAGATCGGGCAGCTTTGTTGTGCAGATAGGGTCATAGCTCGCTATTGTAGGGGTTTTACCGTGCCTGTCGATACCCCGCTACTATTACGGGTTATGGCCCGCCATCCCTTCAGGTATAATGCCTGCCATTAATCAATAATCAGGTTTGGTAGTGATGGACGTAAAGCAATATATGGCAGATGTCGGGCGTAAAGCCAGGCAGGCTTCCAGGGCAATGGCGGCAGCTGATACTGGGGTTAAAAACCAGGCGCTGCTGGCAACGGCTGCTGCGATTGAGTCTTCCCGGGCGGCATTAATAGCGGCCAATAAGCAAGATATGGACAATGGCGTAGCCAATGGCCTTGATGCTGCATTGTTGGATCGTCTTGAGCTTACCGATGCTCGTATCGATACCATGATTGAAGGCCTGCACCAGGTTGCCTCCCTAACCGACCCCGTCGGTGAAATCACTGATTTAAGCTATCGTCCTAGCGGTATTCAAGTGGGCTCTATGCGCGTACCTTTGGGCGTTATCGGTATTATTTATGAGTCCCGCCCTAACGTTACTGTCGAGGCGGCCAGCCTGTGCCTGAAATCGGGTAATGCGACTATTTTGCGTGGTGGCTCTGAAGCTATCCATTCCAACCAGGCCATTGCCGCCTGTATTGAGCAGGGGTTAAAAGCTGTCTCACTACCTGCCGAAGCCGTGCAGGTGATTGAAACCACAGACCGTGCAGCGGTGGGTGAGTTAATTACCATGCCTGAATTTGTCGACGTGGTCGTACCTCGCGGCGGCAAGGGCTTGATTGAACGTATTTCCAAAGATGCCACGGTAACCGTGATTAAGCATCTGGACGGTATTTGTCATGTCTATATAGACGATCAAGCTGACCTTGATAAAGCCTATGCCATTGCGATGAATTCCAAGACTCACCGTTATGGCACCTGCAACACCATGGAAACTCTGTTAGTTGCCGAAGCGGTGGCTGCTTCTATATTGCCGCGTCTGGCGGAAGGCTATCAGCAAGCCGGTGTTGAGTTACGCGGCTGCGAGCAAACCCGTGCCATTATTACCGATGCGGTTGCTGCTACCGAAGAAGACTGGAATACCGAATATTTGGCGCCTGTACTGTCTATTAAAGTGGTGCCGGGTCTGGATCAGGCGATTGAGCATATCAACCAATACAGCTCCCAGCATACCGATACCATCGTCTCAGAGAACTACACCCGCGGTCGTCGTTTTATTCGCGAAGTGGATTCCAGCTCGGTAATGATTAATGCCTCCACCCGTTTTGCCGATGGCTTTGAATATGGCCTGGGTGCGGAGATTGGTATCTCCACCGATAAAATCCATGCCCGTGGGCCTGTCGGGCTAGAGGGCCTGACCTCACAGAAATATGTGGTACTGGGCGATGGCCATGTGCGTACTTAAGGCTCTATGAAGAGCATTGCACTATTTGGCGGTACCTTTGACCCTATTCACCAGGGGCATGTGCAATCGGCGATTGAATTAAAGCAGCGTTTAGCGCTGGATGAGTTGAGGTTAGTGCCTTGTCATCTGCCACCGCACCGGGCGACCCCAGGTTGTTCTTCCCGGCAGCGTCTGGCGATGGTGGAATTGGCCATAGCCAATACTGGCTTGCAAGTGGATGACCGCGAGCTACACCGGGATAGCCTCTCATACAGTATTGATACTTTAGAGTCCCTGCGCAGCGAGTTAGGTGACAAAGTCTCACTAAGCTGGGTTATGGGCACCGACGCCTTCGCCGCCTTTGACCGCTGGCATCGCTGGCAGGATTTTTTAACCGTGGCGCATCTAATCGTGATGAAGCGCCCCAACGAAGTGTTACCAGAAACCGGCCCCGTAGCAGAGTTGATAGCACAACACCGCACTGATTCCGCAGAGGTACTGCACCAGCAGCCCGCGGGTACTATCCGGTTTGAAAGCCTGACACCTTACCCGGTGTCGGCCACAGAAATCAGAGCTGCACTAAGCCGCCAGCAAGCAGCAAGTGTTAAGCTTGAAAATACAATGGCCGAGGCCGTACTACACTATATCCAAACGCATCAGCTTTACGGCTATCAACCCTAGCCTGGCCGATGTCACTCAACTGAGGAAACCAACACAGTTTATGAATGCTGATGAAATTAAAGAGATCGCCCTGGAAGCGTTAGATGATTTAAAAGGCCGAGATGCCGTCACCCTGGATGTAAAACCCATGACTGATATCACCGACTATATGGTGATTTGTACCGGTACCTCCAGCCGCCACGTAAAATCACTGGCTGACAATGTAGCCATTGAACTGAAAAAACGTGGCCTGTTAGCCCTGAGTATTGAAGGTGTAGACCATTCAGCAGAGTGGGCACTGGTCGACTTTGGTGATGTGGTTGTGCATATCATGCTGCCAGAAACACGGGACTTTTATGACCTTGAACGCCTCTGGTCAACACCGCCCGAAGAAGCCGAAGCCGAATAATGCGCATCAATAGATAATAATAAGATGCGTATACGAGTCATCGCAGTGGGCACTAAGATGCCCAAATGGGTAGAGCAGGGTGTAGATGAATACACCAGGCGCCTGCCCCCTGAACTCAAACTGGAATTTAAAGAAATAGCTCTGGGCAAACGCGGCAAAGGGGCGGATATCCAACGCGCCATTCATAGCGAAGGCCAGCAAATGCTGGCGGCTATTGGCCAGTACGACCGGGTGATTGCGCTGGATGTACTGGGCAAACCCTGGTCCACAGAAAAGCTGGCGGGCGAGTTGCAAAACTGGCAACTGGAAGGCGACAATATCAGTCTGTTAGTCGGTGGGCCCGATGGCCTGGCAGCGGAGTGCTTGCAGCGTGCCAGCCAGCGTTGGTCACTGTCGGCCTTAACCTTACCGCATCCGTTAGTAAGAATTGTGCTGGCTGAGCAACTTTATCGCGCCTGGACGATCAATAGTCATCATCCTTATCATCGCTAGACATAGAACGGTCAACTATTAATGGCAGAGCAGGTCGCCTTAAAAGATCCCTATACCGAGAAACGTATTTACGGTGCGCGCACGGTATTTGCCGCGCTAGTGGTGTTTGCCTTGCTTTTCCTATTAATGATCCGCTATTTCTCCCTGCAAATTACCGAGCACGAAACCTACCGCACCCAATCTGACCGCAACCGCGTTCAACTACAACCGGTGCCCCCCAAGCGTGGCCTGATCTATGACCGCAACGGTGTGCTGTTAGCAGAAAACCGCGCCAGCTATAGGCTCACCATTATCAAAGAAAGGGTTGAAGATTTAGGCGAAACCATCGAGCTATTGCAGCAACTGATTGATATTGATGATGACCGGATTAAAAAATATCGCCGTCTGGTTAAGCGCAGTAGACCTTATGCTGCAGTGCCGTTAAAACTTAAACTGACCCCTGAAGAAATTGCGATTATTTCTGTAAACCGCTATCGCTTGCCGGGAGTGGATGTTGATGCACAACTAGCTCGCCATTATCCACAAGGTGAATTATTTGCTCATGTGCTGGGCTATGTAGGTCGCATCAGCGAAACCGAGCAGCTGGAAATCGATGAGGTGAATTACAGTGGTACTAATGAAATTGGCAAAATCGGTTTAGAAAAATATTACGAAGATGTACTACATGGCAAAGTAGGTTATCAAAATGTAGAGACCAACGCCCGTGGCCGGGTATTGAGGATTTTAGAGCGCACCAACCCCGAGCCCGGTGCCGACTTAACTTTGCATCTTGATGCCCATGTACAAAAAGTTGCTCATCAAGCCCTGGGTGATGAGCGCGGCGCAGTCGTTGCCATCGACCCCAGAACCGGCGGTATTATCGCCATGGCCAGCACCCCAAGTTTCGATGCCAATTTATTTGTGGGGGGTATTAGCACCAAAGACTATAGCCGCCTGCGTGACTCGATTGACCTGCCGTTATTTAACCGCGCCTTGCAGGGCCAATATCCTCCTGCCTCAACCGTAAAACCTCTCTATGGTTTGGCCGGCCTGCACTACGGCGTTATCACCCCGCAAAGCAAAGTCCGCGATCCCGGCTGGTATAAATTGCCCAATGATGAGCGTATGTACCGCGACTGGACCTGGCAAAAGAAAAAATCTGGCCATGGCGCCTTTGTTGATTTGGAGCAGTCTATCGTCGAGTCCTGCGATACTTACTTTTATGATCTGGCCTATAACATGGGTATTGATCGCATCCACGATTTTATGCAGCCTTTTGGTTTTGGCAGAAAAACCGGTGTTGATAATACGAATGAGCGCAGCGGCTTATTACCTTCAAAAGACTGGAAGCGTATTTATAAACGCAGTGCCTGGTTTCACGGTGAAACCTTAAGTGTAGGTATTGGCCAGGGTTATTTACTGGCAACCCCTATGCAGTTGGCCAGCGCCATGGTTACCATGGCTAATCGCGGCAAGCATTTTTCACCCCGTTTTCTTAAACGCATGGGCGATGAAGAATTACCGGTGCCAAAGTTACCAACGGTAAAAGTCGAGGCAGAACATTGGAATGCCGTCAGCCATGCGATGGAAGAAGTGGTACACGGCAGAAAGGGAACCGCCAACCGAATTAACCGTGACTTAAAGTACCGTATAGCCGGTAAAACCGGCAGCGCCCAAATTATCGGTATTGGCCAGGATGAAATCTATGATGAAAAACAGGTCGCCAAACGCAAAAAAGACCACGGTTTATTTGTAGCTTATGCCCCCGCCGACAACCCCAAAATAGTGGTGGCTATTATTGTTGAAAATGGCGCTCACGGTTCCTGGGTGTCACCTATTGCTCGCAAAGTATTTGATGCCTACTTATTGGATCAGGGCGAGTTGGCTAACGAGAGCTCTTCTGGCCTGATCGCCGAAACCACACTGGAGGGCGCAGGCCTATGAGCCAGGATTTTGTTCGGCAAATGCCAGACCGCTCATCGGACCTTGCCCGCCCAATGGGCTTTTGGCAGCGGGTGCATATTGATCCTTTGATGTTGATATTATTGCTAATGCTTACGGCTTTTGGCCTCGCGGTTTTATACAGTGCCGCTGGCCAAAGTGCTGGCACAATGATGCGCCAGGGGCGCTTTTTGATTATCGCCTATATTGGTATGTTAGTGGTGGCGCAGTTAGATGTGGAGCGCATTAAACGCCTTGCGCCGCTGGCTTATTTAGTGGGTATCGCCTTGCTGATTGCGGTTCCCTTAGTCGGGGTAGGTGCAAAAGGTGCCCAGCGCTGGTTGAGTTTAGGTGGTTTCCGCTTCCAGCCCTCGGAGGTAATGAAACTGGTAGTACCTATGGCAGTGGCCTGGTATTTTGCGGGTAGAGCCTTGCCGCCCAGGGTTGAACATATTATTGCCAGCTTGATAATGATTGCTGTGCCGACTTTGTTAATTGCCCGGCAACCTGATTTGGGTACCTCCATTCTTATTGCGGCTTCCGGTTTGTTTGCTTTGTTTTTGGCGGGTATTGGTTGGCGTTTTATTTTTGGTGCCGCAGGTTTGTTAGTCATATCGGCCTACCCGATGTGGCAATTAGTATTACATGATTATCAAAAAACCCGCATTCTGACACTGCTTAACCCTGAAAGTGATAAGTTGGGGGCAGGCTGGAATATTATCCAGTCGAAGACGGCTATCGGTTCCGGTGGTTGGGACGGCAAAGGCTGGCTTAATGGCACGCAATCACAATTAGATTTTTTACCGGAAAGCCATACTGATTTTATTATTGCGGTACTGGCTGAAGAGTGGGGTTTGCAAGGAGTGATTGCCCTGTTGCTAATTTATCTCGCCATTATTATTCGCGGTTTATGGATTGGTATGAATGCCCAGCACAGTTTTGGACGTTTGTTGGCCGGTAGTATTACCTTAACCTTTTTTGTGTATGTGTTTGTGAATATGGGAATGGTGTCCGGATTGTTGCCGGTGGTGGGGGTGCCTCTGCCGTTAGTGAGCCAGGGGGGTACATCGCTGGTGACCCTGTTAGCGGGCTTTGGTTTGTTAATGGCCATTAGCACTGAGAAGCGAATGATGGAGCAGTAGCTATATTTTTTGCGGGTAGGGCCCGCGGGAGTGGCATTTAGTGGGCAGTTAGTTACACTGGGGCTGATGACGTAGCTTGTAAACAATCACTGAATAAAAAATGGATGCTGTTGTGAAAATATTTTCAAGTAAAACCCTGGTGACCTTGTTAGCCTTACTGGTTGTTTGTTTTTCTGCGCCTTTCGTCCTGGCGTCTGATTATAGCAACCATCCCCAAGCCAAAGCTTTTGTTGATAAGATGGTGACAGAGCACGGTTTTAAACGCGCTTACGTGCAACAGTTAATTAATGGCGCTGTACGCAAACAATCTATTCTTGATGCGATTTCTCGCCCCGCAGAAAAAACCAAAACCTGGGGTCAGTATCGGAAAATTTTTGTCACCAAAACCCGTACCCGTCAGGGTAAAGAATTTATGCAAAAGCACGCCAAAACACTGGCCCGTGCCGAGCGTGACTTTGGTGTGCCAGCGGAGGTAATTAGCTCAATTATTGGTGTAGAAACCCGTTACGGTCGCAATACCGGTAGCTACAGGGTACTGGATTCATTGGCAACCCTGGGTTTTGATTATCCGAAAAGGGGTAAGTTTTTCACCAGAGAGTTAGAAGAGTATTTACTGCTGGTCAGGGAGCAAAAATTTGACCCAACGCAGATAAAAGGCTCTTATGCCGGCGCTATGGGTTACGGTCAGTTTATTTCCAGCAGCTATCGTCACTATGCGATTGATTTCGATGGTGACGGCGTTGCCGATATTATTAATAACCCGGTCGATGCCATCGGTAGTGTGGCCAATTATTTTAAAGCCCACGGCTGGCAGCCCGGTGAGCCAGTAACTTATACCGCGATGGTAACCGCCGATCACAATGCGGATATTGCTAATCAAAAGTTAAAGCCCAAGTTTACTGCTGCCGAACTTGAAGCCGAGGGCTATCAGTCAACGGTGGTTATAGAGGGCGAGCAGATGGCAACAGCTATGCGCCTTGAGGGTGATGACGGTATTGAGCACTGGCTGGGCCTGAAGAATTTTTACGTAATCACGCGATACAACCACAGCAAGCTTTACGCTATGGCTGTTTATCAGTTGAGTGAAGAATTAAAGTAACAGCGTTATCCCCTTAAAGGAACGTCATTCCCAGGAACGTCATTCCCGCGAAGGCGGGAATCCAGCCTGCATGCTTATGCTGTTATTTCCGCTAAAGCGGAAATCTACAGCGCTGGATTCCCGCCTTCGCGGGAATGACGGGGTAGGTCGGAATGATGGGCCTGGTGGTGGGGACGACGGAAAAATGCAGAGCTACCCTATTGAATTACCGTCTATTACATTGCCTATTAGTACCCCTGATACTAGTAAGCTGCAACGCAACCAAAGGGCTGTTTGAAGAACAAGACAGCGCCCCCCGACGCACCGTTGACCCGTCAACCATCAAAGATGCCGTGCCCCGTGAAGATTTAATTACCCGTGCCGGCAATAAAAACCCCTATACCGTTTTGGGTAAAACCTATCACCTTTTGCCAACCAGCAAAGGCTACAAAGAAGAGGGTATCGCCTCCTGGTATGGCACCAAGTTTCACGGTAGGCCTACGGCCAATGGTGAGCCTTATAGCCTCTATGGTATGACCGCAGCCCATAAGACCCTGCCCATCCCCGCCTATGTCAAAGTCACTAATTTGGCCAATAATCGTACCGCAGTTGTGCGGGTGAATGACCGTGGCCCCTTTCATGCGGACCGGGTTATTGATTTATCCTACGCGGCGGCGGTCAAGCTGGGTTATGAGGAGCAGGGTACCGCCAGGGTATTGATTGAGACCATAGAACCCAATAGCTATGACACAGAGCTGGCTGACGCTGAGAATCCCCGGCAATATATCCTGCAAGTGGGTGCCTTTAAGAGCCTGCAATCGGCGGCCAAGCTAAGGGCTGAGCTGATTTTGGGCACCAGTCAGGAGGTCAATATTCGCCCCACAGAACCCGCCGGTTACTACCGTGTACAGCTGGGACCTTTGAATTCCATGAATGAGGTCAAACAGCTTAGCGAGCAGTTATTGGAGTTTAATATCAGCCAGCCGCGAATTATCGCTGAATAAGCTCGTTAGCCATTGAGATTAATGGCTTGGGAGCTACCAAGTACTTGTTTTCAGCGCTACATCCGTTACCATTTGCGACACTTTTCTTACCTTTAACAAGTTTGCTACTTATGCGTACATATTTGGTTGTTCTGTTTTCCCTGTTGGTTTCCTCCTTAGCTACTGCGGCCCCCGCAATTATCCCATCTCCACCCGCTATTGCAGCTAGTGGTTATATATTGATCGATGCTGATAGCGGTGAAGTAATAACCTCCAAAAATGCCGATGAGCGCCTGCCACCAGCAAGCTTAACCAAGTTGATGACCAGCTATGTGCTGTCGGTTGAGTTGGAAGAGGGCAATGTCTCCAATGATGATATGGTCACCATCAGTAAAAATGCCTGGGCGCAAAACCCGGTTTTTGCCGGTTCCTCTTTAATGTGGATTGAGGTGGGCAAACAAGTCAATTTGCACGACCTGCACTTGGGTGTTGTTATTTCATCAGGCAATGACGCCACTGTAGCAGTAGCAGAGCATTTGGCCGGCAGCGAAAGCGCCTTTGCCGATGTGATGAACCAGCATGCGCAAGTGTTAGGAATGAATGATTCACACTTTGTTAATTCACATGGCCTTCCGGATACTGATCACTATATGACAGCCCGCGACCTTGCGACCTTATCCAAAGCCATTTTGAAATATCCCGATGAGTATGCGCTTTATAGTGAGCCGGATTTTACCTACAACAATATCCGCCAAACCAACCGCAACCGTCTGCTATGGAAAGATGACAGTATCGACGGTTTAAAAACCGGCTATACCAAAGAGGCCGGCTACTGTTTGGTAGCCTCTGCCAAGAAAAATGGTATGCGTTTAATCTCTGTGGTGATGGGCGCCAAGAGTCAGTTAGGCCGTGAAATAGAAACGCAAAAATTATTAGCTTACGGTTTCCGTTATTATGAAACCCATCAGCTTTATTCTATGGGTGATGAATTAACCGATGCCAAAGTGTGGGCCGGCACCGCTGACCAGGTCAGGTTGGGTGTTGAGCGGGACATTCATTTAACGATTCCCCGGGGCAAGCATAAAGATATTAAAGCGGTGATGAACCTGAATGAAGTGATTAAGGCGCCGGTTACCAAGGGCAAAGAGTATGGTGAGTTAGTGGTTACTCTTGATGGCGAAGAGTTATTACGTGAGCCTCTATTAGCCTTACAGTCTGTAGAGCAGGGAGGTTTATTTAAACGCCTGTGGGATGCGATCGTGTTATTTTTTACCTCGTTGATTAATATTTAAATAATTATCGTAAACCCCCGTCATTCCCGCGAAGGCGGGAATGACGGGGGTTATTGCTGCCGAAGCCTGTTGCCGGTGCTAACGGTTCACGATAGGAAATTGAAGCGCACTATGAGCGAACAAGAACCCCCTAAAATAGAATTCCCCTGCGAATACCCGATTAAAATTATGGGGCGGCAATCTCCTACCTTTAAAGAAGTTGTACTGGAGGTTATGCGTAAACACGCAGGCGATATTAGTGACGCGCAAATTAAAGACCGCGCCAGCGGCAAAGGTACTTTTGTGTCTATTACCGTCACCATTACTGCCACGGGCAAACCTCAACTCGATGCCATCTTTGAAGACTTAAAAGCCACCGGCGTCGTACAGATGGTGTTATAAGTTGCTTATTATTCGCGACCTGGGTTTGGCTGCTTACGAGCCGGTATGGCAAGCCATGCAACACTTTACCGATAACCGCGATGAAACCACCGCCGATGAAATTTGGCTGCTGGAACATCCCGCTGTATTTACCCAGGGGCAGGCTGGCAAAGCCGAGCATATACTAGCCCCCGGTGGCATCCCGGTTATCCAGGTTGACCGCGGTGGCCAGGTCACTTATCACGGCCCCGGCCAGCTGGTCGCTTATTTGATGATCGACTTGCGTCGCAGTGGCATGGGAGTTAGAAATCTGGTTACTGCCATTGAAGAGGCCATTGCCAGCGTATTGGCTGGGTACCAGATTGAAGCCGCCCCAAGGGCCGATGCCCCTGGTGTCTATGTGCAGGCCGGGCAGGGCGCCAAAATTGCACAATTGGGTTTACGGGTGCGCAAAGGCTGTAGTTTTCATGGCCTTAGCCTTAATCGCGATATGGACATGGAGCCCTTCCAGCGTATCAACCCCTGTGGTTATGCCGGTATGGAGGTCACCAGTATGCATCTTGAATTGGCTGAGCCCCCCAGCTACGAGCAATTATCCGGACAATTGATCGAGCAGTTAGCCAGTGATCTCGGGTATACTGAGTGCCGGACTATAAGCGATGGCCAGCCAGGGCTAACGCAACATCTATGAAGCAGAGATAGTAATGAGTGATACCCCTACCCTTACCTCTACCCCAGCACCGGAAAAACGCCGCCCCAAAAAAGTGGTGCAAGGCGAAAAGCTCCGTGGCGCGGATAAAGTAGCCCGTATTCCGGTAAAAGTAATCCCCACGGTTGAGCTACCTAAAAAGCCGGACTGGATTCGGGTAAAAATGCCCATTAGTCCTGAAGTTACCCGTATTAAAAAAACCTTGCGTAAGCATAAGCTGGCCTCAGTCTGTGAAGAAGCCCAGTGCCCTAACTTAGGCGAGTGCTTTAGCGGTGGTACTGCCACCTTTATGATTATGGGTGAAATCTGTACCCGCCGTTGCCCGTTCTGTGATGTGGCCCACGGTCGCCCCAATGCGCTGGATGAAAACGAGCCCCGGGAACTGGCTATAGCTATTGCCGATATGGGTTTGAAATATGTGGTGGTCACTTCTGTTGACCGCGATGATTTAAAAGACGGTGGTGCCCAGCACTTCGCCGACTGTATCCGTGAAACTCGACTCTTAAGCCCTGAAATTAAAGTGGAAGTCTTAGTCCCTGACTTCCGTGGCCGTATGGATATTGCGCTGGATATTTTGATGGATGAAGCACCGGATGTGTTTAACCACAACCTTGAATCTGTGCCCAGTCTCTACAAAAAAATTCGTCCCGGTTCTGATTACCAGTGGTCACTGGACCTGTTAAAAAAATACAAAGAGCGTCGTCCGGATGTACTGACCAAATCCGGCTTGATGCTGGGCCTGGGTGAAACCCGTGAAGAACTGATTCAAGTGATGAAGGATATGCGCCAGCATAATATCGATATGATTACCCTGGGCCAGTACCTGCAACCCAGCCGTGACCATTTAGCGGTAGAGCGTTTTGTCACTCCGGAAGAATTTGATGAGTATGGCCGTATAGCGCAAGAGCTGGGTTTTAAATCCGTGGCCAGTGGCCCACTGGTACGCTCTTCCTATCATGCGGATAAGCAAGTTGACTTAAGTCTGTTGAAATAGTGTTATTACCTGATAATAATCCCCAAGGGTTGTAAACCATGTGGTTACTGATTAGCTATGTTTTTATAGCACTGGGCTTTTCCTTTCTTTGTTCTATAGCGGAAGCGGTATTACTCAGTGTGAGTAATGCCCATATCGCCTTGATGGAGCAACAGCAAAAAAAGGCTGGCGAGCTGCTCAGGAAGATGAAAGAGGATGTCAATAAACCACTGGCCGCCATTCTTACCTTAAATACTATTGCCCATACCATTGGTGCGGCGGGTGCCGGTGCCCAGGCGGCGGTGGTGTTTGGTAGTGCCTATGTCGGTGTTGCCTCTGCGGTACTCACTTTATTGATTTTAGTCTTCTCTGAAATTATTCCTAAAACATTGGGCGCTCATTACTGGCGTCAGCTAGCACCGGTCACAGCTTATATGCTGAAGTACCTGGTGATTGTGTTATACCCCTTTGTTAAATTGTCAGAGTCCCTAATGGGTGGATTGACCCATGGACCAACACTGGCTGGTTTTAGTCGGCAGGAATTTGCGGCCATGGCAGATTTAAGCAGCCAGGAAGGACAGATTGCCGAACAGGAATCGCGCATACTGAAAAATATATTTTTACTACGGGCTACGGCAGTCACGGCGGCAATGACGCCTCGTACCGTGGTGTTTTCCTTGTCTGATGCGGTAACCGTAGAAGAGTTTTTCCATAAATATGACCACATCCCTTTTTCCCGTATCCCGGTGTACCAGGGTGAGCAGGAAAATATTACCGGCTTTGTTTTCCGCAGTGATCTGTTGCTAGCCAAAGCTCGCGGTAATGATAGCAAGCCCTTATCAAAGTACCGCCGTGAGCTTACCGCTATACCAGAGACTACCACGCTCTCCACTGCCTTTAATAATTTCCTTGAGCTGCGGATGCATATGTTGCTGGTGGTGGATGAGTATGGTGGCATTGAAGGTATTGTGACGCTGGAAGATATTCTGGAAACTTTATTGGGCCTGGAGATTGTCGACGAAAAAGATGATGCTGTCGATATGCAGGAAGAGGCTCGTAAGCTCTGGAAGCAGCGTGCCCAGCGTATGGGGATTGATAGTTAGTCTGAAGCGCTTGTGGTCTTGCCCTGGGTGAGGGTGGCGAGCTTTGCACCCGCCATAGTCGCAACCAGCTGCTCCAGTAAATCCCAGCTATTATCTTTGCGCATGCCTTTGACTGACTGATCAATATGGTTGGCGATTTTAATCAACTGCTGTAGCTGCTTGCTTCTTAGTCGTTGCAGGGCATTCCTCGTCACTGCCTTACGCTTATCCCATACCCGCTGGTTTTGTAAAACCCTGTCTATACCATTGCCTTGTTCAATTTGTTCAGCGCACTGGCATAGTGTGCGTAATTCACGGCTGAGTGCCCAGAGTAAAACCGGCGGCTCAGTGCCTTCGGCTTTTAGGCCCTGCAGCATTCTCAGGCTGCCTTTGATATCGCCCTCAAGAGCGCGGTCTACCAGACCAAAGACATCGTAACGGGCGTTGTCAGCAACCGCAGCAGTAATTGTGTCAGCATCAATCACATCGGCGTTGGTATAAAGGCGAAGTTTTTCTATTTCCTGCACAGCGGCTAACAGATTACCTTCAACGCGTTCGGCCAACATTTGAATGGCTTCATTGTCGGCTTTTAAACCTACACTATTAAGTCGGTTGCTAATCCAGCGGGGGAGTTGTTTGGCATCAATCGGCCAGCACTGTATGGATGCGCCGGCGGCTTCTACATTTTTATACCATTTGGTGCGAGTTGAAGAGCCTTCGAGTTTGTTGCAAATAATTAGCAGTACATTATCGGGGGAAGCATTGGCGGCATATTCGGTTAAGGCTTTACCACCCGCGTCGCCGGGTTTGCCGGTTGGCATCCGTAGCTCAATCAGTTTGCGTTCAGAAAACAATGACATAGCAGCGGCGGAGGCTAATAATTCGCTCCAGTCAAAACCGGTTTCAACATGTAGCACTTCGCGACTAAAACCCTGCTTGCGACAATTGAGCCGAATAGCATCACAGCATTCCTGAACCAGTAAACTTTCATCGCCGCTAACCATATAAAGCGGTAGCAGCCCTTGGCTTAAATTCTGCTGTAACTGGTCGGGGCGAAGGCGCATAAGAGTGGTTTATTGCTCGGTAACGGGCTGTGATGCGTAATCAAAGTTACGCAATTGTCGGGCAATTTTTGCAGCGAGGTTTTGCAGCATTTCACGGCGCAAAAGATTTTCTTCGTCGCGAGTGCTGACGACTTTGTTCGGGTCGTTTGGCATAATTTTGCGTTCGGTCAGTCTGTTGGGGCCTAGTACTCGCTGACCTTTGGCGTTACGCAGTTCAAAGCTGATTTCTTCTGTGAGTTGGTATTCCGCTACTTTGGCTTTCTGCCCAAGGGTGGCACTGCGCTTATCTTTTTTCTGTTGCAGTATATGAATTTGGAAGTTGGCTGCGCTGGCGTTTTCAGTTAGCTCAACACCATAGGCACCCAATAAGTTACGCAACTCTATCGCCAATTGATCGCTGGATTGAATGCCGCCAATTAATAATGGTTCTACACCTTCGGGTAGTTCTACTTTGCCCCGTAATTGAAAACCGCAGCCTGCGCTAATCATCATGATTAGTAGTAAAGGCAGAAAAAACGTTTTTTTAAGCATGTAAAATCCTGATTATTTAACAGCGATGGTAACCAACTTGCCGGGAATCACTTTACTCATTTTTATTTCTTTGTCTTCAATAAACTTTTGCACATTAACATCGGCAAAAGCCAACTCCAAAATAGCTTCTTGGGAAGCGTCTGCGGCTACTTCAATTTTACCCCGTACTTTACCATTGACCTGTACTACCAGTTCAATTGAGTCGCGCACCAGGGCTGCTTCGTCAATGGTTGGCCATGCGGCATCAATCATTGCGCCTTTGTTACCCAGAACTCCCCAGAGTTCATGACAGAAGTGCGGGGCAATAGGCGACAGCATAATCACAATCGCTTGTAAGGCTTCACGTTCAACGGCAAGGCTTTGCTCGTTATCATTCGGCAGCTTGGCAATATCGTTAGTCAATTCCATGATGGCAGCAATGGCGGTATTAAAGGTCAGGCGGCGGCCGTAGTCGTCGCTGATTTTACCAATGGTTTCATGTAATTTGCGGCGCAGGTTTTGCTGTTCTTTATTGAGTTTGGCTTTATCCAGTGCCGGAACTTGCCCCTGCTGTAAATGATTATGGATACGATTCCATAAACGATTTAAAAATTTATGCGCGCCACCTACGGCTGAGTCCGACCACTCCAGCGATTGTTCGGGAGGAGCGGCAAACATAATAAATAAACGTACAGTATCGGCGCCGTATTGTTCGATCATCATCTGCGGGTCAACGGTATTGCCCTTGGACTTGGACATTTTAGTGCCGTCTTTTAATACCATGCCCTGACAAAGCAACTGGTCAAAAGGCTCGTCACAATTAATTAGCCCTTCGTCGCGCATTAATTTGTGGAAGAAGCGGGCGTATAACAGGTGCAGTATGGCGTGCTCAATACCGCCAACATATTGGTCCACCGGTAGCCAGTAATTGGCGGCATCGCTATCCAGCATGCCGTCTTCATAATTGGCGCTGGTAAAGCGGGCGTAGTACCAGGAAGATTCCATAAAGGTATCGAAGGTATCGGTTTCACGCTCTACCGCCTGGCCATTCAGTTCATCTTTACGCCACTCAGGGTCGCTTTTAATCGGCGAGGTAACGCCGTCCATTTCAACGTCTTCCGGTAATAGCATTGGCAGGCGGTCAGCAGGTACCGCAATTTCACCGCCATCCGGTAAATTGAAAATAGGAATAGGTGCACCCCAGTAGCGCTGACGGGAAACCCCCCAGTCACGCAGGCGGTAATTAGTGGTTTTACGGCCTTTGTCCAGTGTTTCCAGTTTGGCGGCAATGGCATCAAAAGCGGTTTCAAAATCCAGACCGTCAAACTCGCCAGAGTTAATGGTGGTGGTATTGCCTTTACGGGCATACCAGTCCTGCCAGTTGCTGTTATCGAAGGCTTCATCGTTGCTATCGTTACTGGCAATGACTTGCACAATAGGCAGGTCGTATTTATTGGCAAAGGCAAAGTCGCGCTCATCGTGTGAAGGTACGGCCATCACTGCGCCAGAGCCATAATCCATCAATACATAGTTAGCGACCCAGACGGGTACCGATTCACCGGTGATAGGGTGAACCGCATTGATACCGGCAAAGACACCCTTTTTCTCCATGGTGGCCATATCGGCTTCGGCAACCGAACTGGCTTTGCATTCAGCGATAAAATCTTTTAGCTCAGGGTTATTCTCTGCCAGTGCCAGGCTGATAGGGTGCTCGGCGGCCAGGCTAACGTAAGTGGCGCCCATTAAGGTATCAGGGCGAGTGGTATAGACCTCAAAGCTGTCGATACCGGCAACGGTTTCGGCCAGGTCAAAGCGCATTTCCACGCCCTGGCTGCGGCCAATCCAGTTGCGCTGCATGGTTTTAACTTGCTCGGGCCAGCCGTCCAGCTGGTCCAGGTCATCCAGCAGTTGGTCTGCATACTCGGTGATTTTAATAAACCACTGGGGGATTTCTTTGCGTTCTACTAAGGCGCCTGAACGCCAGCCGCGGCCGTCAATAACCTGCTCATTGGCCAATACGGTTTGGTCTACCGGGTCCCAGTTAACGCTGGACATTTTTTTATAGACCAGGCCTTTTTCATACAGGCGGGTAAAAAACCATTGCTCCCAGCGGTAGTAGTCCGGCTTGCAGGTAGCCAGTTCCTTGGACCAATCGTAGGCAAAGCCCAGCTGTTTTAGCTGTTTGCGCATATAGTCAATATTGCTATCGGTCCACTTGGCGGGGGCGCTGTTATTTTTTACTGCAGCATTTTCCGCCGGCAGACCAAAGGCATCCCACCCCATAGGCTGAAGCACATTCTTGCCCAGCATGCGCTGGTAGCGGGAGATCACGTCGGCAATGGTGTAGTTGCGCACATGGCCCATATGCAGCTTGCCGCTGGGGTAGGGGAACATGGCCAGGCAGTAGTATTTGTCCTTTTCGGTATCTACGGTGGCGACAAAACTCTCGTTGTCAGCCCAGTATTGTTGCGCCTGTTGTTCGATCTCTTTGGGGTTGTATTGCTCTTGCATTGTCAGCTTCAGTTTTTGGGTTTATCGGTTTGAATTTATAGGGGAAAATCAGGCGCGCATTTTAGCAGAAATTGGCGGCAGACTGATACCGGTAGCGGGGTATTGTTTAAGCGATAGCGGGCTAGGTCCCGGCAATTATCGCGGGAATAATCCTAATTTCATCCCATTTCACCAGGGGCTGCTTTTTGCCGTTGGCTTTCACCAACTCAACCAGATGAAAGTCAGCCATTCGTGACAGGGTACGGGATACATTGCTCTGCTCGCGACCCACCAGCTTTGCCAGTTCAGAAACCGTCTGTGGATGATGCCGGCGGATGGCCTCTATCATGGCGCAGTTATCTTTGTTGAGTAGCCGCCCGATGGACTCCATGGAGCTTACCCATATTTTTGGATCTGTTTTTTTAGGGATTAAGCGGCCTGCTGCAATATCTACTGTACGCTGCCTGATATATTCGCTGGATGCTATGCCTATGACGAGTTTGGTCATGTTTGATCTCCTTATTGATGCCCTATGGATTGGGTTGATCTACATTGATTGCTTTATCCATAGTTGCGTCCTTGTGATATATCATCTAGTGATATGTTGGCCAGTGGCTTATTAAAAAATAATAGGGCCTATTGCGGTCGTGGTGACCGAGCCAAAACAATAATTGCCATACAAAGAATTAATACTGGCCAGCTCCCTGTGATAGCAAAAGGTGTTGCCCCACCAAATACCAGTGCCTCTCCGGAGATAACCTCTCGGGTAAACTGGTCACCGCGTGCGAGGATCTTACCACGTTGGTTAATAATGGCACTAACACCGCTGCCGGTGGCGCGTAATAAATAGCGCCCACTTTCCAGGGCTCTCATTTGTGCCATTTCCAAATGTTGCAGAGGCCCAATAGAGCGACCAAACCAGGCATCGTTACTGATGGTGATAAGCATATCGGCTTTAGGTAGCCATTGCGTTACCAACCCCGGGTAAACAATTTCATAACAGATAAAAGGTGCCAGGGTAAGGTCGCCAGCTTTAATGCCTGCCTGCCACTGCGCGCCAGCAGAAAAATTAGACATAGGCATATCAAAAAACTGAATCAAGCCACGCAGACTATTTTCCAGCGGTACGTATTCGCCAAAAGGTACCAGGCGCTGTTTGTGATAAAGGCCGTCGCCGGCACCAAAGGCCATAATGCTGTTATAGCGATGGGTATTGCCTGCAGGGTCTTTTTCGCGGAAAGGGATACCGGTAATCAGGGTGGTGTTATGTTGTTTGGCTTTGTTACTCATTAAACCAAGAAACGGTTTGGCGGATTGGTAATAGGCAGGGATGGCAGCTTCTGGCCAGATAACAATATCGTTTTCTGCCCATAGTGCGGCGCTGGTTTCCCGGTAAAGTTTTAAGGTGGCCTGGTATTGATCCTGGCGCCATTTAACTTCCTGCGGAATATTGGCCTGTACCATGGCGACTTTAATGGCGGGTTGGTCGGTGGGTGTAGTCCAGTTAATGGTGTTCAGTAGAAAACCGCCCAGCCATAATGCAGCCACCATTAAAAGATGACTTAGGATGATTTTTTGGCGTTGCAGCCCATAACTAATCACTGCACCAGTAAGGGCAACAACAAAGCCCAGTGCATAAATACCACCAACCGGTGCCCAGCCTGCCAGTGGGGTATCGATATGGCCATAACCCATATACAGCCAGGGGAAGCCGGTTAAAAACCAGCTGCGCCACCATTCACCCAATACAAATACAGCGGCAAAGCCTAACAGTTGACCACTGTCGCAATCACGCACCCAGCGGGCATAGCAATAAAAGGTGACGCTGGTAAAAATACCCAGGCCGGCACTAAAAATTAAAGTCAGAAAAGCGGCGAGGGGAACAGAGGCATAGCCGTAAACATGAATGCTGATATACACCCAGGAGGTGCCCACACCAAATAAGCCAAAACCGTAAAACCAGCCGCGGCTGGCCGCTTGTTTGGGGGTGAGATCGGATAATAGCCAAACCAGTAAAGCAGTACTGGCAATGCCCAAAGGCCAAAGATTAAAGGGCGCCAGCGAAGGCGTAACCAAAGCACCGGCGATAACTGCCAGCAGATGTCCAGTCCAACCTTGAGTAATGGATTTCACCGGGGCTTTTGTCCTTGTACTTAGCTGGCGGTAATTTCTGACATGCGCAGCAAATGTACTTGACGGCTGTCGGCATTTATTACTTTAAATTCATAACCGTCGACGGTGGCTACTTCATTGCGGCGTGGCAGGTGGCCAAATTGCTTTAAGATAATACCGCCTATGGTGTCGAATTCTTCGTCGCTAAATTCTGCTTCAAAGGTTTGGTTAAAATCGTCGATGGGAGTGAGGGCTTTAACGATGTAATCATTTTCGGCAAGCTTTTTAATATAGCTGTCGGGTTCTACATCGTGTTCATCTTCAATTTCACCGACGATTTCTTCTAACACATCTTCAATGGTTACCAGACCGGCAACACCGCCGTATTCGTCGATAACAATAGCCATATGGTTTCTGTTTTCACGGAATTCACGTAGCAATACATTCAGGCGCTTGCTTTCCGGTACAACGGTAGCGGGGCGAAGCATACTGGTAATATCGATAGTGCCGGCTTCATTTTCGAGTACTAGCGGTAATAAGTCTTTGGCCAATAAAATACCGAGGACTTCATCAGTGTTTTCACCGATTACTGGATAGCGCGAGTGAGCGGTTTGAATAATTTGTGGCAGTAGTTCGCTCAAAGGGTCTTCGGCTTTAATTACCGTCATTTGTGTGCGCGGCACCATAATTTCTCGCACCTGCATTTCGGTGACTTGCATAGCGCCATCGATGATTTTTAGGGCGTCGCTATCAATCACTTCGTTCTGTTGCGCCACTTTTAAAACATCCAGCAAATCATCCCGGGATTTTGGTTCGGATGAAAAGGCGTGGGCAATTTTTTCGAGCCAGGATTTTTCTTCTGGCTCGGAGATTCGGTCTTCGTTCATAGTTTTGGGTGCAACCCTCCTAGAGGTTTACTGCATTATTAATTTCCAGAATGTAAGGATTGGCAATTTGCAATGTTGCCAGTGCATCAATTTCCAAGCCTTCCATTATTTCGGCTTCTTCGTCTTCTATATGGTCGTAACCTAATAGATGTAAGGTGCCGTGGATCACCATATGGGCCCAGTGATCATTGAGGTTTTTATGTTGTTGTTCGGCTTCACGTTTAACCACGGCAGCACAAACCACCAAGTCACCCAGTAGGGGTAAGTCGATAGGGTCGGGCAAGTCTGCGGGAAAGGATAAAACGTTGGTAGCTTGGTCTTTGTTGCGGTAATCGCGGTTTAAAGCAGTGATTTCTGCTTCATCGACTATGCGAATAGTAAGCTCGGGTGCTGTCAGTGAGTCGGCCTGTTGAGCTTGTGTTAGTGCTGCAGCCACCCACTGTTGTATGTGTTCCGGGGGAGGTTGGTCTTCGTCTTCTACGGCGATTTGCAAGTCTACGCTGATATTCATTGCGTTTTTTTCTCACCGGCCGGTGTGGTTTTGGCTTCTATAGGCTTGGTGCTATTTTCCAGGCGGTCATAGGCATCTACAATTTTTTGTACCAGTGGATGGCGCACCACATCTTTGGACTGGAAGTAGGTGAAGCTGATGCCGTCGACGCCGTCCAGGATATTAATCACATGAGTCAGGCCGGATTGGGTGCCGCGGGGTAAATCAATTTGGGTAGCATCGCCAGTAATGACAGCGGTAGAACCAAAGCCAATACGGGTCAGGAACATTTTCATTTGCTCCTTGGTGGTATTTTGGCTTTCGTCGAGAATGATAAATGAATCATTCAAGGTGCGGCCACGCATATAAGCCAATGGCGCGATCTCAATAATGTTGCGCTCAATCATTTTGGTAACGGTTTCAACGCCAATCATTTCATACAGGGCATCGTAGAGTGGGCGCAAATAAGGGTCGATTTTTTGCGCCAGGTCACCGGGTAAAAAGCCGAGTTTTTCTCCCGCTTCTACCGCAGGGCGTACTAATAAAATACGCTGAACTTCTTCATTCATTAGCGCTTGTACGGCACAGGCTACGGCTAAATAGGTTTTGCCGGTACCGGCGGGGCCAATACCAAAATTTATATCGTTATTTAGTACTGAACGCACATAGCCCTGTTGGTTTGATCCGCGGGGCTTGATGGTCGCCTTTTTGGTGTGGATCAGGGTAATGGGTTCTACGCTGTGGTCGCCGGCTTCGTGTAAGGTTTCAATACCGGCTTGCTGCAAGCTTAAGTGAATAGTTTCGGCGCTTAGGGTTACGCCTTCGCAGGCATCTTTGTAGAGGTCTTTTAACACGGCACTGGCGGCAATGGCATGACTGCCGCTGACTTCAAAGCGGTTGCCGCGATTGCGAATCTCAACAGACAGACGCTGTTCTATCTGACGCAGGTGCTCGTCAAATTGGCCGCAGAGGCTGGCTAGGGCTTGGGAGTCATTGGGCTCTAGTGTTAGAGCCTGTTTGGATGTGGCTGGTTTATTCAATGTGTTTTATATAAGCCGCTGGGCGGCACCTAAGATGGTGTAAGCATAGGGATGAATGGGGGTATGAGTCAATAGATATTCTTGTAGCATAATTGGGGTTCGGGGTATCACCGTGATTCCCGCGAAGGCGGGAATCCAGCCTGCATGCTTATGCTGTTATTTCCGCTAAAGCGGAAATCTACAGCGCTGGATTCCCGCCTTCGCGGGAATGACATGGGTGCTAAAGGAGTTTGCCTCGTAGTGAGTTGGGCAGGGCTTCGGTGACTTCTACGTCAACGAAATTTCCGATAAGTGATTGATTATCTGAGGAAAAATTCACCACGCGGTTGTTTTCGGTGCGGCCCTGTAGTTGGCCGGGGTCTTTTTTGGAGACACCGGTTACCAGAATTTTTTCCTGATTGCCCACCATTTGGCGGCTAATTTGCTGGGCCTGGGAGTTAATGCGCTGTTGCAGCTTTTGCAGACGCTCTTTTTTCACTGCGTCCGGGGTGTCATCGCTAAGTTCTGCTGCTGGTGTGCCGGGGCGGGCGCTGTAGATAAAGCTAAAGGATAAATCGAAACCAATCTGTTCGATTAAGTCCATGGTGTCATTAAAGTCTTCATCGGTTTCGCCGGGGAAGCCGATAATAAAGTCTGATGAGAAGCTGATATTTGGGCGAATAGCCTGCAGGCGCTGCATTTTGGCGATATATTCGTCGCGGTTATGGCCCCGTTTCATGGCGGTCAAAATGCGGTCAGAGCCACTTTGAACCGGCAGGTGCAGGTGGCTAACCAGTTCCGGGATATCTTTATAGGCTTCTATTAAGGCGTCGCTAAATTCAACCGGATGGGAGGTGGTATAACGGATACGCTCAATGCCGGGTACCGCGGCGACAAAGGATAATAGTTCGGCAAAGTCGACAATCTCTCCTTCGTGGTTTTCTCCGCGGTAGGCATTGACGTTCTGGCCCAGCAAGTTGACTTCTTTTACACCTTCGGTGGCCAGGTGGGCGATTTCAGCAATTACATCATCAAACGGACGACTGACTTCTTCACCGCGGGTATAGGGCACCACGCAGAAGGTACAGTATTTAGAGCAGCCTTCCATAATAGAGACAAAGGCGCTGGGGCCATCTACTGTAGGTTCAGGCAGGGCATCAAATTTTTCAATTTCAGGGAAGGTGACATCAACCATCACCGGGCCATTGGGTTTGGCAGCATCAATCATTTCTGGCACACGGTGCAGGGTTTGAGGCCCAAAGATGACATCCACAAAGGGAGCGCGCTTGGCTATGGCATCCCCTTCCTGGCTGGCAACACAGCCGCCCACACCGATTACCAGATCGGGGTTTTGGTCTTTGAGGTTTTTCCAGCGGCCTAGTTGGTGGAACACCTTTTCCTGCGCTTTCTCGCGGATGGAGCAGGTATTTAGCATAATAACGTCAGCTTCTTCGGGGTTTTCAGTGGGTTCCAGATGATGGCTGACCCCCAGCAGGTCTTGCAGGCGATCTGAATCGTACTCATTCATTTGGCAGCCATGGGTTTTGATATAGAGCTTTTTCACCGGCAGGTCGCTGCTGGAAGAAGGGCTGGCTGGCTTATCGCTGGCGATAACGTCGTTCATTGCTTTTGACCTGAAAAAAGTAAACCTGAAACACACTGCAACAGGGCGGGTGATTATATAGGATACGGGTATTTCATGACCACACCATGCTGCCACTATGTTAGTATTCTCTGGCTTAATATTCCGAGATTTGGCCTTGGAGGCCGTTTTTATCAAAATCCGTTCAAAGGTGATATAAACATCTATGTCAGAAAGTACTCCTATTTATAAAGTTATTTTCCTTAACCAGAACAAGGTTTATGAAGTATATGCCAAGGCGATTTACCAAAGCGAGCTGTATGGTTTTGTTGAGGTGGAGGAGTTTGTCTTTGGTGAGCGCAGCCAGATGATTGTCGACCCGGGTGAAGAGAAGCTAAAAACTGAGTTTGCCGGGGTTAATCGCTCTTATGTGCCGATGCACTCTATTGTGCGTATCGATGAGGTGGAGAAAGAGGGAGTGGGCAAGGTGTTGGACGCCTCTGCTAATGGTAATAATGTGGCGTCGTTTCCATTGCCGGGTAGTGCCAGGCCTTTGTCGGGTGATGTGGATTGATCCTTGTTACTGTTATAAAAAACGCCAGCTAAAAGCTGGCGTTTTTTTTGCGTGCGGTTGGTGGATTGCAATCCACCCTACGGGCTGGCGTCATTCCCGCGAAGGCGG
>JAAELM010000122.1 GCA_024226635.1 Oceanicoccus sp. | reverse complement strand
CGGACTCCCGCTGCTGCTCCAACTCGGTACCTAAGGCAGCTACTTGAGCCGCCTGCTCAGTAGCACGATGTTGAGATGCTGTAAGGGATTGATCCCTAACACTTAGCTCAGCCTCAAGTTTGGCCAGCTGCTCAGCTTTATTCTGGTTCTGGTTTTCCAATACCAGCTGCTGGGCCTGTAGCTCGGCTATTTGCTGCCGCAACTGCTGCAAGGCCTGTTGATGCACTGCCTGTTGCACAGCAAGGGAGTGCTGCTGTCGGTTTTTGCTAACTAGCAGGCTTACAACGACACCGAGCACCAAACTGGCAACGGCAATAATCGACATCATGATGGGCGGTGACATTTCCACTAACAGTTCCTCTATTTATGCCGAACAGGTTCGGTACTGGAAATTCTGATAGGGAAAACACCCTTCTTTCTATCCTCAAAATACTCTCTCAAAGTATCTGCAACAACAGCGAAGGCAATTTCATCCCATGGGATATCCGCTTCATCATAGAGTTTTACATCCAGGCTTTCGGGGCCTGCGGAGAAGCTCCCGTCCACCAAATCAGCCAAATAAAACATATAGACCTGATTAATATAGGGTAGATCGAATAAGCGGTAGAGGTTTTCATGAGTGAGTGTGGCACGGGCTTCTTCCCAGCTTTCTCTCGCTGCACCCTCCAATGTGGTTTCGCCATTTTCCATAAAACCCGCCGGTAAGGTCCAGAAACCTTTGCGGGGTTCTATGGCTCGTTTGCAGAGCAAAACCTGCTCGCCATAGACAGGCAATGTGCCAACAATAACACGGGGATTTTGATAATGAATGGTATCGCAGCTAGTGCAGATATAACGCAGCCGGTCATCCCCTTCGGGAATTTTTTTGCTGACGGCCTGCCCACATTCACTGCAATATTTCATTGTAGCCCTTAGCGCAGTTCGCGGTATTGGCCGGCATTAAATAACAGAGGCTCTTTATTGCTGTTATTTTCCATCTCGGTGACTTCACCCACCAAAATAACGTGATCGCCACCCGGGTAGCGGGCCCAGACATTACATTCAAAGCTAGTCACAACACCACGCACAACTGGCAAACCGGACTTGCCAATACGGAAGTGCTTAGGCGCCAGTACATGATTATTTTTTTGGGCATATAGATTGGATAGATCTATCTGGTCGGATGCCAAAATATTTACAGCAAACTTGTCGGCCTTTTCGAAAACAGAAAAGCACTCGGAATTATTCTGCAAACTCCAAAGCACCAGTGCAGGATCTAAAGAGACAGAGGCAAAAGAATTTACCGTCATGCCAAAAGGCTCATACCCTTCAGGGTTGGCTGTAACCACACAAACCCCTGTGGCAAATGTTCCCAGGGCATTGCGAAATTCGAGGCTATCAAAACTGCTAACACTACCAAGACTCATAAAACGACCTTGTTTGTTATAAACGTTGTGACTCATTATAGAAAGGTACAAGCGGCGCATTATACACTTGAACCGCTTAAAAAGAATAATTCCACCGCTCCGCCGCTGAGTGATCTGAATCGCGGGCATCCACCCAACGCTCCCCATCCGGGGTTAGCTCTTTTTTCCAGAACGGGGCGCGAGTTTTGAGATAGTCCATAATAAACTCACAGGCGGCAAAAGCTTCACCACGATGTAGACTGCTTACCGCGACCAGTACAATCTGGTCCCCGGGGGATAGCTTGCCGATACGGTGAATAACTCTTCCACCCAGTAGCTGCCAGCGTTCAGCAGCCTGGGCCATAATATCGCTGATGCTCTTCTCGGTCATACCCGGATAGTGTTCCAGCTCTAATGTGGCGACGTTTTGTTGATCGTTAATATCCCGCACCACACCAACAAAATTGGCTATAGCCCCCACTTGCGAGCTTTGCTCTCGTAGCAATGTCAATTCAGCGCTGACATCAAAGTCTTGCTGCTGGACACTGACTGAGAAATTTGCGGTCATCTCAACCACCGGTAACCGGAGGGAAAAAAGCAATCTCATCCCCCTCTTTTAGGCTGTGGTTATCATCAACCACTTCCTGGTTAACGGCTTTTATCACATTGTCAGCCATTAGAATATCTGACCAATCGGGGTTATGGATATCCACTATGTGCTGCTTAAGCCGGCTTACGGTCATTGGTTCTTGAGGTAAAATAAGAGACAGGCGATCAATGCCTAGCTGCTCTCGAATTCGGGCAAAGAATAATACGGTAACCATCGCTTTATTCTGCCTCACTCACAGATTGCGCCTGCCAGTGGCCAGACTTACCGCCGGTTTTTTCCAGCAAGCGAATATCGCCAATAGTCATACCTTTGTCCACGGCCTTACACATATCGTAAATGGTCAGGGCAGCAACTGAAGCGGCGGTTAACGCTTCCATTTCTACACCAGTCTGGCCGGCCAGTTTGCACGTGGCGCGGATAATGACTCGGCTTTTGGCTTCATCGGCTTCTAAGTCCAGCTTTATAGACGTCAGCATCAATGGATGGCATAGCGGGATAAGGTCGGAGCATTTTTTAGCCGCTTGCACGCCTGCCAATCTGGCCACGGCAAAGACATCACCCTTTTTATGGCCGCCATCAACAATCAACCGTAAAGTTTCCGGCAGCATGGTAATAGTGGATTCAGCGGTGGCTTCACGCTGGGTTACCGATTTTTCCGTAACATCCACCATCTCGGCCTGGCCGGATTGATTGATATGGGTTAATTGGGACATTCCTGCTCCTTAAGCTTATAACGCGTAGAGGGGGATTATAATCCACCTTTGGGCATGATAGATGGAAAGGTGGATTATAATCCACCCTACTCGGTTACCCAGTATGAAATAATTGTTGCCAGCACACAGGCCAGAGCTGCAGCTACAAAGGTAATGGTTGGATTTATCTCCCACACCCAACCGCTTAACACCGCCCCTACAGCACCTCCGGCACCAAAACTAAGGCTGCTGTACATCGCCATACCCTGCCCTTCAAGACCGCCGTTAAAAAAGCGTCTTACCATTTCAACGGCAAAGGCATGATAACTGCCAAATGAAGCCGCATGCAGAATTTGGGCGATAACCACAATTAACCAGTTGTCTACATAGAAACCCAATAACAACCAGCGAATAACGGAAAAAATTAAACTGGTAAACATAATCTGCCGCAAACTAAATCGCTGCAGCAATTTATACATAACAATAAAAACGAAAACCTCAGCGACAACACCTAAGGACCACAGTAAACCGGTAACTGTTCGGCTATAACCATAATCTTCAAGGTAAACACTAAAGAATGTGTAATAAGGGCCGTGGGAAACTTGTAATAAAAAGCAGGCAACAAAAAAGGCGATAACAGCAGGTTGTTTGATAACACCCTTTAAAGAGCGACGTTCACGCTGATGAGTTTGCCAATCATGTTTTTCATTAACCGTTAAGCTACTCAACCAAATACCCAGCAATAAAAACACAACTACCCAGGGTAACCAGACGATAGAAATAACATCAAAACTATAGCCAAGCAGGGTCACAGCAATAATAAAACCTATCGAGCCCCAAACTCTTATTTGGCCATAACGCTGATAACGAGTGCCTAAATGAGACAGGGTCACCACTTCAAACTGCGCCAGCACAGCATTCCAGAAAAAACTATAGCCCGCAACAATGATAGCCATCCACCAGAAGCTATCCAGATTCCAGAATAAACCTAAGAAAATCACTAAGGCGATCAGGCAGCCCGAGCGAATAATAGTCATTCGCTGCCCGGTTTTATCGGCCAACCAACTCCAGATATTCGGTGCCACAATTTTTGTGGCCATCAAAATACCGGCAAGGTAACCAATATCCGCGGGATTAAAACCGCTGTCCTGTAAATACAAGGGCCAGAACGGCATCCATGCACCGACTAAGGCAAAGTAGAAAAAGTAGAAACTGGAAAGGCGCCAGTAAGGGACTGACGCGCTACTGCTAAACATCACTAACGATGACGCTAAGGTGCGCTAGCTGGAATGACCGGGGTAGAACACTGTACATCGGCATTTTGGCCACGGTTGCGTAATAGGTGGTCCATTAAGGTAATGGCCAACATAGCTTCAGCAATCGGTGTTGCACGAATTCCGACACAAGGATCGTGACGCCCCGTGGTAATCACTTCCGTTGAGTTACCCTCAACATCAATGGTTTCTCCCGGGATCAACACACTGGAGGTTGGCTTAAGCGCCATATGCGCCACAATATCCTGGCCGCTGGAAATGCCACCTAGTACACCGCCCGCATTATTAGAGCTAAAGCCCTGGGGGGTTAGCGCATCACGATGTTCACTTCCCAGTGCATCAACACAGTCAAAACCTGCACCGACCTCTACGCCTTTAACAGCATTAATTCCCATTAAGGCATGAGCAATATCCGCATCCAGGCGATCAAACACTGGCTCACCTAAACCCGGTGGCATACCGGTTGCGACTACCGTAATTTTGGCCCCTACCGAATCACCACTTTTACGCAGTGCATTCATATAGGTTTCCATTTCCGGGATTTTGTCGGCATCGGGGCAGAAGAATGGATTGGTTTCTACCACACTCCAATCAAAGTTTTCAGCTTTGATTGGGCCAAGTTGAGATAAGTAGCCCCGCACTTCTATGCCCTGTTGTTTTAAATATTTCTTGGCAATAGCACCGGCAGCAACGCGCATAGCCGTTTCACGGGCCGAAGAGCGACCGCCGCCGCGATAATCGCGATCGCCGTATTTTTGGGCATAGGTGTAGTCCGCATGCATGGGTCGAAAACGGTCTTTAATTTTGGAGTAGTCTTTGGAACGCTGGTCGGTATTTTCAATCAACAAACCGATTGAAGTACCCGTCGTTTTACCTTCAAACACACCCGATAGAATTTTAACTTCATCCCCTTCACGACGCTGGGTAGTATATCTTGAGGTCCCGGGCTTACGCCGATCCAGATCAACTTGTAAGTCTTCCTCAGAGATAGCCAACCCCGGAGGGCAGCCATCAACGATAGCGCCCAGGGCTTTACCGTGGCTTTCGCCAAAGCTGGTGACTGTGAAAAGCTTGCCGATGGTATTTCCTGACATGGAGGGTCCCAATAATGATTATCTGTGTTAATAGCCGGTGATTATACGTCATTCCCGCGAAGGCGGGAATCTAGTTTCCCGCCTTCGCGGGAATGACGTCTGTTCTGAAGTACTCTAACAACTCTGCTTTTGAGAATATAAAGACACCATGGCCACCCTGTTCAAACTCTATCCAGGTAAAAGGCACATCGGGGTAGGCTTGCTCAAGGGCGATACCGCTATTGCCCACCTCCACCACAAGAAGACCTTTATCCGTTAAGTAATTAGCAGCTTGCTTGAGGATACGGCGAGTAATATCCAAGCCATCATCGCCGGAACCCAGCGCCATTGCAGGCTCATGCTGATACTCTGCTGGCATCGCGGCCAGGTCTTCACTATCGACATAGGGAGGGTTGCTGACAATCAGCTGATATTGCTGCCCTGCCAAACCGTTAAACAGGTCGGACTGAACTGTCTTGACCCTATGGTTTAATTCGTAGCTAGTAATATTCTCATTGGCAACCTCTAACGCTCCTTCCGAGAGATCAGCTAAATCGACGCTGGCCTCTGCAAAATAATGAGCACAGGCAATACCAATACAACCACCACCAGTGCATAGATCTAATATACGGCCGACCGCCTGATAAGGTAACCAGGGTTCAAAACCCTGTTGAATAAGCTCCGCAACCGGTGAACGCGGGATAAGCACTCTACTATCAACCTTAAAGGACAGACCCGCAAACCAGGCTTCGCCAAGCAAATAAGGCAATGGCATACGTTGCTCAACACGCTGGTCAATTAGCGCTAATACCGCTAAACGTTCTTGCCCAGTCAGTTTTGCATCGAGAAAATCAGCCTGGCTGCCTAAAGGGATACCGACAGCAAATAACACCAGGCGCAAGGCCTCATCCATAGCGTTATCAGTACCATGGCCAAAGTAGATATCCGCCTTATTAAAACGTGTTACCGCCCAGCGAATATAATCCCTGATGGTCGTTAATTGTTGTGCGACTGATTCCCCGGATTCCATAACAAACCTGTAGATCATAATCTCTGGAGATAGAGCATCTCCCTGTAAGCAATAAGGTTATTAACACTAACCTTCTGAAAACAAACATGTTACCTGTTATCAGCAAAAATTAAATCACCGCCGTACACTTTCTTTTAAACGAGGTGATTGATAACATGCAAGCAACTATAGCGTCCTATAAACAACCGCCTGGAGCCATTGTGGGCCAACCTATTAAAAAAGCGACAACCACCAATCCTGAAGACACTCTTGAAACTATGAAAACTGCCTTTGCGCAGATTATTGATGGTGTAGGAGAAGATCTAAGCCGGGACGGTTTGTTGGATACCCCTAAACGTGCAGCGAAAGCCATGCAGTTTTTGACCAAAGGCTATGACCAAACCGTTGAAGGGATTGTTAACGGTGCGCTGTTTGAGTCAGATGCCAGTGAAATGGTATTGGTTTCTGATATTGAGCTTTATTCCATGTGTGAGCATCATATGTTGCCATTTATTGGCAAGTGCCATGTAGCTTACATTCCTAACGGTAAAGTTGTGGGACTATCTAAAATCGCGCGTATTGTGGATATGTTTGCCCGTCGCTTACAAATACAGGAAAGCCTGACCACTCAAATTGGCCAGGCTATTATGGACGTGACCGGTGCTGCCGGGGTGGGTGTAATTATTGAAGCCAAGCATATGTGCATGATGATGCGTGGTGTTGAAAAACAAAACTCCGTGATGAGAACATCGTCTTTGATGGGATCGTTTAGGGATAATGATAAAACCCGTGCGGAATTTTTATCTTTGGTTAATCCCAGATAACCCTGTCATTCCCGCGAAGGCGGGAATGACGATAGTTATTTTCTAAAAAACCTCTCTACAATTTTTGCAATGTCCCCTGCCTGTTCTTCCATATGAAAATGATGACTGCCCGGCAGCATTTGGCAATTTAGTGTCGAATGGTTTTCTGCGAAATTAAGAAACTCCTTTCTCTCCCCCATACCACCTTCTGCTAATAATAAAAGACTCGGCATGGTTATCGACTCTATAATCGCCTTATTATGCTCCGCCGATAACTTAAAGGCAGAAGCTGTTGTTAGACGGACATCGCTTGTCCAATGATAGCTATCGCCCTTAGTATATAAACCACGCTCAACAATCGGGCGGGCACTGTCCTCATTCATCGAAGCAGCCTTGCAACGAGCCTCTACTGCCTCATCAACCGAGGAATATCTGGGCAGTCTTTTGTGCAAAGCTCTACGCTGCTCCACTAAAAACCTATTCAGTTGTTTTGGCGTCTCAGAAATATCGATTGGCATGGGCAATACCGCATCCAGCATAACTAAGGCATTAATACGCTCTGGCATTGAAGCGGATAATATCAAGCTGATGATAGCACCACGGGAGTGACCCAGGAGATTAAACGATTGCCAAGCCATTTCATCAGCTACCGCTAACAGGTCTAATAAGTCGTCCCAGATATTGTAGCTGGCTTGCGGAGATTTATGGTCGCTTAAACCATGACCGGGCATATCGAGAGCAATAATATGGCAGTGGCCAAGCAGCGGTGCCAACACATCAAAACTGGCGGCGTTATCCAACCAGCCATGACAGGCAATCACTTTTATGGGAGCGTCTTGATTCCATTCTTTAGCCGCCAACTGATAGCCGTTAACAAAAAATGTGCGTTCCTGCATTAGACTGTCGCCTCAAAGGTTGGCGCATGGCGCAACCAACGCAGCTGACAGCAGCCGGCTAATAAAGTATCTGCACTCAGCATTGCCATGCTTGCCGGTGACATAGGAGGGCCAGCACGGTGATCGGCATTGGCTAACAAACCAACTAAGGCGCTTACCAGGGGTTGGTGGCTAACCAGTAATAAATCGCCACCACGATAAGTTACCAATGCCTCCGCTAACTGGCTTGGCGAGCTTTCCGGAGTTAGGCCATCCAGTGTTTCCCGGGGTATATCGCCCAGTTCAGAGAGCACCCCATCGGCGGTTTGTTGTGCGCGTAAATAAGGGCTCACCCATACCTGCTCGAACTCTATAGCAAGGTTCTTAAGGCATAAACCCGCTGACTTCGCTTGCTCATGACCATAATCGCTAAGGTTTCTCTGCGCATCACTATCTGCATAAATCTCTGCTTCACCATGGCGTAGAATTACAATCTTCATAGCGGCCTATTTAACCGCAAACTCAACATCACGGCTTTGTTCCGCAAACATCAAAGTACCCACAACATCGTTAATGCTTTTAGGGGTATAGATAATATCGTAAAGACCGTTAACCAAAGGCATATAAATGCCCAGCTCTTCAGCCTGTTGTTTAAGTAGTTTTAAGGTATTTACTCCTTCTGCCACCTGCCCCAACTCGGTAACGATTTCATCCAGATTTTTACCATGACCTAATTCATAGCCAACACGATAGTTACGGCTTAACGGTGAGGAACAGGTCGCAATTAAGTCACCTACTCCCGACAAACCTAAAAAAGTCATCGGGTCTGCGCCTTTTTGCACGGCGAAACGACTCATTTCTGCCAGACTCCGAGTCATTAACATACTAATGGTATTTTGGCCGATACCCAGGGCGGCAGCCATACCCGCTATAATCGCATAGACATTTTTTAAGGCCCCGCCTAACTCAACCCCTAGCACATCGGAGCTGGCATAAACCCGGAAATTACCGCAGTGCAACAAAGCCTGCACAATTTCATTAAGGTCTTCGTCTTTGCTGGCAACAACGGTAGCGGTAATTTGTTTGGCGGCAATTTCCTTGGCGAGATTAGGCCCACTTAAAACACCAATACGTGCCTGTGGCATTTCTTCAGCGAGCACTTCACTCATTAACTTAAAGCCGTCGTGCTCAATTCCCTTGGTAGTACTAACCACAATGACATTATTGTTGATATGTTGCGAGACCTCCGCCGCCACTTCGCGAGAAGAAGAGCTGGGAACAGCCATAAAGACTATATCGCAACCAGTCACGGATTCGACTAAATCAGTGCTGGCTCTTAGTGCCGGATTTAAGGGGTAATCGGGAAGATAGGCGCTATTTATATGGTCGCGGTTTATTTCATCCGCACGTTGCTGGTTGCGAAGCCACAGGCAAACCTCATGGTTATTATCCGCCATAATATTTGCGATGGCAGTACCAAAACTACCTCCGCCTAATACTGCTATTTGGTGGCGCTGAGTCATAGAGACCGCCTTATAATTATAGAAGTAAAACTGGCCGAAATTGTAGCATACTGTAGGGTGGATTAGCTTAGCGTAATCCACCTTTGCAGTATGGGATGGTGGATTTTAATCCACCCTACGTTTACTTGCTTAGTTCTAATAGCAACTTGTTTAAGCGGTGAACATAAGCAGCGGGGTCTTCTAGCTGACCACCTTCTGCCAATGTTGACTGATCAAACAAGATTTCAACTAAATCAGAGAAACGATCTTCATCACTTTCCTGGTCAAGCTTCTGCACTAGAGAATGCTCTGGGTTAAGCTCCAGAATCGGCTTGCTTTCTGGCATGGCTTGACCAGCCTGCTCCAGAATACGACGCATCTGGGCACCCATATCGCCATCACCTACCACCAAACACGCTGGTGAATCGGTTAAGCGGTTAGTCACACGCACTTCTTCCACTTTGGCTTCCAGTACTGTTTTAACACGCTCAACCAAGTCTTTGTTTTCGGTTTCCAGCTTTTCTTTCTCTTGTTTGTCCGCTTCGTCTTCCAGGTCGCCAAGGTCGAGCTCTCCTTTACCAACATCCTGGAAACCTTTGCCGTCGAAGTCCATCATATGGCCCATTAGCCACTCGTCAACGCGATCAAATAATACTAGTACTTCGATACCCTTCTTACGGAAAACTTCTAAGTGCGGGCTATTGCTACCAGTGGTGTAGTTTTCTGCAGCCACATAGTAGATTTTTTCCTGACCTTCTTTCATCCGGCTAATATAGTCTTCTAGCGATTGGTCTTGCACTTCACTATTGCTATGGGTAGAAGCAAAACGGAACAGCTTGGCGATTTTTTCTTTGTTCGAAAAATCTTCGGCGGGACCTTCTTTTAATACCTGACCAAATTCATCCCAGAAGGCTTGATACTGCTCGGCATCTTTCTTCGCCATTTTTGACAACATATCTAATACACGCTTGGTTAAGGCACTTTTCATGGAATCAACAGCGGGGTCTTGCTGAAGGATTTCACGGGATACGTTGAGTGATAAATCGTTGGAATCAACTACACCTTTTATAAAGCGTAGATACAATGGCAAGAACTGTTCAGCATCATCCATAATAAAGGTGCGCTGTACGTAGAGTTTTAAACCTCTTGTGGCATCGCGATTCCACATATCGAAAGGCGCCTTAGCCGGTACATACAATAAACTATTGTATTCCAACTTGCCTTCAACCTTGTTATGGCTCCAGGTGAGTGGATCCTGAAAATCGTGGGAGACGTGTTTGTAGAATTCTTTGTACTCGTCATCTTCTACTTCGCTACGCGAACGGGTCCAAAGAGCTGTGGCGTCATTGACGGCCTCAAACTCTGGCTCAAGGTTTTCTTCTATTGGCTTCTCTTTACCTTCTTCGTCATATTCTGGAGTGATTTGCTTTTCCATCATCACAGGTAGAGAGATATGGTCTGAGTATTTTTTAACAACTGAACGAATTCGAAAATCATCGGCAAAATCGGCACTGTCTTCTCTCAGGTGCAAGATAATGGTGGTACCACGACCTTCTTTTTCAATCGACTCAACACTGAATTCTGCTTCGCCTTCTGACTCCCAGTGAACACCTTCAGAGGCATCAAGACCAGCACGACGAGTTTTAACTTCGACGCGATCAGCGACGATAAAGGCGGAGTAGAAACCTACACCGAACTGACCGATAAGTTGTGAATCTTTTTGTTGGTCACCACTTAACTTACTCATAAACTCCGCGGTGCCAGACTTGGCGATGGTACCCAAGTGGTTAATCACGTCTTCTTTCGACATACCAATACCGTTATCGGCGATGGTGATGGTTTTGGCATCCTTATCAAAATCGATAGCGATTCTGAGCTCAGGGTCATCTTCATACAAAGTCCCATCTGACAGAGCCTCAAAGCGCAGCTTATCGGCGGCATCCGAGGCGTTTGAAATCAGCTCACGCAGGAAGATCTCTTTATTACTATAAAGAGAGTGGATCATCAGTTGCAGCAGTTGCTTGGCCTCTGTCTGAAAGCCTAGAGTTTCTTTATCCGTTGCTGTGGTCATCGTGTACAAGCTCCTGAATTTGGACGTTGAATGGCCTATTTTATGGATAGGCCTAAAAGATATACGGGATATGGGGGCTGGTAATGACATTTCAAGGGCTTTTTCTTCACCCTCTGGGTACAATTGCCGCCTTCTTCTTATGGCGACAAGGCCCCACGCAGCCCCCTGAACAAAATTTAATCAAAGGTATAGCAATGGATGCATTACTGGCATTACCATCCTTGGTATTTTGCTGGTAGTTAGCGGCGGCCTATTAGTTTTACGACAAAACCAATCAACTTAATATTTAAGAGTGAAACAATGAACATCGAACATTTTACTGAGCAAGTTAAACAACACCCTAACAGCACTGAGTTTGATCAAACCATGAATGTGATTGGGCAGTATTTTGATTACACACCCAGTGCTTTTACTAATGGGCCTAATGTTCGTAATGAAGCTGGGACTAATGAAGGGTCTTGTAAGATCTTTGCCTTTGCGAAGTTAATGGGACTGGATGAAGCTACGACACTGGCTTGCTTTGGTAAATTTTATCGTGAAGAAGTCTTGGGGCAGCCGGATGCCGATAATCATGGGAATATTCGGGCGTTTATGGAATTTGGTTGGGGTGGGATTGAGTTTGAGGGGGAGGTTTTAACAGCCAAGTAGTATTGGTGCGGGGTAAGCGAGGGTTTGGTTTTTAGGGGACGCTGCAAGTTTTCGCAGTCATTCAAGGACTAAAACCTAACAAGCCCCCATAAAACAATAGAAAGAAAGCTTAAACGTGATGCCAAGAGCAGAGGTGGGGTGGTCTTTCCGGGGCCGTCAAAATGCAGACAAAAAAAAGGAGATGCAAAAAGCATCTCCTTTTTAACAAACTCACTTAAACCTACCAACCAGTAAGCTCAGCCAAAGCTTCACCAATATCAGCCAGAGAGCGAACCGTCTTAACACCTGCATCCTGCAGCGCAGCGAACTTCTCATCAGCCGTACCTTTACCACCAGAGATAATCGCACCAGCGTGACCCATACGCTTACCTGGAGGTGCAGTCACACCCGCAATATAAGAGACAACCGGCTTAGTCACATTCGCTTTGATAAAGGCAGCCGCCTCTTCTTCCGCAGTACCACCAATCTCACCGATCATTACAATTGCTTCAGTAGCAGGATCATTTTGGAACATTTCCAAAACGTCGATAAAGTTAGAACCGGGAATTGGGTCACCACCGATACCTACACAAGTAGACTGACCAAAACCGGAATCAGTAGTTTGCTTAACCGCTTCATAAGTCAAAGTACCAGAACGAGAAACGATACCGACTTTACCTGGCAAGTGAATGTGACCCGGCATAATACCGATCTTACATTCACCCGGAGTGATAACACCTGGACAGTTAGGGCCAATTAAACGAACACCCAACTCATCACAGCGAACCTTACACTCCAGCATATCCAAGGTAGGAATACCTTCAGTAATACAAACAATCAGCTTAATGCCACCGCTAGCTGCTTCAAGAATAGAGTCTTTACAGAAAGGCGCGGGGACATAAATAACAGAAGCTTCAGCATTCGTCGCTTCAACAGCGTCAGCAACCGTATTAAATACCGGTAAACCTAAATGCTCTTGACCGCCTTTACCCGGAGTAACACCACCTACCATCTTAGTGCCGTAAGCAATCGCCTGCTCAGAGTGAAAAGTACCTTGAGAACCGGTAAAACCCTGACAGATTACCTTAGTGTCTTTATTGATTAAAATACTCATTATTTGCCCTCCGCTGCTTTAACCACTGCATCGGCAGCTTCTTTCAAACTGGTGGCGGCAATAATGTTTAAGCCACTCTCGGCTAGAATCTTGGAACCCAGCTCAGCGTTGTTGCCTTCAAGACGAACAACAACAGGGACTTCAACGCCGACTTCTTCAACCGCGCCGATAATACCTTCCGCGATCAAGTCACAACGTACGATACCACCGAAGATATTGACCAATACGGCCTGTACGGTGTCGTCTGACAAAATAATTTTAAACGCTTCAGATACACGCTCTTTAGTCGCACCACCACCAACATCAAGGAAGTTAGCCGGAGAGCCGCCGTGTAGCTTAACGATATCCATAGTACCCATCGCCAGACCAGCACCGTTAACCATACAGCCGATGTTGCCATCCAGTGCTACATAGTTTAATTCCCACTGGGCAGCTTGTGCTTCGCGAGCATCTTCCTGTGAAGGATCGTGCATTTCTTTTAGCTTAGGCTGACGGTACATTGCATTGCTATCAACACCTAACTTGGCATCCAGACAGTGAAGGTTGCCTTCATCAGTGATTACCAGAGGGTTAATTTCGATTAACGCCAAATCCAGGTCCTGGAATAATTTAGCCAAACCTAAAAAGATATTTACAAACTGCTTGATCTGAACACCTTCCAGACCCAGTTTGAAAGCCAACTCACGACCCTGGTAAGGCTGTGCACCTGCCATAGGATCAATTTCAGCTTTAAGAATTTTTTCAGGCGTCTCTTCAGCCACCTTCTCGATTTCAACACCACCTTCAGTTGAAGCCATAAACACGATGCGGCGAGTTGAACGATCGACGACAGCACCCAAGTAAAGTTCCTGATCAATATCAGTACAGGACTCAACCAGGATCTTGGCAACAGGCTGACCGTTTTCGTCAGTCTGGTAAGTCACCAGGTTTTTACCTAGCCAGTTTTGGGCAAAGGCTTTGATATCTTCTTTGTTGTCTACCAGCTTAACACCGCCCGCTTTACCCCGGCCGCCAGCGTGTACTTGAGCTTTAACGACCCACTTGTCGCCGCCGATACGATCAGCAGCTTGCGCTGCTTCTTCGGGTGTATCACAGGCATAGCCTTTTGACACAGGTAACCCGTATTCAGCAAACAGCTGTTTGCCCTGATACTCGTGAAGGTTCATGTTGTATACCGTCTTGGTCTGTGAAGGTCATGGTAATCAGTTTGGAAGAGGTTGATTACCGTTTCGATTTGGCCGTTGCTAGCTGTCAGGCTTGAAAACATTGGAAACCTGTTTATGGCTAAATTCGGTGGCGTATTTTCCCGAATTTCGGGCAGAACCGCAAATATAAATGGGCCGAATAGCGGAAATTATTCGATTAAATAGCGGGTGGCCCAAATTGCCTCACCAGGATGTTGCACGCCGCACCAAATAGGGACTTGAAGGCTATAGGGTGCTTATAATTTATACAAAAAACGGGTTACTCCCGCGAGGGCGGGAGTCTGGATTCCCGCCCTCGCGGGAATGACAAGCCGGGCGGGAATGCCAATCCGGGCTGGTGTAGCGTGGGGGATTTTATTTACGCTTTTTCTTGTTGGCGATATGGATTGCATGACCTTCAACCGCCAGTGCTGCTTCATGCACCGCTTCTGACAAGGTTGGATGACCAAATACGGTCAAACCAATATCTTCGGCGCTGGAACCAAACTCCATAGCTATAACCACCTGTTGCACTAAATCCGCAGCGCTTGGGCCGATAATATGGCAGCCCAGAATACGGTCGGTTTCCACATCGGCAATCATCTTCACCATACCGGCGGTATCATTAGCAGCCATGGCACGGCCACTGGCCGCAAAAGGGAACACCCCTACTTTGTAATCAACACCATCTGCCTTAAGCTGCTCTTCGGTTTGACCGACTGCTGCAATTTCAGGGTGGGTATAAATAATATTGGGGATTGTGTCGTAATTCATTGCGGCTTTTTGGCCAACAATACGCTCAGCTACCATCACCCCTTCTTCAGAGCCTTTATGGGCCAACATAGGACCACGAACAATATCGCCCACCGCATAAATACCCGGCGCATCGGTTTCACAATAATCATTAACGTAAACAAAACCACGTTCATCCATAGTGACGCCACAATCACCGGCCAATAAGCCTTCGCTCTGCGGACGACGACCAACGGCGACAATCAACTTATCAAACACTTCCTGCTTTTCACCATCGCTATCGGCATAGGTTACGGTTACCTGACCATCTTTGACTTCAGAGCCAGTAACTCTCGCACCGAGGCGAATATCCATACCCTGCTTTTTAGTAAAGATTTTTTTCGCTTCTTTGGCAATTTGCTTATCCACATTGGGAAGAAAATCTTCCATAGCTTCAAGCACAACCACTTCAGCACCCAAACGACCCCAGACACTACCTAACTCAAGACCAATAACACCGGCACCGATAACACCTAAGCGCTTGGGAGTTTCTAAAAACTCTAATGCACCGGTTGAATCAACAATCACATCCTGATCAATAGGTGCAGGGGGAATATTAATCGGCAACGAACCGGCCGCAATAATAATATTATCGGCATCAAGCGTTTCAACACTGCCATCATCGGCAGTCACTTCGACTTTTTTACCCGCCAATACTTTACCGGAGCCTTTAATCGCCGTAACACCATTAGCCTTAAATAGCTGACCAATACCGCCGGTTAACTGGCCAACAATTTGGTCTTTACGGGCAATCATCTGTGGAATATCAATCGAAAGCTCTTTGGCAGAAATACCATGAATAGAAAAATCATCCCGCGCTTCAGCAAACTTGTGCGTACTATCCAATAAAGCCTTTGAAGGAATACAACCTACGTTCAGGCAGGTACCACCAAAACCGGTTTTACCCAGCTTATTCGTGCTTCTTTCCAAACAGGCAACATTTAAACCTAACTGGGCCGCACGAATAGCTGCAACATAACCAGCGGGGCCAGAACCAATAACTACGACGTCATACTTAGACATAAAAATTTCCTAATCAATCTCTTATATTTCAAGAAGAATACGTGCGGGATCTTCTAATAACTCTTTAATACAGACCAAAAACTGCACTGCTTCTTTGCCATCAATTAAACGGTGATCATAAGATAGCGCCAGATACATCATTGGCAGAATCTTCACTTCACCATTCACCGCCATGGGGCGTTCCTGAATCTTATGCATACCTAAAATAGCGGTTTGTGGTGGATTTAAAATTGGCGTTGAAAGCAAAGAACCAAATACTCCACCATTGGTAATAGTGAAAGTACCGCCCTGCATTTCTTCCAAACCTAATTTGCCATCACGGGCGCGTGAGCCATAGCTGCGAATAGTATCTTCAACTGTTGCCAAGCCCATATTTTCGACATCGCGTAACACCGGTACCACCAAACCTTTATCTGACGATACGGCAACGCCGATATCCTGGTAGCCGTGATAAACAATATCGTCACCATCAATAGAAGCGTTGACCGCCGGGTAACGCTTTAAGGCTTCACAGGCAGCTTTAACAAAGAAACCCATAAAACCAAGACGTACGCCGTTATGGGTTTTCTCGAAAAGGTCTTTATACTGCTTACGCAGCGTCATTACCGGTTCCATATTCACTTCGTTAAAGGTGGTTAACATGGCGGTAGTTGATGTGGCTTCCAGCAAACGCTCAGCAATGCGCTTACGTAAACGCGTCATAGGCACACGCTTTTCAATCTTGTCACCGGTATCCATTTCCATAATAGGCGCTGGGGCAGCAGGTGCGGCTGCAGCCGGAGCTGCTGGTGCTGCATGACTTAAATGTTTGACCACATCTTCTTTTGTTACCAACCCACCTTTACCCGTAGCGACAATGGCAACACCGGTCAGATTATTTTCATCAACCATTTTACGGGCCGCTGGGCTTAGTTTTATCTCAGCACTCGCAGCAGCGGGTTCTGCCGCAGCGGCAGGTGCAGCTTCTGGAGCAGGTGTAGCACCGGCACCCTCTTCAAAATGACCGATTAGCTCATCACTTAAAACGGTATCTCCTTCCGCTTTAATAATTTCACTAATAGCACCATCGGCAGGCGCTACAATTTCCAGCACGACTTTATCGGTTTCTATATCTACCAATAATTCATCGCGAGAAACCGCTTCACCGGGCTGTTTATGCCAGGTGGCAACGGTGCCGTCGGCAACAGATTCGGGAAAAGTCGGTGCTTTTATTTCGATGGTCATAGTTTTTCCTTTCATTCAAATTCAAACAGAACGAACAATTAATTCTTAGTAAAGTCTTATTCCAAACCCAATGCTTCGGCAATCAGTTTTTGTTGCTGCGCAACATGCAGAGCCATATAACCCGCCGCAGGTGAAGCCGAAGCATCACGCCCCGCATACTCAAGATACAAGGCACTCTTATGTTTATGAATTACACGACGCATATGGTGCTGACTGGAGTACCAGGCGCCCTGGTTCATTGGCTCTTCCTGACACCAGACGATTTCTTGTAACTCGGTGAAAGGAGCTAATGCCTCTTCCAGCCCTTGCTCAGGGAATGGATAGAGTTGCTCCAAACGAATAATAACAACATTGTCTATTGCTTTTTCGCGGCGAGTTTCACGTAAATCGTAATAGACCTTACCGCTACAAACTACAGCGCGCGTTACTTTTTTCGGATCGAGCTGATCGGTTTCACCAAGTACATTTTGGAACTGGCCATCCGCCAATTCCTCAAGAGTTGAAACCGCTTCTTTATGACGCAGTAAGCTTTTCGGTGACATAACAATCAATGGTTTACGCAAGGGGCGCAAAGACTGCCTGCGCAACATATGGAAGACCTGTGCCGGAGTGGTTGGCACACAAACCTGGATATTATGCTCAGCCGATAGCTGTAAAAAGCGCTCAAGACGAGCCGAGGAGTGTTCTGGCCCCTGCCCTTCATAACCATGGGGCAGCAACATCGTTAAACCACATAAACGCTGCCACTTATGTTCACCGCTGGTAATAAACTGATCGATAACCACTTGGGCACCGTTAGCAAAATCACCAAATTGCGCCTCCCAAATCACCATCACATTCGGCATGGTAGTGGCATAACCATATTCAAAAGCCAATACCGCTTCCTCTGATAATAGGGAATCGTGGATAGTAAAGGTTGGCTGATCTTCTGCAATATGCTGTAAAGGCACATGAATAGAAGCATCGTTTTGACTATGCAAAACCGCATGGCGGTGGGAAAAGGTTCCGCGACCAACATCCTGGCCAGTTAAACGAATCGGGTTGCCTGCATCTAACAAAGTGCCGTAGGCGAGAGTTTCAGCAAACCCCCAGTTAATCGGCGTCGCACCGGCGGCCATTTTATGACGGTCTTCATAGATTTTCCCAACTTGACGCTGGATAGGAAAGCCTTCAGGGATAGCATTAATTTTTGCCGCCACTTCCTGTAATTTTTTCAGGTCGATACGGGTATCACAGGGGCAATCCCAATCGTGACCCAGGTAAGGGTTCCAATCGACAAACAGCTTTTCGTTGGGCTCATGGACTAAACTCTTGGCCACATGCTCGCCGCTCTCTAAAGCGCGACGATAACTTTCAATCACTTCAGTGTCGTAATCTTTAGTGATTAAAGACTGGGCAATCAGCTTATCCGCATATAAATCACGGGTAGTCCGCTGCTTTTTGATTTGTTGATACATTAATGGCTGGGTACCAGAGGGTTCATCCGCTTCATTGTGACCACGGCGACGGTAACATACCAAATCAATAACAATATCTTTATTAAATTGCTGGCGATAATCGACGGCCATTTGGCTAACAAATAAAACCGCTTCAGGATCATCAGCATTAACATGGAAGATAGGGGCCTGTACCATTTTGGCCACATCGGTACAGTATTCTGTTGAACGAGAATCTTCTCGCTTACTAGTGGTAAAACCAACCTGGTTGTTAATAACAAGATGAATGGTACCGCCGGTTTTATAGGCGCGGGTCTGTGACATCTGGAAGGTTTCCATCACCACACCCTGTCCTGCAAATGCCGCATCACCATGTAGAATCAAAGGTACAACCTTTTTACCCACAGGATCTTCACGGCGATCCTGGCGGGCACGTACTGAGCCCTCTACAACCGGCGCACCAATTTCGAGGTGGGACGGATTAAAGGCTAAGGCCAAGTGCATTTCGCCACCTGGAGTTTCAACAGTAGAAGAAAAGCCCTGATGGTATTTCACATCAGCGGAGCCTTGATATTCGGCCCGGCCTTCAAACTCATCAAATAATTCCGAGGGATTTTTACCCAATACATTGACCAGTACATTTAACCGGCCACGGTGGGCCATACTGATAACCACTTCTTTGGCAGAGTATGAACCGATGCGTTGAATCATCGCATCCATCATCGGAATCAGGCTTTCCCCCCCTTCCAGACCAAAGCGTTTCACACCGGGGTATTTTGAAGCCAGTACTTTACCCAAGCCTTCTGCGGCTGTAAGACGCTCATGCAAATGCAATAACACATCATCGCCATAAGAGGGTTTAGAGCGAACACTTTCCATCCGCTGCTGAATCCACTGTCGCTCTTCGGTGGCAACAATATGCATAAACTCAGCACCGATAGTGTTGCAGTAGGTTTGCTCTAACGAATCAACAATTTCTTTTAAGGTGGCCTGGTCTTTACCAATAAACAGACTGCCGGTTTGAAAGACGGTATCGAGATCAGCAGCGGATAATTTATGGTAGTGAAGGTCGAGATCGGGAACAGGCGCGCGAACCTCCAGGCCTAACGGATCCAGTTTGGTTTGCTGGTGGCCACGTTGACGATAGGCACTACAAAGCTGGATAACCCGAACCTGTTTTCTTTCATGCTCGGTAATACCACTATCACTTTCAACTGATAGCGGTTTAATTTTAGCTTTGGCTAATTGGGTAAAGTGGTCGCGAATCGTAGAGTGCGGAATATCCTGCCGCACATTGCCATTGACCTGGGGTAGTTTTTCAAAGTAGGTGCGCCACTCTTCCGGCACATTATTAGGGTCCTGTAGATAGGTTTCGTAGAGGTCTTCTACATAGGTGGCATTGCCACCTGAAATATGGGAGCTACCCCATAACAACTCCATTGAGTCTTTTTGCATGTCTTTGGGCCTCTGCAACAAGCGCGTTAACATTACGCAAGGCTTTGCTTAAACCCTGAGATAACGAAGACCTGCCATGGTAGTGACAGAGCTTATACTTGTTGGATATAGCAGTTAATAAGATGCACTGGTAAGTGCCATCACCATATCCCGCATCACGATAATTGAATATAAAAAATGTAATGCCTGGAACACTGTGTAAGTGTAGACGAATCTGACACTTACACCGTATTCAAACAACAAAAAAACAAGCTTTTGGCTTATTTTTGCTGCTATGCCTAACGCTTATGTTGCGCTAGTTAAAAGCATATTGCGAATATGCCCGATAGCTTTGGTAGGGTTCAAGCCCTTAGGACAAACACTGACACAGTTTTGGATACCGTGGCAACGGAAAACACTGAATGGATCATCCAGATCAGCCAAGCGCTGTTCAGTTGATGTATCACGACTGTCCGCCAGGAAACGGTAAGCCTGTAACAGACCCGAAGGACCGATAAAGCGATCCGGGTTCCACCAGAATGAAGGACAAGCGGTAGAACAACAAGCACACAGGATACACTCATAAAGACCGTCTAACTTCTCACGCTCTTCAGGTGACTGTAGACGTTCAATGGCTGGCGCCGGGGTATCATTAATGAGGAATGGCTTAACCTTTTCATACTGCTTGTAGAATAAGCTCATATCCACAACCAGGTCACGGATAACAGGCAGGCCCGGCAACGGGCGCAGAACCAGCTTATTGCCGCCTTTCATGGCTTCAGATAATGGCATAATACAGGCCAGGCCGTTTTTACCATTGATATTCATACCATCAGAACCACACACACCTTCACGGCATGAACGACGGTAAGAAGTAGTTGTGTCTTCGGCCTTAATCAGCTCAAGGACATCCAGTACCATTAAGTCTTTACCAGCGGTATCAACTTCCAGGTCCTGCATATACGGCTCGGCGTCTGTTTCCGGGTTGTAACGATAAATACTAACATTCAACATATTTTTCTAGCCTCTTAATCTTTGGCTCAACTGGCTGTTTTTGATTTTGCTGTTACTTCATTTCACTGTTAATAGGTACGTATTTTCGGCTGGAAAGTATCAACGGTTTTCGGGGTAAAGTTTACACCGCGCTTACCGACACTCTTGTCGCCAGGGAAGTACATGGAGTGACACAGCCAATTCTCATCGTCACGATCTTCAAAATCTTCACGGGCGTGAGCGCCGCGGCTTTCTTTGCGCTCTTCAGCGGCAATCGCTGTGGCTTCTGCAACCTCAAACAAGTTATGAAGTTCCAAAATTTCGATACGAGCCGTGTTATAAGCATTACTCTTATCTGCAAGATGCGCATTTTCAATACGAGGACGTAATTCAGCCAGCTTTTTAATACCTTCCTTCATATAGTCACCGCGACGGAATACACCGAAGTAGTTCTGCATAATGGTTTGTAGCTCTTTACGCAAGGCGGCAACGCCTTCGCCGCCAGTCGTATTGTTCAGGCTGGTTAAGCGTGAAGCTGCTTTGGCAATTTCTGCTTCGGTAGCATCTTTCATATCGATACCTTCGCGAAGCGACTTCTCAATATGCAGACCCGAAGATCGGCCAAATACAACCAGGTCAAGCAGTGAGTTACCACCCAAACGGTTAGCACCGTGCACCGATACACAAGCAACCTCACCACAGGCATACAGACCTGGAATAATTTGGTCGTTGCCATCAGCATCAACGGTAATCGCCTGACCATCAACGTTAGTTGGAATACCACCCATCATATAGTGGCAGGTTGGTATTACTGGCACCGGCTCTTTAACCGGGTCAGCGTGTGCGAAGGTACGTGATAATTCACAGATACCAGGCAGACGACTTTCAAGTACTTCTTCACCCAAGTGATCAAGCTTCAGGTAAACGTGATCGCCATCAGGACCACAACCGCGGCCTTCAAGGATTTCTAAAGTCATAGAACGGGCAACAACATCACGGCCCGCCAGGTCTTTTGCGTTAGGTGCATAACGCTCCATAAAGCGCTCGCCGTCTTTATTGACCAGATAGCCACCTTCACCGCGACAACCTTCAGTCACAAGCACACCCGCGCCGGCAATACCGGTTGGGTGGAACTGCCACATTTCAATATCCTGAACCGGCACACCGGCACGCAATGCCATACCAATACCGTCACCAGTATTAATGTGCGCATTAGTCGTAGAAGCATAAATACGACCGGCACCACCTGTGGCTAATACGGTCGCTTTTGATTTGATATGAACAACTTCGCCAGTCTCGATGCAGATAGCGATAACACCGGTTACAGCGCCATCTTCATTTTTAACCAGGTCGGTTGCGTACCACTCGTTAAAGAACACCGTTTCGTTCTTCATATTGCCTTGGTAAAGGGTGTGCAATAGCGCGTGACCAGTACGGTCAGCCGCAGCACAAGTACGAGCAGCCTGAGTTGGATTGTCAGGTCCTTTAGATTGACCACCAAAAGGACGCTGGTAGATACGGCCTTCTTCAGTACGAGAGAACGGCATACCCATATGGTCTAATTCGTAAACCGCTTCCGGGCCCACGCTACACATATATTCGATAGCGTCCTGGTCACCAATATAATCTGACCCTTTTACGGTGTCATACATATGCCAGCGCCAATCATCATTGGGATCGTTAGACGCAATTGCACAGGTAATACCGCCTTGGGCGGACACTGTGTGTGAGCGAGTAGGAAATACTTTAGAGATAACCGCAGTCTTGTAACCAGACTGGGAAAGTTGCAATGCGGCGCGCATACCTGCACCGCCACCACCGACGATTACACCGTCAAATGAAATAGTTCTAATAGTCATTATTGATTAACCCCAAAGGATCTGGATGCCCCAGACAACATAAGTGAACAGGACAACCGCACTGGCAGCCTGAAAGGCCCAACGCAATAGGTTAGCTTGAGCACCAACGGCGGGCCCTAATTTAATAGTCAGTACATGTCTTACGAGATAATCGGTAGAAACAGACCACAATCCAATCCAGGCATGAGAAGCAATAGAGAGAATTGCCGCCAGGGTAAAGGTCTTCATCCAGGTCTCATCGAACAAAGCCTTCCACTGAGCGTAGTCAGGGGAGCACAGCAATAAAACACCAGCGATTACGACGGTATAAGCTAACAGAATCACACCGGTGACACGCTGCATTAACCAGTCTGAGAGGCCGCTGCGACCAAAATTCGTTACTGAAGTTACCATACCATCGCTCCCGCCAGAATAATTAACACAGCAGAGACGATTAAAACCAGTTTGGCTCCAGTCTGGCCGCCCTCAAGGGTCTCACCAATGCCCAGATCCATAATCAGGTGTTTGATACCCGCTACAGAGTGATAAATCAGTGCAGACAAAACGCCCCACACAATCAGTTTTACTAAAAAGGAATCAGCCAGGGTTTTAACGGTGTTAAAGCCCTCTTCACTGGCCAGGGATTCATCCAATAGCCAAAGCAGAACGGCGGCACCAGCTACGAGAATCACACCGGTAATACGGTGGGTAATCGACGCCAATGCAGGTAACGGCAGGTCTATGGTGCCGATATCAAGATTTACAGGTCGTTTATCAGTCACGGTTTTATCACACTTGTCAGGCCCCTTATCTATTCGGCGACTATAATCGGCGACCAGGTAAGCAGGCGGTTAAAGGTTAGCGAAGCGCTTGGGATCAAGAGAGCAATTTGAGAAAAAAACTAAGCCAGCGTTAGACTTAGCCCCACAGACAGCCCTTGGAATCCGCGGCGAATTATAGGCATATCGATATAAGATTACAAACGCTAACACCCCCCCTCAAGAATAAATCCACTTTATTACGCTATTTAAAAGAAGAAAAATTGTAATACCGTCCGATCGGCTGCTAAAAATCTCGAAAAGCTTTGATTTAACAGCATATTATAAGATCAGGAGCTAAATTCCCCATTGACAAAAACCACCAAAACTCTATGATTGTCCACCCTCTATACAGCAAAATGCAAAACGGCGGCCAGCATAACGCAATGCCGGCGACCAGTATTGGAATCACTCAGAAAATCAAAACGTTAGGAGTTTTACATGTCTGATAAAAAAGCGACTCTGGCCATCCCAGGCAAAGACGCCATTGACCTCCCTATCTATTCCGGCAGTATCGGCCCCGACGTAGTCGATGTTGGCGCACTGACAGGGCAAGGCATGTTTACGTATGACCCGGGTTTTGTTTCTACTGCAGCCTGTGAATCCAAGATCACTTATATAGATGGTGGTAAAGGGGTATTACTACACGGCGGCTACCCTATTGAGCAACTGGCCAACGAATCTGACTTTTTAGAAACCTGCTGGCTATTGTGGAATGGCGAATTACCAACCCCAGCTGAAAAAGCAGATTTTGTAGAAAAGATCACCATGCACACCATGGTTCACGACCAGATGACCTCGTTCTTTAAAGGTTTTCGCCGCGACGCACACCCAATGGCTATTCTCTGTGGTGTTGTTGGCGCGCTGTCAGCTTTCTACCATGACTCACTGGATATCACTAACGAAAAGCACCGCAATATCTCTGCTATTCGCCTGATCGCCAAAATGCCAACCCTGGCAGCAATGGCCTATAAATTCTCTATCGGTCAACCTTTTGTTTACCCTCGCAACGACCTGAACTATTCAGAAAACTTCCTGAGCATGATGTTCAGCACCCCTTGTGAAGAGTACAAAATCAGCCCGACCCTGGCCAAGGCCATGGATAAGATCTTTATCCTTCACGCTGATCACGAGCAAAATGCTTCTACTTCTACTGTTCGTTTGGCCGGCTCAACAGGCACTAACCCATTTGCCGCTATTGCCGCTGGTATTTCTGCCCTTTGGGGGCCATCACACGGTGGTGCTAATGAAGCGGTATTGGATATGCTCAACGAAATCGGCGATGAAAGTCGTATTGATGAGTTTGTTGCTAAAGCCAAGGACAAGAACGATCCTTTCCGTTTAATGGGCTTTGGTCACCGTGTTTATAAAAACTTTGATCCTCGCGCCAAAGTTATGAAACAAACCGCTGATGAAGTACTGAGTGAACTAGGTCTGGATAATGACCCTCTACTTAAGATTGCCAAGCGTTTAGAGCAGATTGCCCTGGAAGATGATTACTTTATCTCCAAGAAGCTTTACCCGAATGTTGATTTCTACTCAGGTATTATCCTCAAAGCTATGGGCATTCCCACCAGCATGTTTACTGTGATTTTTGCCCTTGGTAGAACACCAGGCTGGATTGCACACTGGAATGAAATGATTGCCGATAACTCTCGTATCGGTCGACCTCGCCAGCTTTACACTGGGCCTACGCAGCGTGATTTCACTGAACTCAGCAAGCGCTAGCAACCAAATGGCTGACAAAAACCGCATTGAAATATGCGGTTTTTTTTTGCCTTTAAACTTATCATGAACAGACCGCTGGCTTTATGGCGGTTAGCAGTGATTAAAGGCTGGCGCCTTCATCGGTATAATCGATACGGGGGTAACTGACCCACTGAAAAGTTTGCTGGTGGCCGCAGATCACACACTTATGAGGAATATCACCGGTGCTTTCATCCATCTCGCCTACTTTATGCATCATGCCGTGCTCGCACTGGTCGCAAATATAGTTGACTTCAATTGGTTGCACGACACGTCTGATTTCACCCATATCACTCTCCCTTATTCAGCTATTTACAGCAAGATTTTGCAACAAAGGTAGCAAGGCAGCGCTACATTACTACTGCCCCGAGCCTCTATAGAAGCGTTAAAGTTGTTATTTAGAAAATAGTGACTTAAGGGCATCAACGGTATCCTTGTCGCCTATTTTTTCCTCCAGCTTCTTATCTATTTTTGCTTTTAGCTCGTCTTCCTTTTCTTTCAGCTTTTCTTTCGCTTTAGCTTTGGCTTCATCTTCCAGTAATTCCTGCAGCCGATCCTTAAGTGCTTTATTTAATTGCTTCAGCAAGGGTTTGATAATGGCATTGGCCAGACCCTCAGGAGGTACACCGGATTCGCCACCAATATTGCTTAACTTAATAGCCGGTATCGATACGTCTTTCGCTCCCCACTTCTCCGTCACCAATTCAGTGGCGCTATTAACAAAGTCAAATTGCCCTACCTTGATCAGCACATCAACTGGAGCTGAAGGTTCTTCGGCAGGCTGTTCCGGTACGGGTGTCGAGGGAGAAGCCCCACTCTCAAGGCTTTTCAGTAAGGCTTGTACATTGGTTGTTGCGCCCTTTTGCTCCGCCGTTACCCTGGCGCCATCGATGCTTATTTCCTGGATATCAATCACTCTATCCAGCAGTGACATCACATCCAGGTCGACCACTATATTATCCATTTCAAATAATGACGGTGCGCTAAAGCCAGCAGGGTTGGCAATCACTAAACCGGAAAGCCGAGCCCGGCTACTTAATAATAGAATATCTACACTGTCCAGGGTCACCGTTGTTTTTAGCGTATCAGAACCCACCTGTACGATGGCATCCTTGACTACGGTGTTAATATTACTCACGACATAAAAAACACCCACCGCAATCACGATTAGTAGAACCGATAAGACTTTCATTAATTTCATTGCTATAAACCCCTGGTTAAATAATATCTCATTCCCGAACCCCTCTCGTCATTCCCGCCCCCACCGTCATTCCCGCGAAGGCGGGAATGACGGTGGGGGCGGGAATGACGGTGAGCGGGGGGCGGGAATGACATCTTCTCCGTAAACCATCGCTTTTAATACTGACTCCCATCGTATAGACAGGTCCGCATCACCTAACACAGCCGGTATAGGTCCACCCCTTATCAACCCTTGCCATTCAGAGTCATCAAGCTCAACCACTGTTTCAGCCTCGGTGCCAGCCACTATCGCAATAGTGTCAGGCTGGGGCTGTAAGGTATAAGCATTATCGGTGTCTTTAATTCGGAAACAAATAGCAGGGAGTTCGCGGGCAGCCACAGCTGCTAACTGACCATGGCCTGCCGCCAGCCGGCGTGGCAATTCCTGAAGGTGGAAATCATGGAAATCCAGCTCGGAAATATCAGTCATAAGCTATCCTGTTTATGGTGTATTATCGGCAATCAGTGGCGATGCTCAATAAGACACTAGATTAACAACGCTGCAAACAGACAACAACTAAAATTCCAGAAGTCTCTTATGAAAATACAATTACTCCTCACCGGCAATGAACTAATGTCAGGCCATACAGTTGACTCTAACTCGGCCATGATTGCCCAACAATTAGCCGCCAAAGGCTATGGCATTGCCAGAAAGGTTACCGTTGGCGATGACAGCGCTGAATTATTGGCAGAAATGAAGCAACAATCTCAAGCCAGCGATGTGCTTATTGTAAATGGCGGTTTAGGGCCCACCATTGATGATCTTACGGCACAAATCCTCAGTGAACTGACAGGGCAGGCGATAGAAGAAAATATTATTGCCAAAGAGCACCTGATTAACTGGTGCCAGCGGCGCAGGGTGGCACTCAATGATGCCAACCTTAAACAAGCCCTGTTGCCCGCTGGCGTTGAAGTCATCCCCAACCCTGTTGGCAGTGCGGTTGGTTTTTCAATTAACCACAACGACTGCTTAATTATTTGCACCCCCGGCGTACCCAACGAACTAAAGCCTATGATGGAGCAGACCATAGTCGATATGATCTGCCAGCGCTTCCCTAACAATAAAGAGCCATCTACCATCCGTTTCCAGACCTTCGGTCTTGGTGAGTCTACTTTGCAGCAACTGGTTAATAATCAATTGAGTGATTGGCCCGAAGAAGTGGAACTGGGCTTTAGGTCCGGTATGCCTTTACTGGAAATCAAATTAACTATTCACGATGCCAACCACTCACAACTGCAACAGCAATGCTATCTACGCTTAAGCGCACTGATAGGCGATTATATTATCGGGCCGCAAAGCACCACTCTGGCTGAGGCTGTTATTCTGCTGTTAAAAGAGAAAAACGCTCAAATAACTACAGCAGAGTCCTGCACCGGTGGCTTAATCGCTGCGTCGATTACGGAAATTGCAGGCGCATCGTCAGTATTTGAAGCCGGCTTTGTTACCTACTCCAACTCCATGAAAGCCGTTATGGTCGGCGTTGATAACGCAGTATT